>JBBQXV010000023.1:0-55612 GCA_038209335.1 Polyangiales bacterium | reverse complement strand
AGGTCATCGCGAAGATCGCCGACCGCGCGCGCGTCCTCGTCTTGTCGGCGTTCGACGATCCGCGGAGCGTGCGCACCGCGCTCGAACGCGGCGCGAGCGGCTTCGTGCGCAAAGACGCGCCGCCCGCGTCGCTCCTCGCCGCGATCCGAAGCGCGTCGAGCGGTCAGACCGTGCTCTCGGCGGATCTCGCCGTCCGCGTCGCCGGCGCGATGCGCACCGAGTCCGCGGATCGCGAGCTGTCGCGAAAGCTCGACGCGCTCACCGATCGCCAGCGCGAAGTGCTCGCGCTCTTGGCCGAAGGGCGCTCGAATCGCGAGATCGCGCGCGCTCTCTTCGTCAGCGAAGGCACGGTGAAGAACCACGTCACGCAGATCCTGCAGACGCTCGACGTGACGGATCGCACGCGGCTCGCGGTGCTCCTCGCGCGACGCGGAGGCGCTCCGTGACGGAGCTCTTGTGCGCCGCGTTCCTGCTCGCGGGGGCGCTGACGCCGCTTCGTTGGAGCTCCGAGCGGTACGCGCCGTTCACGTTTCGGATCGTCGCGATCGCGACGTACCTCGCGATCGGGCCGCGCGCCGCGCTCTACACGGTCGCGTGCGCCGTCGTCGGTGCCATCGTCGACATCGTGTACGGTCGGCTCCGCGCCGCGCCCGAGATGCGCGCGCGAGCCGCCGCGACGCTCGGCGCAGGCGTCGCCAGCGTGATCGCGATCTTCGCGACCGACGCCGTCGCGCGCGAGATGCATCTCGGCTACCCAGTGCCGCTCGCGCCGCTGTCGTCGCTCTCCGTTCAGCTGCGATTCTGGCTCCTCGTCAATATCTTCGCGCTGCTCTCCGCGGGGATCGATCTGGTCTTCGCGTGGACCATTCTTCGCCCTCGCGTGCGCGAGCCCGAGCTCGATCGCGTGCGACCCGTCGTGTCGGCGTACGTCATCGCCGGCGTCTCGTCGGCGCCGCTTCAATTCGCGGCGCACGCAGTCTTCGATGCGACGTGGATCTTTCCTTGGACCGTCGCGCTCGGTTGGGCGTTTCTGTTGAACGCGGCGTTCGCGCGCCAGCTCGAGCGGCAGCGACGCATCGCCGAGCTGATGGACGAGCTCGCCGCGAAAGAGCGTCTCGCGGCCGTTGGCGAAGTGACCGCGCGCGTCGTTCATCAGACGCGTCACCAGCTCGGGCTCATCGGGATCACGGTGCATCGGATCACGAAGCGTGTCGCTTCGTTGTCGGGCGAAGACGCGCGCGTCGTGAACGAGGAGCTGGAGAAGCTCGGTGAAGTGCAGCGCGAGCTGAGCGAGATGCTGACGAGCGTCCTGCGTCAGACGTCGAATCCATCGTCCGCGTCGTCGAGCACCTACGCCGACGTCGTCGCGGCGGTCGCGCGTCGCCTCGATGCGCTCGCCGTCTCGCGAGGCGTGCGACTCGAGCTGGGCGATCTGGAGCCCGCGCGTGCCGCATCGCCGGCGAACGCGGAGAACGTGTCGCACGCGGTGTTCAACGTGCTCGAGAACGCGCTCGTCGCGGCGCACGCGCTCGTCGTCGTCGACGTCGCGTCGCGCGGCGCGCGCCTCGTGATTCGCGTCGCGGACGACGGTCCGGGGATCGCGGCATCGGTCATCGCGCGCGCGGCGGTGCCGTTCGTCACCACGAAGGCGGACGGGACTGGCATGGGGCTCGCGATCGCGCGCGCGGCGGTCGAAGGCGAGCGTGGCGCGCTGACGATCGCGAACCGCGAGAGCGGCGGGTGCTTGGTGGAGATCTCGGTGCCGATGCGGGCGGCTTAGGCGAACGGGAGTCGAACGGCGTTGGGACAAGGTGACAACGACGCCGGGCCGCTTTGCTCATCCTGCTCGCCGGCGCCGCGCGATGAACAGACCGAGCGCGCCGAGCGCCGCGAGCAGCCATGTTGCGCGCGCGGTCGTCTGCGCGGCCGCGACGCGGCATCCGCAACCGCCGCTGTCGCCGCTGCCGGCGTTGGTGGCCGCGTCGCCGCCGAGCGAGGAGTCCCCGCCCAGGCTCGCGTCGACCGGACCGACACCGCCGTCCGGGCTACCGCCGCCGCCATCGTTGGCTCCGCCCTCGGTGCCCGCGTCGGGCGGAATCACCGGGCAAATGACAGGCGCCTTCGGCGCGATGCGCACGACGGTACCCGGGTAGTCCGCGACGTAGAGCGCGCCGTCGGGGCCGGTGTGCAGCGCGCCTGGTGAGAAGCCGCCGCCGAAGTCCTTGCGCGTGCCGGCGACGAGCCCGGTGCGCGCGGGGTTCGGCTGCATCGTCCACACGCGACCGTTGGCGTTGTCGGCGAAGAAGTAGAGTCCCTTGAACGTTGCCGGCCAGTCGCACGAGTCCATGATCAAGCCGCCCGTGATCGAGTTGCAGTTGCCGTCTTCGGTCGCGGTGCCGGTGCCGTGCTGGCAGTCGTAGACGGGATCGACGCAGTCGCCCACGTTCGGCGTGACGACCTGACACTTGTTGGGCGGATAGCCGTGCGCGCCTTCGCGATACGGCCAGCCGTGGTGCTTTCCCTTCTGGACGATCGTGACCTCTTCGTACGTGACCTCCCCCACGTCGCCGACCCAGAGGTTGCCCGTTTGCGGGTCGTGCCAGAAGCGCCGCGGATTGCGAAAGCCCCACGCCCAAATCTCCGTCCGCGGCGCGGCGGTGCCGGTGGTCGCGATGTCGGTCCCCTCCGCGGTGCAGGCCGCCGCGTTGCTGCACGCGCTCGCGGCGGCGACGCCGACGAGCGGGTTGTCGTTGGGGATGGTGCCATCCAGGTTAATGCGCATGATCTTGCCATTGCCGTTGGTCAGGCAGGTGCCAAAGTAATTTGTGATGATGCCGCCCGGCGCGGCGCCGCTGTTGCAGCCCGAGTCGCCGACACCGAAGTAGAGCTTGCCGTCGGTGCCGATGCTGAGTGCGCCGCCGTCATTGGTCGCCGGACCGCGCATGAAGCCCGTGGCGAGCACCTTCTTCGTCGGCATGTCGAGCGTGTTGTCGTTCTTGAGGACGACGGACACGATGCGCTGGCGATCGAAAGAGGTGCCGCCCTCGGCCGCGCTCGCCGAGTAATAAAAAAAGAGGGTGTGGTTGTTCGCGAAGTCGGGGTGCACCTCGATGCCGAGCAGGCCCTGCTCGCTTGTCGTGCTGACGGAGAACGCGCCAGCCGCGACCAGCGTGGTGTCGGTCTTGCGCACGACGACGTCGCCGGTCTTGAGGATCATCACGAGCCGCTTGTCGGGCAGGAACCGGAAGTCGGTGAGGTTGCCCAGCGAGATCGAGCCCGCGCCCACGGCGAACGGTGTCAGGTCGAACGTGTTCGCCGGATCGCCGGCGGTCAGCGTGCCGGCGCCCGCGGCGCCGCTCGACGTTGCGATGACGGCGGCGCCGAATGCGGCGAGCGAGAAGCGAACCGCGAAACGTCGATCTTTGACCATGGCAAAGGTTACGCGATAGCGGCCACGCGGATTTGCGCATTGCGCTCTAGCGTCGCTTCAGCGCTTTCAGCCGCTTCCGGAGCGCAGCCACGCCACCGGCACGCGTCGCCACGCCGCCGAAGCCGACGACGTGGCGAACGTCGAAGGCAGAACGCAGAACGCGAGGTCGTCGCGCCGCTATTTCGGCGGCGCGACGATCTCGGTGCCGACGCGCGCGGCCTGAGAATTTGGAGATTCACAGGAAGCCGGGAAGACGGGAAGGTGAGGGCGAATGCTTCGCCTCTTCGCGGTCGCGGTCTTTGCGAGCGCGCTGCTGCTCTTCTTCGTCGAGCCGATGTTCGCGAAGATGCTCTTGCCGCGCGTCGGCGGTGCGGCGGCGGTTTGGAGCACGTGCCTCGTCTTTTTTCAGGCGGCGCTCCTCGCGGCGTATGCGTATGCGTACGCGGCTCCGTCGCGGCTCGGTGAGGCGCGCCACGCGAAGCTCCACGTCGTCGTCCTGCTCTTGCCGGCGATCTGCTTGCCACTCGCGGTGCGCGGCGGCGCGGCTCCGATGGGCGGCGACGATCCGACGTGGTGGGTGCTCGCGTCGCTGACGTTGTCGGTGGGGCTTCCGTTCTTCGTTCTCGCGACGACGACGCCGCTCTTGTCGCGTTGGTTCGCCGTGGTCGCGCCGGGGCAGGATCCGTATTGGCTCTACGCGGCGAGCAACGTCGGGAGCCTCGTCGCGCTCATCGCGTATCCGTTCGTGGTCGAGCCACTGCTCTCGCTTCGCACGCAGTCGATCGTCCTCGCTGTTGGGTACGGCGTCTTCGCGTGCCTGTGCGCAGGCGTCGCGGTGCTTCGCGTGCGCGCGCGATCCGAGCCCGCGATCGAAGCGTCCCCGCACGCGCTCGACGAAACGCTCGAGTGGTCGACGAAAGCGCGCTGGATCGCGCTCGCGTTCGTTCCATCGAGCCTCATGATCGGCGCGACGAGCTACATCACGACCGACGTCGCGTCGGCGCCGATGCTGTGGCTCCCGCCGCTCGCATTCTACCTGCTGTCGTTCGTCATCGTGTTCGGTCGGCGCGCACCGTCGGACGCGCTTCGTGTTCTCGGACCGGCGTACGTCGGCCTCGCGTCGAGCCTCTTCCTCTTCGCGCTCTTGCCGTTGTCGCAGCACATCGTCGTCGGCGCGCTTCACGTGCTCCTCGTCTTCGTCGCGTCGATCGTCTTTCACGGCGAGCTCGCGCGTCGGCGTCCCGAAGGGCGCGCCATCACCACGTTCTACCTGTGCATCGCGCTCGGCGGCGCGCTCGGTGGCGTCGTCAGCGCGATCGTCGCGCCGCTCGTCTTTCGTCGCGTCGTCGAATACCCGCTCGTGATGGCTGCGGCGATCTGGCTCGTGCCGAAGCTTGCGCCGCCGCGCAGCGACGAAGAGCGCGAAGCCGCGTTCCTCCGGTCGCTCGGAATCGATCCCACGAGCGCACCGCGCCGCGCGCCCGTCGCCGCGTCGCGCGCGTGGTCACCGCTCGACGTCGTCGTCCCGGTGGTCGTCGCAGGGCTCGCGCTCGCGCTCTTCACGCGGCACCTCGAAGGGACGCGCGGCGCTTTCGCGCGGTACGGCATTCCGATCGCGCTCTGCGTCGTCTTCTCGATCGGGCGTCGCGCGCGCCTCGCCGCGGGCCTCGTCGCGATCGCGCTCGTCAGCCGCTTCGACTCCGCCGCGCTCCACGAGGAGCGGAGCTTCTTCGGCGTCATCCGCGTCGAAGAGAGCGCAGGCCTCCGCAGCTTCTTCCACGGCACGACGATCCACGGTCGCCAGAGCCTCGATCCCGCGAGTCGCCGCGATCCGCTCGACTACTACGATCGCGATGGACCGGCCGGCGTGCTCTTCGCGTCGCTCCCGAATGCACCTCGTCGCGTCGGCGTCGTCGGCCTCGGCGCCGGCGAGCTCGCGGCGTACTCCGAGGCGGGGCAACGCTGGACGTTCTTCGAGATCGACGCGGCGGTCGAGCGCGTCGCGCGCAAATGGTTCACCTACCTCGCTGACTCGCCCGCGAAGGTCGACGTCGTCCTCGGCGACGGCCGCCTCGTCCTCGCGCGCGGCCCCGACGCGGAATTCGATCTCCTCGTGCTGGACGCTTTCAGCTCCGACGCGATCCCGACGCATCTCGTCACGCGCGAAGCGATCGCGCTCTACATGCAGAAGCTCACCACCGACGGCGTGCTCGTGTTCCACGTCACGAATCGCTACGTCCGACTCGAACGCGTCATCTCCGCGCTCGCGCGCGACGCACATCTCGAAGCGCGCCTCGGATCGATCTCGCGCGACGACGCGAAGAACGGCGTGCCCGGGACGTGGATCGTCGTCGCTCGAAGCCTCGACTCGATCGGCGCGCTCGCGACGCGGTGGCGCACGCTCCGCGATCCCAACGGCCGTGTGTGGAGCGACGACTACACGAACTTGCTCGGCGCGATCCTCGATCGCTGAACCGCCGTCATCGCCTCAACAGAACGTAAATCGCCCCTTCGCCGCCGTCGTTCTCCGTCGCGGTCGCGAACGCCGCGACGTGCTCGCTCGCGCTCCCTTGCGACAGCCACGCCGCGACCTCACCACGCAGAACACCGACGCCTCCGGGCGAGTGCTCGCCCTTTCCATGCACGACGAGCACGCAGCGTTCGCCGTTGGCGCGCTTGTCGCGGAGAAACGTCGCGACCTTGGTCCGCGCGTCGCCCGCGCGCTCGCCGTGAAGATCGAGCCGCGCGTCGATCGGCAAGAGACCGCGCCGCAACTTCCGCAGTGCATCGGGCGGAAGATCGAGGCGCCGCCCTTCGACGCGCCGACCGTCGTCGCTCAGCTCGAAGCGCGCCTTGTCCTCGACGAGCGATCGCAGATGCTCGTGCACCGCCGCGGACTCTCTCTCCACCGTGCTCTGCGCGGCCGCGCGCTTCGCCGCGATCTCCGTTTGCGTGCTCCGCGGAACGGTCTCGGTCTGCGGAACGCGCGCGCGCGCATCGAGCGGAACGACGCCGCTCATCATCCGATGAAACGTCAGCGCCTCGTCCTCTTCGCTCTGCGCCGGCTGCGACGCGCGTCCGGGCGACGGTCGCGGCGGCGGCGCCGGTTTCTTCCCCGCTTCGAGCGCGGCCTTCTCCGCCGCCTCGAGCTGCTTCTTCAGTTCCTTCAACGCTTCGAAGGGCTGGTTGAAACCGGAGGCACCCTTCTTCTTGCTCACGTCGCGCGGCTCCGGCCCGCGGCGGCGCGCACGGCGGCGAGCACGCCTTGGATCCCCGTGAGCACGCCGTCTTCGTAGTGCCAGTCGGGATCGTTCAGCTCGGGGAAGTCGTGCGGATTGCGAATGTCTTCCATCGTGAGGTTCGGTTTCAAGCGACGCGCGAGATCGATCACCTTGCCGCGCTGGAGCTCCTCCATCGCATGGACGATTCCCTCGACCTCGTCCCACGTCGGCGCGCTCACGTCGGGCTCCCGCTCATATGCGTCATCAGCATAGCCGCGTCGCCGGCTTCGACTTCGGCGAAGAGCGCGCCGGGAGGATGCACCGCGACCGTGCACCCGCGCTTCGGGCAGACGCCGAGGCAGTGCGTCTTCGTGACCCAGATCGTTTGGTACGCGGAGCGCTGCGCGACCTCGGCCTTGAGCGCGGCGTACGTTGCTTCGCCTGCGTCGCCGCATCCTGGACCGAGCGGCGCGTCGGCGGCGCGACGGTTCGCGCAGACGAAGAGGTGCAGGCGCGGGGCGATCGCGGCGCGAAGCATTCCGCGCTCCGTATGCCACATGGGCGCACAAACGCGCGGGAAAAACGTGGATCTGTGGTGTGGATCCACGCCGAGCCGGGCCCCTCGCGAAGGCGCGCGGGATCCGCGCTTTGATCGGCATTTCGGCCTCGCGAAACGTCAGGCGTCCACGGCTCGGTCGTTGCACCCACTGAGGCAAACCATGGGGCGCGCCACGCCGCTCATTCCTCCGCCGCAACGCCACATCGCTCTCGACGATGTGCGGACGCTTGCCATCAGCTCGCAGCTCGGACGCGGGTCGATGGCAACGGTCTATCGAGGCGTCATCGACGGCGGGTTCGGTGTGCGTCGTGCAGTGGCGTTGAAGCTCTTCGACGTCGTCGCATCGGACGAGCACGAGTCGGTCATGGAGACGCTCGCGAGCGCGGCGCGCGACGCGGCGTGCGTGCGCCATCCGAACGTCATCGCGCTCCAAGACTTCGGTCTGCTCTCGCCGATTCAGCCGTTCGTCGTCCTCGAGCTCGTCGACGGTCGGACGCTCGCGCAGATGCTCGACGTGTACCAGTCGTCGCGGCAGCGGATGCCGCTCGACCTCGCGCTCTTCATCGGCGCCGAGATCGCCGAGGGGCTCGCGGGTGCGCGCCTCGCGATGTCGCCGGACGGAATGCGCCTCGGGATCGTGCACGGCGAGCTCTCGCCGAGCGACGTCCTCCTGTCGTGGAACGGCGAAGTGAAGGTCGGCGACTTCGGGATCGCCGCGGCGGCGCGCGCCGCGTCGACCGTGCGCAGCGTGAGCTCGCTCGCGCGTCGCGTGCGTGCTCTGGCGCCGGAGGTGGCGCGCGGTGGCTACGGTGACGCGCGCTCCGACGTGTTCTCGCTCGGCGTCCTGCTGCGCGAGATGATGCTCGGTCCGCGCTTCCCGCCGACGGTGACCGATTCGCAAGCGATGGTCCTCGCGCGCGAAGGCACGGTGGTCGGATCGGTGTTCGAGCCGCAGCTCGCGCCGGAGCTCCGCTTCGTCCTCGATCGCGCCGTCGAACGCGATCCGGCGCGGCGCTTTCCGCACGCCGGTGCGCTCGCGTACGAGCTCCGCAAGGTCGCGCTCGCGATGGGCGTCGGCGACGGTCGGTCGTTCTTGCGCCACGCGATGCCGAAGGTCTTCTGCGCCGACGGATGGGACGACGAGCCGACCGGCGAGCTGATCGACGGACGTCCGTCGCGATCGTCGCGCCCGTCGAGCCCGATGCGCGACAGCGATCGCTTCGCTCGACTGCGCGAGCCGCCGGAGAGCGGCACGCTCTTGCGTGGCTCGCAGTGGGAGAGCGACGACGACGAAGAAGACGGCATCATCGGCGACCTCGAGGCCGTCGAAGACGACTGACGCTCAACGTCCGCGTCGAAGAAACGTCTCGAGCGCCGAGTGCACGAGCGCGTGCGTGACGAGCCCGTCGTCCAAAATCTTGGCGAGGTGCGCGACGGGCACGAGCGCGATCTCGAGCTCCTCTTGTTCGTCGAACGACGGCTCGGCGACACGTCGCGCGCCGCGCGCGAGGAACGTGAAGCAGCGATTCCCTTGGAGCGCGGGGTTCGGCTCGACGACGACGAACGGATCGATCGAGTCGACGGCGTAGCCCGTCTCTTCGAGAAGCTCGCGCCGCGCAGACGCGATCGGCGATTCGCCCTCATCGATGACGCCCCCAGGAACCTCGAGCGACATGCGATCGGTGCCGAAGCGGTACTGCCACACCATCACGATCTCGTCGTCAGGCGTGATCGCGATGACGTTGCACCAGTCGCGGCACGCGAACGTGAAGAAATCGCCGCGAGGCGCACCGTCGCCATCACGCACGACGTGGCGATCGACGCCGAAGACGCGGTAGTCGCCGACGCGCTCGGAGCTGTCGCGTGTCCACTTCTTGATCTTCGGAGGCGTCAGGACGAACACAATGGCGTGAAGCCTAGCGTCCGCTAGTCTCTCGCGCGAGATGCTCGCACGGTTCTCTCCGCAACGACTCATGGTCGGGCTCGCGTCCGCCGTCGAGCGCCTGCGCGAGGACGTCGAGGCGATCCGCGAGAACGATCCCGCGGCGCGCACCGGCGTCGAGGTCCTCCTCGTCTATCCGGGCCTCCACGCGCTGTGGCTCCATCGCGCCGCGCACGAGCTCTGGAAGCGCGAGCAGCGCTTGTCAGCCCGCCTCCTCGGTCACGTCAATCGCTTCGTGACCGGCATCGAGATCCATCCGGGCGCGACCATCGGCCGCCGCGTCGTCATCGACCACGGCATGGGCATCGTCATCGGCGAGACGGCGACGGTCGGCGATGGCTGCCTCCTCTACAAAGGGATCGTCCTCGGCGGCACGTCGCTCGAACGCAGGCGTCGCCACCCGCAGCTCGGCGCGGGCGTCGTCGTCGGCTCCAACGCCTGCATCCTCGGCGCGATCGAAATCGGCGACGGCGCGCGCATCGGCTCGGGCAGCGTCGTCGTTCGGCCCGTGCCTCCGGGCGCCACGGTCGTCGGCGTCCCCGCGCGCATCATCGTCCCAAGGGGCGCGCGCTTCGACGCGGCGCTCGATCACGCGAACCTCCCCGATCCGACCGCCGAGATGATCCGCGCCCTCGCCGCGCAAAACGAACAGCTACGCGAGCGCCTCGTCCGCCTCGAAGAGCAGCTCGGCGTCGATCACGACGACGTGCACTTTCACCTCCCGTACGACGGCGACGAGCTGCCGCCGGCAGACGGCGGCTGAGCGACCGTCCCGGTCACGACAAACGCATGGCGAAAGCGGACAAGAAGGTCGACGGCGAAGTCCTCATCGTGAAAAATCGTCGCGCGACGTTCGACTACACGATCGACGAGCGCTTCGAAGGCGGGCTCGTCCTCGTCGGCAGCGAAGTGAAATCGATGCGCGCGGGCAAATGCGACATCGTCGACGCGTTCGCCTCGGTCGACGGCGGGCAGCTCTGGCTCAAGCAGCTCTACGTCGCACCGTTCGAGCAAGCGAAGGCGTTTCCGCACGAGCCGCGTCGCGCGCGCAAGGTCCTCGTGCACAAGAGTGAGATCGCGCAGATCCACAAAGCGCTCGCGCGTCAGGGCTACACGCTCATTCCGCTGCGGCTCTATTTCAAGAACGGGCGCGCGAAGGTCGAGCTCGGTCTCGCGATCGGAAAGAAGACGCACGACAAGCGCGCAGAGATCGCGACGAAGACGGCGAACCGCGAAGCGCGCGCAGCGATGGCGCGCGGGAGGAAGGGCGAGTGACCGCGCGTCTCAGGTGGACGAACGGCGGCGACGCGGAGATCGTCGCGATCGGCGCGGACACCGTCTCGCTCGTGTCGTCGGTGCCGTCACCGCCGGGCTCGCGTATCGAAGGCGCGCTCGCCGACGGAGCGAAGCTCAAAGTGAAGATCCACGCCTCACGCAAACAAGACGACGGCACCTTCCGCCTCGAAGGTCGCCCCCTCGACATGACCCGCGAGCTCCGCGAACGCCTCCTCGCGATGCTGACGCAACTCTCGCCTCAGTAAGGGTTGTCGCTCTCGGGCTTCGGCGGCTCCGCGTCGGCGCAGCAACGGAATCCGATTTCGTAGAAGTGATCGCCCTCCGCGTGAAAGGTCGTCATCGGTCGGCACCGATTGCGGACGGCGGTCCACGCGCCGCCTTTGAGCCCACTGCAGTGCGGTTTGCATTGGCCCGTCTCGTTGACGACCCACTCGTCGACGTTGCCGGTCATGTCGTGGACACCGTACGAGCTCACGCACGACGCGCGCGATCCCGAGGGCTCGCGCTGATCGAGGCGCGCGACCTCCGACGCGCGCGTGTACGCGC
This sequence comes from Polyangiales bacterium, assembly GCA_038209335.1. Taxonomy (GTDB): domain Bacteria; phylum Myxococcota_A; class Polyangia; order Polyangiales; family Polyangiaceae; genus JBBQXV01. The sequence goes on along the minus strand of JBBQXV010000023.1, from coordinate 44,618 downwards.
TCGTGTACGCATCGAGGACCGGCCAGCGGTAGGCCTTGTCGATGTTGCACGCCTCCGAGTTGCGCGAGTAACCGTACGGGTACGGGGTTCGCTCCGGTCCTTCGCACGCGAGCGTCCACTCGTCGTCGCCGCACAGCCGCTTGCCGACCGACGCGCACGAGCGCTTCGCTTCGTACCAATCGAGCGACACCGGCGGGACCGCGCCGCGGCGGTTCGGCCACTCGTAGCGATCGATGCAGAAGTGTTTGTGGCGCGTCGCCATCATGCACCCGCCGCTCTTCTTGAACTCGTCGCAGCGAAGGGGCGGAGAGTTCTTGCCGTTCGAGATCCAGCGCAGGCAGAGCTGGTAGAAGAACGGGCAGTACTCGCCGTCGATCTCGATCATGTCGGCGGGGCACGCGCCTTCTGTCGCGCCATCGGTAGGAGTCGAGCTGCGCTTCGTCTCGGCGTCCGACGGGCGCGACGCGAGCACGATCGCGAACGCCGCGCAGCCGACGAGAGCAGGGAGGGCGCGAAGATTCACCAGCAGGCAACGTAGCCGTGGTGGAAGGGCCGAGTCGAATTCTCGACGCGCCGTCCGAGACGTCAGCGACGCGCGCGCGCTCGCATCGTCGCCAGGAGCGTGAAGAGCGCCGTCGCGAGGACGAGGGCGATTACAGCTCCGCGCTGCGACATGTCGAGCGTCGCGGCGCCGCCGAGGAGGTTGCGGAGGTGCGCGCGCGGAAAGAGGAGCGCGGTCACGCCGCCGCCGGCGCCGAAGATCCAATCGACGATGAGCGCGATGCTGCGGCCGCCGCCGCGCGCGCCGAAGCTCGCGCCGAAGGAGAAGTAGGCGCCGTACGCGGCGGCGCCGAGCGCGCCGATCCACGCGCTGTTGACGAGATCGCGGGCGAGGGGAGGATCGCTCGCGCCGTGCGCGCATGCGGCGACGGCGATGGCGAGGAGCGCGCCGAGGATCGCGCTCGTCACGATCGCGACGCCGATGGACGCGAGCGCGACGCGCGCGGCGGGAGCGCCGAACGCGACGAGCGGCGTGCACGCGCGCGCGAGTCCGTCGCCGCCGAGCGTCGCCGCGACGATGCCGTAAACGAGGAGCGGCAGCGCGAGCGCGCCGTACGCGCCGAGGAGCGCGTGGTCGGCGCCGTGCGCGCTCTCGGTTTGGCGCGTGACGATCGCCGCGACGACGGCGAGGGCGGTCCATCCGACGATCGGCACCCACGCGCGCGGCGTGCCGAGGAGGCGCGCGAGCGGGAGCTGGACGAGCGCGCCGGTCATGCCGCTCCCCGTGCAGCCGCGAGCTCTTCGACCGCGGGGAGCTCGGTGCGCATCTCGACGAGGTCGACCCCGGCGCGAACGACGGCGCGTGCGACCGCGGCGGCGAGCTCGGTCGGATCGTCGCCGCGCACGAAGAGCGCGCCGTCACGGCTCTCGAGATCGGTCGCGGCCGGATCGCGCGCGAGCTCGGCGAGCAGCGCGCGCGGATCGCTCGCGACGACGCGCAGTCGTGCGGGGCGGGCGGCGAGATCGGCGATGGCGCGCGGCGACGGCGCGTGACGAACGAGCGTGCCGCGCTCGAGAACGAGCACCGACTGCGCGATGGTGGTCGCGTCGCTCGGAGAAGCCGTGGCGATGAGAATGCACGCGCCCTTCCTCGCGCGCAGGCGCATGCGTTCGCCGAGGAGCGCCATCGTCCGCGCGTCGACGCCGAGGAACGGCTCGTCGATCAGGATCACCGATGCGGTCGCCGACGTGAGCGCCTCGACCAACGCGACCGCGCGCGCCTCTTCCGGGGCGAGCGTTCGGACGCGCCGGTCCGCGAGCGACTCGACACCGAGCGTTGCGAGTCGATCTTCCGCCTGAGCCGCCGCGTCGCCTCGAATCGTCGCGGCCGCGCGCAGCGTGTCGCGCACCGTGAGCGCTTCGGGGAGCGGCGGCGCCATAGGCACGTACGCGATCGCGCGTGCCGTCGTCGGATCGCCGGCCTTTCGCTCGAGGACGCGCGCGACGCCGCCGCGCACGCGCGCGCGCCCCGCGAGCACGGCGAGCAAGAGCGGCCCGCCCTCGGTCGGCGCTCCGAGCACCGCGTGCACGCCCGGACCGAGCGAGAAGCCGATCCGCGCGAGCGCGAGTGGTGGACGGCGCGCGGAGAGATCCTCGACGGCGATCACGAGGCCCCCTCCGCGTCGACGCGCGCGACCTGCGTCCGCACGATCGCCGTTGCGATCGCCGCGATCGCCGCGAGCACGACCGAGGCGCGGAGCAACGTCGCGACGTCGAAGGTCCCCGGCGTCAGCGCCGTCCGCAGCGCGCCGAGCGTCGCCGGAATCGACGTGAGCTCCTGCCATCCGCGCGGCAGCATCTGCGCCGTCCAACGACCGAAGAGCTCGGGCAGCACGAGCACCGATACGAGCGCGAAGTAGCCTCCGATGCGCGAGCGTGCGCCGAGCGCCGCGAGCGCGACCGGCGCGATCGTCACGGAGAACGCGACGGCGTACGCGAGCGAAGCGCCCGCGCCCTTCGCGACGCGCGCCACGCTCCCCGGGTTCGCGAGCGCGGTCGACGCGACGCCTGCGACGAGCGTCCCGCCCGCGACGACCACGGCGACGAGCACCGCGAGCCCCACGACGCGACCCCCGACGTACGCGGGCGTCGATCCTCCGCGCGCGCGCACGAGCGCACGCACGCCGTCGTCGCGATCGCGCCGGAGCGCGCGTGTCGATGCGGCGAACGCGAGCATGACGCCCGCGCCCCACGCGAGGGCGCTCGCGGTCACGCTTGGCAGCTGCGCGAGCGCGCGGCCTCCCCGCGCCGCGACGACGAACGCGGCGACGACCATCGCGAACGTCGTGAGCGCGCCGATCGCGAGCGACACGACAGCGAGAGGTCCGCGACGCGCGAGAGCGACACCGAACGAGCCGAGCGCCGGTGCGGATCGCGCGGGCGCAGGGGAAACCATGGGCGGGACGGTAGCACGGCGGGCTAGACTCCCGGCGTGCCGCGCGCGTTGGCGAGATGGGGACGACTCACGGCGCCCGTATGCGCGGTCGCGCTCGCGTTTCTCGTCGCGATGCTGGCTTCGTGCCGCGCTCCGACGCAGATCCGGATCGAGGTGACGACGGACGTCCCTTGCGCGAACGTCCGAGGCGCGAACATCACCGTCGGCATCCTCGGCGATCTCGAGGCGAGGTCACCCAACGCGTGGCGGGCGTCGTGCGAAGGCGGCCGCATCGGCGCGCTCGTCGTCGTTCCGAGCGGCGCGAAGGACGAGAAGATCGCGTTCCGCATCGTCGCGGGCATCGATCGCGCGGCCGACGATTGCAAACCGCCGGACTACGGCGCGGGGTGCATCGTCGCGCGTCGCGCGCTGGCGTTCTTGCCGCACGCGTCGCTCGTAGTGCCCGTCCTGATGCGCAGCGAGTGCGCGGGCGTCGTCTGTCCGCACGATCAGACCTGCGTGAAGGGAGGCGTCTGCGTATCGGCGGAGATTCCGGATCCCTCGACCTGCGCGACGCCCGAAGGGTGCGACGAGACGGAGCTCACTTCGCCCGATGGAGGTGTTCCCGACGCGACCGTGAAGGACGGCGGCAAGCGCGACGGCGGCGATGGTGGCGACAGCGGCGTGACCGTGACGTCGAAGGTGGCGTGTGGTGCAGCCCACGCGTGCGCGCTTCGCCCCGACGGTCGCGTCTTCTGCTGGGGCGACAACGGCGCCGGTCAGCTCGCGCTCGATCCCGACGGCGGCGTCGACGGTGGATTCGCGACGCGGCCGCTGCAGATCCCACTCGGCGCGCCCGCCCTCGACATCGCCGTCGGAGACACGCACGGCTGCGCGCTCGTCGCGAACGGCGACGTCCGTTGTTGGGGCGACAACGCCGCGCTCGAGACGGGCCAAATCGACGGAGGCGCGCTCGTCCTCACGCCGTCGCGGGTGAGCGGCCTCGCGAACGTCGCAGAGATTCGTCTCGGCGAGTTCGTGTCGTGCGCACGCGTCGCCGGCGGCAAGCTCTCGTGTTGGGGCGACAACGGAGCCGGTTTGCTCGCCGGAGCCAGCGTCGCGATGTACACGGCGACCGCGATCGACGTCGCGGTCGACGCCGGCGTCGAGCAGCTCGCGATGGGAGGTCGCACGCTCTGCGCGCTCCGCGCCGGCGTCGTCGAGTGCTGGGGTGCCGCGTCGAAAGGACAGACGAGCAATCCGACGCTCTTCCCCGATCCGGTGTTCGTCTCCGGAATTCCGCCCGCCCGCCGCATCGCGATCGGGAGCGCCCACTCGTGCGCGCTCGCGTTCGACGGCCGCATCTTCTGCTGGGGTGCTTCGGAGTATTTCTCGCTCGGTCCGTCGGTCGCGGTCGACGCGGGTCCTCATCCGGCTCCGGTGGAGATCGCGCTGCCGACCGTCACGGCGATCGCGGCGGGACAGAATCGCTCGTGCGCGACGACGGCCGACGCGGGTGTCCTTTGCTGGGGCGACGTGACGGCGACGCCGACGGCGACCGATCCGTCGATCGCCTCGTTGAGTGAAATCTGCCTCGGGCTCGCGCACGGATGCGGACGTCGCGCCGACGGTGCGATCCTCTGCTGGGGCGAAAACTTCGTCGGTCAGCTCGGCACCGGCGACACGAGCCCGCGCGCGGTGGCCACCCGGTCGCGTTCCCGCCGTAGTACGGATTTGCTCATCGCCCCGGATCGGCGCAGATTCAGCCCTCCGATGAACGTCCCGTCGCACAAGCCCGGCCTGGTCGGCGTGCTCCCGCCGTGGCGCACGCTCGCGCTGACGATGGGCTCGACGGCGTACGTCGGAACGGCGGCGCTCTACGCCGAGGACGGGCGCGGCCTCCGGACGTGGGCGCTCGTCGTCGCGTCGCTGTTCGTTTCGTTCTCCGCGTCGCGTCGCGTCGGTCTCGCGTCGCGCGTCGCGACGTGGGGCTTCGCGATCGTCCTTGCGTCGCTCGCGGCGCGCGGTCCGCACCTGTGGCTCAACGCGTTTGGTGCGGTCGGCGCGCTCGGCTGCGCGCTCGCCGCGCGTCATGGGCTCGCGCGTGTCGTGTCGACGCCGGGCCTCGCATCGAAGCCCGCGCGCTCGCCGATACCCGCGATGATCGCGCTCGTGCTGGTGTGGCTGGCGCCGATCACCGCGACGCTCCTCTCGTTCGGTCGCGGCAAGGTGCGCCTCGAGCTCGCGCAACACGCGCGCGAGTGGGCGACGCTCGCATCGGGTTTCACGATCGTCCTCTTGCTCGCGACCGGCGCGTGGGTCGCGCGGCGTCGTCGGCTCGAGATGGGCGTCACGACGCGAGTCGGCGCGGCGATGGCGCTCACGGCGACGGTGACGATCCTGTCGTGCGCCGGCGGTTGGCTCCACCTCGAAGAGCCGGAGAACATCGGGCGCGTCGCGGTCGCGGCGTCGTGCGTCCTCGTCGTCTGGATCACGATGCACGGCGACGGCGTCGCGATCGCGCAGACGGCGCGGCGCGCGCTCGTGCTGTCGCTCGTCGGCGGCTCGGTCTCGATGATGGGGGCGGCCGTCGCGGAGGGGCGCCCATGGGACGGCGCGGTCGTGGCGCTCGCGACGGGCGTCCTCGCGCTCCTCGTCGGCGCCGCGGCGCGCTGGATCGAAGATCCGAGGCGTCCCGCGCGCGGCGTGTGGCTCGACGCGGCGAAGAAGGCGCGCGAGCAGCTGTCGCACGCGGATCCGGACGAAGCGGTGCGCCTCGCGCTCGTGACCCTGCGCGAGCCGGGCGGAATGAACGCGACGTCGCCGGAGCTGTGGACGTTCGCGCCGACGCGCGTCGCGACCGTCGACGCGGCGGGGTACCTGCGCGAGAAGGAAGGCGAGATGCTCGACGGCCTCGTCGCCGCTGCGGCGAGCGAGCCCGAGGCCGCAATTCGCAGCGAAGTGATCGACACGCTCGTCGTGAGGCGTCCGGATCTGCGCGCGATGGCTCGGTGGATGGATCTGCGCGAGGCGATGTGCGCGACGATCGTCACGCGCAGCGGCGAGCCCGAAGGTCTGCTCGTCTTGCCGCGCGGCGATCGCGCAGAGCCGCTCTCGCTCGAAGAGGCGCGCGCGTTCAAGCGACTCGCCGACGCGCTCGCCGCGGTGTGCCACGCCCGCGCGATCGAGCAGCGTGGGCGCGAGCGCGAGCGCGAGCTGATCCTTCGCGCCGATCACGCCGAAGAAATCCACGAGCGTCTTCGTCACGACATGGCGCTCCACGTCGGACGCCACGCGCTCGCCGCCGCCCGCCTCGCGCGCCCCGCGACCGTCGGCGTCTACTCCGCGCCATCGCGCATGGCGCTCGAAGCCCTCGAGCGTCGCACCGCGGCCAACGCGCCCATCGCCGTCGTCGCGCCGAGCGGCGTCGATCCGGTCCCGTACATCGCACGCGCGCATCTCGGCGGTCCGCGCGGCGAAGGCCCCCTCGTCCTCGTCGATTGCACCTCTGCGCGCGAGCACGATCTCGCGCGATGGAGCGACGCGAAGAGCTCGCCGCTCGCGCTCGCCGATCGCGGCATGCTCGTCTTGCTCGACGGTGCCGCGCTCCCGCTCGACGTGCAGCGCCTGCTCGCGCGCGCGCTCGCCGAGCGTCGTCCACCGTGGGAGCGCGCCGAGCCGCTCGACGTCGCGCTCGCCTTCACCGCGACGATCGCACCGGCGGCGCTCGTCGAAGCCGCGCGCCTCGACGACACGCTCGCGACGCGCCTCGGCGACGCGCAAGACGCGCCGATCGTTCTGCCGCGCCTGCGCGATCGCCCGGAGGACATTCGCGCGGTCGTCACCGATCGCCTCGCGCGCGAAGGTCTGCGCGTGAAGGGGACACCGGTCGGGATCGAAGCGGCGGCGTACGCGCGCCTCGTGGAGCATCCGTTCCCGGGCGAAGAGGCTGAGCTCGCCGCGCTCGTGCAGCGTCTCGTCGCCGCGTGCAACGGTGACGTTATCCGCGTCGCGGACGTCGAGGCGCTCGGATTCGGAAGGCCGCCGTCGCCGGACGAAGGCGCAGCGCGCGAGTCGCAAGCGCCGCCGTCGAAGAAGCCGCGCAGTCGCAAGAAGGCAGTGGGATAGCTCGCGTCGACACCGCGCCGAACGCCACGAACATGAGAAGGCAGATCAGCGCGAGGTTTCGCGCGACGACCTTGTCGCGACGAAGCACGGTGCCCTCGCCCATCTCCGCTTCGACGGGATCGTCGGGGGGGATGCGGTCACTCATCCGAACGATGCTATCGCCTCGCGCGACGCGAGCTCGATCTTCTCGCCGGTGAAGGCCTCGAAGATCGCGCGATGCGCGGTGAGGGAGAAGACGTCGCCGCGCGTTTCGTACTCGCGGATCCAGCCGATCAGCATGTCGAGGTTCGCGTCTTGCGCTTCCTTGCTCGCGTACTTGTGCGGCTCCCACGGTCGCGCGTGCGCGTTCGCGATGCATGCCTCGATGCCCGGGTTGAGAAAGAGAAGCTTCGTGCAACGCGGGAGCGGCGTCTCGAGCAAGTCGGCGTAGCAACCCTCGATCACCCATCCGTCGTTCGCATCCATGAACGACGCGATTTCGCGCGCGCCCTCGGCGACCGCGCGTCGCCGCGGCGGCGTCACCGGTTCCCACGCGAGCGTGTCGAGATCGAGATGCGGGAGCGCGGGCGCTCGCGCGAGCCGCGCCGCGAGCGTCGACTTGCCGGAGCCAGAGTTGCCGAGGAGGACGTAGCGGATCATGCGGCGATCTTCAGAGCCAATGGTACGCGCGCCGCACCACCTCGCGCCCACCCGCGTCGATGAGCCCGCCGTGTCCGAGCACAATGCCGTCGACGTCCCACGCGAGGATCCGATCGACCTGCCGACGCGCGAGCGCGCGATCGCGAATCATGAATCGCTCGAGGTAACCGATGCCCGGCGCGGTGTTCCCCATGAGCCGCGCGATCCCGCGCGTCGACGCCATGTCGTGCACCGACAGATTGAGCAGCGCGTCGCAGCAGAGCATCGTGCGCGTCTTGGGATGGAAGAAGACGACCTCGTTCTCGCGGCGCGACGAGAAGTACACCTGCCCGAGATCGCGTGCCCACGTCGGATCCGGCGCGTCGCCGAGCACGCTCGTGAACGAGAGATCGGTCCGCTTCCATTCGAGCCCCGGGCACGCCGCGAAGACCGCCTTCGGATACGCCGCCATCCACTCGCCGACGTGCAGATGATGAAACACGCTCGGCGCGACGACCGCGCGCACGTCGCCGAGCGCGTCGACCTCGCGGCGCGTCTCGGCGTCGAGGGCGACCGGCGAATGCACGAAGAGCCCACCGCCTTCGAGGCGGACCACGGTCATGCGCGTCCCCGTCTCGACCCCCCAGAACTTCGCGCGGCGCGTGTCGATCCAGATGTCGTCGGTGAACGAGGTGAGCATCCGGGCGAGCATAGGGGCGGCGTGTCCGCGTCTCCAGGTGCGAGACCGCTTGTCGAAGCGCTTTCGGCCGTGATACTCGTGCTTTCCGCGCTCTCGGAGGCCGTAAAGCCATGCGAACGTACCCCCGTCACCTCGCTCTCGCTGTCCTCGTCGGTACTTCCTCGTTTGTCTCCGCCAGCGTCGTCGGCTGCGGCGGTAACGCTGACGAGCCGTACAAGCCCTCGCCCGTGTGGTCGGGCAAGAAGGCCGCGATGCCCGCCCCTCCGACGATCCCGAACTTGCCGCTCAAGGCCGGCGACGCGTGGACGGTCTACGGCGCGACGCACCACCTCCGCAGCCTGAACCACAACAAAGACGTCGCCGGCGCGAACGACATCACGATCACCGGCTACATCGTCGACACCAACTACGCCAAGGCGCCCGACTGCGCGATTCACCCGGCGGGGAAGAAGGATCCCGACGGATGCACCAGCGAGATCCCGTCGTTCTGGATCGCCGACACCAAGGGCGACAACAAGTCGACGAAGATCCGCGTCATCGGCTGGGCGCGTAACTTCGCCATCATCTACGACGCGATGAAGGCGTTCGACAAGCTCAAGCCGGGCGAGACGCAGAAGGAGCCGCTGATGGACGACGTCCTCAACGTCGCCATTCCGTTCCCGCTCCCGGTCGTCGGCCAAAAGGTGAAGGTCAACGGCAAGTACGGCGTGAGCGGCCGCAACAGCGGCGATCTCGTCAGCGATCCGATGAACGGCGTCATGATGCAAAAGAAGATCGACGTCGTCGAACCGGTCACCGACAAAGCGCAGTTCAACAAGAAGATCTGATGGTGCGTCCGCTCGTCTCGCTCGCCTCGCTCGTCTCGCTCGCGTTTGGCGCGCTCGCGTTCGCGGCGCTCGGATGCGGGAAAGGCGACGCGCACTCGCCGTCCAATCGCTACCAAGCCGATCCCAACGATCCGGGCGCCAGTAGCTCGTCGAGCGGGAGCTCGAGTGGATCGAGCGGATCGAGCGGATCGAGTGGATCGAGCGGATCGTCGGCCGGCTCTTCAGGTGGCTCGAGCTGCGCGGACAAAACGGGCGACTCGTTCTCCAAGTGCGCGAGCGCCATCTACGGCGAGAAGCGCTACTCCGAGCTCATCACGACGTGCAAGAGCGCCATCAAGCACCCGAGCCACAGCGAGAACGACAAAGCGCAGGCCGCGGGGACTTGCATCGGTCTCCTTCCATCGGCGCTCTTCCTGTCGGGCAACGCGCAAGAGGCGCGCGATCTCCTCGCGGTCGCTTGCAAGGGATCGAATGACGACTCGCGCACGAACACTGCTGCGCGCGCCACGCTCATCACGATGATCGGCATGGGCAAGGGCGACAACGGCGACAAGATCAAAGCGGCGGTCCTCACGTTCGCGTCCGCGTGCGACGTCGAGCCGGGGCGCGTCGCCGATCGCGCGGTCGAGCTCTCGAAGCAGTAGTCGTTTCTAGTCGCGCTCGCGTCTCGCTCGCGTCGCGGCGATCAGCCTGCGCCGGCGGGTGGGGGCGATGCGGCGGCGATCGCGGCTTCGACGTCGCGTGCGGCGCTCGACGACGCGACCGGTTCGAGCGCGGCGAGCAGCCTCGCGCGTTCGGCCGGCGACGTCGTCACGAGGTCTTGCGCGACGCGCGCGCGCGCGACGAGCGCTCCGAGCGCGCGTGCGAACGCGGCGTCGGTCGAGCCGCTCGATTTCGCTGGAGACTTGGCGGCTGCGTGCGCGTCGGCGATCGCGCGGTCGGCGAGGAGCTCGAACGCGACGTGCGCCGCCTTCCACGCGCGTGCCGCGATGAGACCACGCGTCGCGCGCCCGAGCGCCGCGTCGACAGCCGCGCGCGGCTCACGCTCCATCACGCGGGTCGTCAGTGTGCGTCCGTACGTCGTCGCCACGAGGGCGAGCGTCGTCGCGCCCCACGCGAACGCCGGCGCCGCGCGCCCGCACGTCGCGAGATCCGTGAGTGGCGTGAGCGCGAGGAACGACGTCACACTCGCCGCGAGCCGCCCCGCGTCGATCGCCGCGCCACCGCCAGGCAGCTCCATCAGCGGCCGCGGCGTGCGCGTCACGTTCACGCGCCGCAGCTCGGGCCACGCGGTCAGCCGCGACGGAGGATCGACCCCTTTGAACTGACTCGACCCGACCCACCACGCGACGTCCGTGTCGGTGCGGGTGATCTCGAACAGGCGCGCGAACCACGTGTGCCGCGAGACGACGTCGCGAAGGTTCACCGGCGGTGGCGTGCGTTCGAGCGTCGCGTCGACCATCGCGAGGAGCTTCGTCGCGCTCTTTCGCTTGAGTGCGCCGTCGAAGCCCGGATGGTTCGCCTGCACGATGTCGTGGAGCGCGCACGCGAGCGCCCACTCGACCTCGGTCGCGTTCACGACGCGATCGATCGCGACGACACGACGCGCGCGACGCACACGCGCGAGGTTCACGTGCGACACGAGCTCGGGATCGCCCGCGACGCGCTCGGCGCCGATCGCGAGCGCGACCTTCGATCCGATCGGTTTGTGTGTCGTCATCGGGCCGCCGAGGACGAGCGGCGCCATGAAGTCGCAGAACACTCGGTCCGCGATGCCGCCGAAGTCGGGCGTCGCCATCGCTCACTTCTCCGCGGGTGGCAGCGCGGGCACGGCGTCGGGCGCCGGAAGCTCCGCGGCGCCGAGCGGAAACACGCCGAGCCCTTCGAGCTTCAAGTCGATCGGTTTCTCTTCGAGCGCCGCTTCGATCGCGTCGGCGACGAGCGGCTCCCACGCCTGCGCTTCGAGGAGCGCGGTCTCGAGCGGAACGAACGACGCTTCGTCGATCGACATCGCGCGCGCGTCGATGCCGACGAAGATCGCTTGTGTCGGCGACGCGCCGAGCGCGCGATAGAGGACGTCCGGCGCGACCGCGGGCGTGACGTCGTAACCGGCCGGCACGAAGAGGCCCGCGTGAATCTCGACGAAGAACGTCCCGAGAGGGATCGCCTCGATGCCGATCGACGAACGCAGGAACGCTCCGCGCGGCGTCACCGCGATCCGCGTCGCGGCGATCGTCTGATGAGGAAGCGCGTACGCGAGGCGACGCAGGAGCGGGATCTCGTTCGGCGCGATCCACGTCGCGGTCACGTTTCTCCACGCCGCCGCCGACGGGAGCACGCGCAACGGAACGCGCACGGCGTCCGGCTGCGACGTCGCGGTCGACGCTGCGACGAGCTGCGCGTCTTCACCGCGAAGCTCGACACGCGCGAACGCACGAATGTCCCCCATCTGCGGCAAGCGGTCCAACGACCAAGGCTCGTCGCCCCGACCGCGAAGCAACACGAGGCCGTTCGGATCGAACACGGGACACGCGCGCAGCGCCACCGGGTGGCGATATCCGATCTCGACCGCGACACCAGGCCCCGCCGGAAGAAAGCTGGTGATGCCCGGCGTGCGCGTCATGAGCAGACGCATGCGCACGGGAAGATCCGGCACCCTCAGCACGTAACGTCGAATGGGAGCGTCCTCGAAAGCGCTCGCGGGTGGCCACTCACCAACACACACCTCGCCATCCACGCGCGACCGAACGAAGTAATGAATCAACGCTGGTCCCAAGCCCTGCTCCGCGACGAGGTAACGCACGCCCGCTTCCGCCGTGGTCGATGGATCCACGTGAGGCATCAACCGGAGGAGCAGCGCCCTCAGGTTGAGCTCTTTCTCGACGTCGTACGTCTGCGAGAATTTGTCGTGGTAGAGCGCGAGCGCGGCGTCGGTCGCGAGGAGCTGTGTCGCGTCGTACCCGAACGGGGCACCGGCGTCGCGGTACTGCACGAAGTGCCGACTCGTCCCGGTGAAGGTGAAGCCGCCGACGAGACGCGCGGTCTCCGCGATGCGGTCCATCCGATCGCTCGACTCGGCGGCGATCTCGAGGGTGATCTCGCGTGTACCGAGCTTCGAGCGCACGAGATGAATCGACAGGCTCGGCATCAAGTCTTCGAGCGAATGCTCACGCGTGTAGACTGCAAGGAGCGCGACGAGCCGGTCGATGGATGGCAAGAGCACGAGCCCCTTCGCGCCGAGCGCGACCCCTTTCGCTTCGAGCCCCAAGCCGGGGGTGCGCAGGCGAGTTTGATGAAGGGCGATCCGCTCGAGCATCGGGCCGAGGAGGATAGCGCGGAACTTGCACGGAGGATCGCGCGCTCGGCGGACGTGCGTCATGACGCAGGTTCATCGGGGATCAATGCGTGCAGTATGCAAAAAGGTGCTCGGCCCGTCGCAAGCGTTGCGCGATCCGACCCCGCGGAAGAGGCATCATGAGCGGAAAACAACAGGGAGCGAAGAACGGGGACGCCGCGTCGCGAGTTGGCGACGAGGTGCGCACGACCTCGCACCTGAGGTTCAAATCGCCGACGCGGCGCGACGACAGCGCATCGGATTCGATCTCGTGGATGGGGGGCTTCACCCCGTCGACGCTTCCGCCGGCCCCCTTCGAGAACGAAGCCGACGTCTCGGGGCACGAGTGGTGGCTCGACGCGCACATGAACGCGGCCGCGAACATTCTGTGCCTCGAGCAGCTCGTCGATGTCGTGATGGACTCCGCCGACGTGCTCGCGCTCGAACGCGTGCGCGCGCTCATCACGCGACTCGGCGACGTGCGTGACGCGCTCTACGAGCTCTATTGCGACGCCGCCGATCCGCGCATGCGCGGGAGCTCGACGCCCGACGGTCCGCTCACGAAGTACATCACCGAGCTCTACGCGCTCTCCGATCTCGTCAACGATCGACTCGCGACGATCACGACGGCGATGCGCACCGACAGCGCCGACTGGACGCTCCTCGCGCTGACGCTCGACGCGGGCGCGCCGCTCTTCACGGAGGACGCGCGACGTGCCGTCCGCGAAAGCGTGCACGGGCTCGGCGTCGATTTTTCGAACCACGTCGAGCCGCTCCGCAACCTGCCGAAGGACGTCGAGGAGATGTTCCTCGCGGCGCTCGCGCTGCGCAGCGAGATCAAGAGCTGTCTCTAGCATTCACGCGCTGACATCGACCCCCTTCCGCGCACCCACGGCTCCTTGACCGCCGCGGCGGCGCACGCTCGAATCGATCCTCGCGCGCGACTTCCCGTGCGCCAAGTGGAGATCGATGAACGCGAGCTCTTGCTCTGCGTGCGGTGAGTCGCTAGCCGGTGGAGAATTCTGCCCGCAGTGTGGCGCGCGGCAGAAGCGCTCGGTCGCTGTCGATCCACTCATCGGTCGCGTCTTCGCGGATCGGTACGAGGTGCTCGAGCTCCTTCGCGAAGGAGGGATGAGCCGCGTGTATCGCGCCGTGCAGCGCTCGCTCGCTCGACCGGTCGCGCTGAAGATCGTCGAGCCTTCGAAGCTGCCCGGCGTCTTGCTCGAAGAGGTGACGTCGCGCTTCATGCGAGAGGCGCGCACGGCGAGCCAGCTCAATCATCCCAACGTCGTCAGCATCTTCGACTTCGGGCGCGAGCTGCTCGACGGCGAATGGATCCTCTTTCTCGCGATGGAGGTCTTGAGCGGGCCGAGCCTCGGTCAGCTCCTCTCGCAACCGGGCGAACCGCTGTCGTTCGCGCGCATCGCGGAGATCTTGCGGCACACGCTCGCGGCGCTCGGCGAAGCTCATCACATGGGCATCACTCATCGCGACGTGAAGCCGGACAACATCGTGTTCGATCGCGATCGCGTCAAAGTCATCGACTTCGGGATCGCGCGCGTCGAAGCGACGACCCGGTTGACCGATGCGGGGCGCGTCATGGGGACACCGCACTACGTCGCGCCCGAGTCGGTCGATGGCGCGACGGGGCCGAGCGTCGATCTCTATGCGGTCGGCGTGATCCTGTTCGAGCTCTTGACCGGGCGCGTGCCGTTCGATCATCGCTCCGCGGTCGAAGTCGTGCGCATGCACACGGCCGAGCCGCGTCCAGATCCGCGCTCGTTCGCGCCGGATCGTCGCATCCCGCCGGCGCTCGCCGAGGTTTGCATCCGCGCGATGGCGTTCGATCCGATCGCGCGTTATGCGGACGCGGAGGCGCTCGCGCAGGCGATCTCGCAAGCTTCGTCGGAGAGTTGGACGCCGGCGCACTCGTCGCTCTTCCCGGCGGCGTCGTCGTCGCGCGATCGTCCAACGGACGCGCCGCCTGCCGCCGACATTCCGATCGCGTCGCCGTCGCAGCCGTTGATGTCTGCGGGACCGGCGCTGATCGGGCGCGCCGGTCACATGGCGTGGGCGCGCGCGGAGCTGACGAAGCCGGCGGGCCTGTCGGCAATCGTGCTGTGGGGCGCGCCGGGCATGGGCAAGACGCGGATCCTGTCGGAGCTCGCGGCGCGCGCGCACGACGACGGCGCGATCGTGATCGAGGTCGCGGTCGAGCCGTTGCCGCGATCCGAGGTCGGGTTCGGCCACGTCCGTGCGCTCATCACGAAGCTCGGTGGGCACGTGATGCGCGCTTCGGACGAGTCACCAGATGGGCGGCGCGAGGTCGCGGACGCGCTTCGCGACGCGGTGCGCGGTGCGGTCGCGCGCGCGAAGGGTAGCTACGTGGTCGTCGCGATCGACGACGCGGATCGCGCCGACGGTGTCTCGCGTGCGCTCGTCGACGAGCTGCTCACCGAGCCGACTCCGGGCTTCGTGATCCTGATGACGCGCGGCTCCGCGCCGTCGCCGCACGTCGCGGTGCGCGACATGCCGCTCACGGGGCTCTCGCGCTCCGACGCGCGGCGCTTGGTCAACCCGACGAGTGCGACGGCGCAGCGCGTGGCCGCGCCGGAAGCACGCGGATCAGATCGGCTCGTCGAGCCGCTCTACCTCGAGCAGTTCCTTCGTTGGCGCGCGGAGCATCGAAGCGCCAAGGAGATACCGACGACGCTCGCCGGGATCGTCGGGTCTCGCGTCGACGCGCTCGCGCCGCCGGAGCGACGGGCGCTTCAAGCGGTCGCCGTCGTGGGAGGCGGAACCGCGGACGAGATCGCATCGCTCGTCGAGCGGCCGGACGAGATCGCGAGCGCGCTCGTTGCGCTCGCCGCCGCCGGCTTCTTGCGACGCGATGGCGATGCCGTCTCGCTCGCGCACGTCATCTTCGGTTTGGTCGCGCTGCGCGACGCGCCGGCCGGAGCGATCGAGCAGATCCACACGCGCGCTGCCGACGCGCTCGCGGGCAACACGCAGGCGCTCGAGCTGCGCGCGTGGCACGCGATCCGCGGTCGCCCGGATTTCGAAGCGTTCGCGCTGATCGAAGAAGCGGCGCGCGTTCGAGCGATGAGGGGCGATCACGTCGGCGCGATCGCGTCGCTCTCCGATGGCTACGTCGCGACGCGCACCTGCATGGCGCGCTTCGAGGAGCGCGTGGCGTCCGCGGCGTGGATCGTCTTCGGTCGAAAGCTCGCCGACGCGCTCGTGCGCACGGGCCAGCTGGTCGAAGCGCGCGGGATTCTCTCCGAGCTCCTGCAGGCGACGGGGCCGATGGACGCGGCGCGCGCGCCGATCCTCGAGACGCTCGCGAGGATCGCCGAGATGAGCGGACGCGACGACGAGGCGGCGCGGTTGCGCGATCAGATCCGCGAGAGCACGCCGATGATGCCCGCGACGCCGTCGTCACGTCACAGCAGCGTCGAGCCGACGACGTCGACGCGCCGCAAGCGACCGCGGGATCGAGCGCCGCCGTCGTCGCGCGGTACGAAGAACAAGACGGGCAGGGGATAGCTCAGGTCCCGCCGAGCACGAGCGCGGCGCCGAGCACGCTCGCGGCGACCGTCTCCGTGCGCAGCGTGATGCGTCCGAGCGTCACGACCGCCCATCCCGTGTCGCGCGCGAGTCGCGCTTCGTCCTCGGTGAGCCCCCCCTCCGGACCGATCGCGAACGCGAGCGGCGCGGGCGTCGTGAGCGCGCGCAAGAGCTGCGACCCGAGCGGCTCGGTCGCGCGTTCCCACAGGCAGAAGCGCGTCGCCTCTTTCGGAACGCGCGCGAGCGCCTCTTCCCAGCTGCACGGCGCGTCGACGATCGGCGCGACGCTTCGTCCGCATTGGCGCGCCGCTTCGTTCGCGATGCGTTCCCACCGCGATTGCCGCGACGCCGCGCGCTCTGTGTCGAGCTTCACGATGCTGCGCGCCGTCGTTGCGACGATGATGCGCGTCGCGGCGAGCTCGGTCGCGTCCCGGACGACCGCGTCGCACTTGTCGCCCTTCGCGAGGCCTTGCACGAGGATGATCTCGCGCTTCGTCGCGGAGCCGCCGGAGCGCGTCTCGCCGAATCGCGCGACCGCTCCGTCGCGATCGGCGTTCACGACCGACGCGTCCGCTTCGAGACCGCTCGCCGGATCGAACGCGGTGAACGAATCGCCGGCGCGGAGTCGGAGCACGTTGACCAAGTAATGCGCGACCGCGCCCGACAGCGCGTGCTCACCGGGGCGAAGGCCCGGTATCGGCGCGCGAACTCCGGAGCTCACGTCGCGCCGCCCTTCGCGCGAAGGACGAGCGCGATCCACTCGCCTTTCTCGTACGTCCCCGCGCCCGCGTCGTCGAAGCGCGTGTACGCCGCGCGCACTTCGTCGCGCTGTGGAACGAGCACACCGGACAGGACGAGGAGGCCGCCCGGCGACACGCGCTCCGAGATCGCGCGCGCGAGCGGGATCAAGACACGCGCCTCGATGTTCGCCACCACGACCGGATAGCGCTCGTCGATCCGCGCGACGTCGGTCGTGTCCGCGTTCACGCGCGCCGTCATCGCGTTGCGTGCGGCGTTCTCGCGCGTCACCGCCGCCGCGTCGGAATCGACGTCGATCGCGCGCGCCTCCTTCGCACCGAGCGCGAGCGCGATGATCGAGAGGATGCCGCTCCCGCAACCGACGTCGAGGATGCGTGCATTCTGCAATTCTACTCGGTGCTCATGGAGCGCGCGCGCGACGAGCGACGTCGTCTCGTGGAGTCCGGTGCCGAATGCACGCCCCGGTTCGAGCTCGAGGACGAATTCGCCATCCTTCGCGTCGTACGTCTCCCACGGCGGACGCACGACGATCCCCGGGCACACCGCGAACGGATGAAAATGCTTCTTCCACTCGTCGCGCCACGCGTCGCCCACGACCTCGTCGAGGCGCGGCGACCACTCCGCCGGCAATGCCGCGATCGCCTCGTTGGCCTCGTCGTGCGTCGCGAAGCTCGCGACGAGCGTCGTCTTTCCCGCCGTGCCCTTCAGCAGCGTCGTCGCGTCGCGCTCTTCGACCCCTTGGGCTCCGAGATCGAACAGGTCCGAGCTGGCTTCATCCGAGCGCTCAGCGTCGACGTCGATGACGACGTACGGATAGCGGCGCGGTTCTGCGTCCGAGGTCATCCGTCAGTGAAACCGGAAGCCCGCGCCCATCGGCTCCGTCACGCCGATCGACACCGTCGACTGTCCGGGCTTCGTCGTCGTGCTGCTGCTCGAGCTCTTGAACGCGCCCGCGGCGAGCGCAATGAGGAACGTTCCGCCGACGACGAGAATGCCGCCGCCGATCGCGACCGGGAGGACCCATCCCTTGCTCGGCTCGGGCACCGCGATGCGCATCGGCGCGCCGACGTCGCCGCGCGAAACGATCGCGAGCCCCTTCTTGTCGTACCCGAGGAAGTAGTACTCGATGAACGGCGGCTTCACCGCGCTCGGCGGGATCTTCGCGCGCGCGACCCCTTCGTCGACGTTGGCGTCGAGCTCGACGAACTTGTCCTTCGATCCGCTGCGGTAGAAGAGCTTGACGCTGTCGATGCGCCCTTTGGGATCTTCGAGCTTCACGGTGAGCGCGACCTCGGTGCGCGGCTCGACCTGCGACGGCGACGTGTGCATCATCGCGACGGGCGGCGCCGCGGGCTCTGCGTCGGTGACGACGCCGGGCTTCCCGTCCGCGATCCACTTCTCGCGCACCGCCTTGAAGAAGTCGCGGAAGCGCGGCGACTCGCTCGACGGGAGCTCGTAGTCGGGTTGGATGGCGAGGAGGCCGCGAACGGCGGCGTCGGCTTCGTCCTTCTTACCGAGCGTGATGTAGTTGAGCGCGAGGAGGCGGTAGATCTCGACCTTCTGCGGCTTCGTGTTGTTCGGACGGACGAGCGCCGCGCTCAGCACTTGGATCGACTCTTCGTACTGCTGCTCGTCGAAGAGCTTTTGTGCGCGCTGCACGAGATCGCCGCCGGCGGTCGCCGCGGGCTTCGTCTGCGCCGCTGCCGGGATCGCCGACGTCAGCGCTACGCCGTGAATCGCGGCGGCGAGCGCGAACATGCCGACAGGTGCCGTGATGCGAAGCCAGGCAGACGTCATGGGCACATCGTACGCGAATGCACGCCTCCGCGGAATATCCGCTACGCTCCACCGCGCGGAGGCCATCCATGCGCGGCATCGCCCGATTCGGGCAGCTCTTCAGCTTTGCTTTCATCGTCGCAGTGCTCGTTGCTGCGTGCGGTGATCGCACTCCGCTCGACGTCGATCTCATCCCCGGCGCGGGCGACGACGGCGGCGCGGACGGCGGCACGCTTCCTCTGGGTTGCGGCGACGGCGTCTGCAAATCGAACGAGAGCTGCTCCACGTGCTCCATCGACTGCGGCTTCTGCGCCGGATGCGGCGACCATGCGTGCAACAACGGCGAGGTCTGCTCGTCGTGCCCGCAAGACTGCGGCGTCTGCCCCGAGTCGTGTGGCGACGGATTCTGCAAAGGCAACGAGACGTGCCTCACCTGCGCGCCCGACTGCGGCAGCTGCCCCGGCTGCGGCGACAAGAAGTGCGATCCCAAGAACGAAGACTGCTTCACCTGCCCGGACGACTGCGGAAAGTGCATGGGCTGCGGCGACGGCCTCTGCAAGACACCCGAGACATGCGCGTCGTGCGCGCACGACTGCGGCGTCTGCGCGGTGTGCGGCAACCAGAAGTGCGAGCCGCCATACGAGACGTGCACGAACTGCGAGCCCGACTGCGGGATGTGCACGACCATCGGCTGCCTCGAGATGCTCACGTGCGCGACGCGCTGCATCGACGGCGGGACGATGCCGCCGACGGTGCGCGTGTCGTGCGTCGGCGACTGCGTGTCGCGCGGCTGCCCGAGCGCGCAGTTCTTCTTCGATCAGGCGTTCAACTGCTTCATCCAGCACATCAACGAGTGCGGCGCGAACTTCGGCTGCTTGCAGATGAAGTGCGATCCCGAGGTCGCGGCCTGCATCGGATCGCGCTGCCCGCAGTAGAGGACCCTTCGTTTCGCTCAGGATGACAGCGTGCGGACGCCGTCACTTCGCGAGCTTCATCACCGTCTGATCGCCAGTGTTGGTCCAGTAGACGGCGGTCGCGTCGACGGCGATGCCGCTGGCGCTGTGCTGCGCGGACGCGAGGATCGTCGGGTTCCCTGCGCAGCCGCTGATCGGGCAGCGCATGATCGTGCTCGCGGCGCCGGAGAAATTCGTGAAGTAGACGAACGCGCCGTCGGTCGCGAGATCCCATGGGTTGGCTTGCGCGGTCGCGACCGTCGTCGGGTTGCCGCTGCAGCCGGTCTTCGCGCAGCTCATGACGGTGCCGGTCGTCATGATCGCGTTCGTCCAGAAGACGTGCGTCGCGGAGATCGCGATGTTGTACGGACCTGCTTGCGACGCGGCGAGGACCGTCGGCGTCGTGCCGCATCCGGTGACCGAGCACGCGACCGCGTTCGCCGCGCCGAAGTTCACCCAGAACGCGCTCGTGCCGTCGGTCGCGATCGAGAGCGAGCCGTTCTGGCTCGTCGAGATCGCCGTCGGGCCGCCGCCGCATCCCGCGACCGGGCACTTGTTGACGTTGCCGCTCGCGCCGTCCGTGAAATAGACGTTCGTGCCGTCGGTCGCGATGTTGTGCGCGACGCCGGGGCTCGCGAGCATCGTCGTCGGGTTGCCGCCGCATCCGCCGATCGCGCACTTCATGATCGCGCCCGACGTGTTGGTCGTGTTGGCCCAATAGACGTTGGTCGAGTCGACGGCGAGGCCGAGCGGCGAGTGGAGCCCTTGCGCGAGCACAGCGGGCGTCATGCCGCATCCGCCGCGCGCGCACTTCATGACCGCGCCCGGATCGGTGCTATTTGCCCAGTAGACCGACGTCGAGTCGACGACGATCTTCACCGCGTTCGTTTGCCCGGTTGCGAGGACGATCGGCTGGCAGACGCCCGCTTCGGAGCACGCGCCGCCGAGGCAGTCGTGACCGCAGCCGCCGCAGTTGCGCGGATCGTTGATGGGCGCGTCGCAGCTCGCGTCGCGCACGTCGCTCGGCGCGTCGGCCGATCCGGCGTCGATGGCTCCATCGTTCGCCGCGCCGTCGCCGGGGATCACCGGGCCGTCCGCCGAGCCGTCGCCCGCGGTCGCGTCGACGTTGCCTCCGTCGAGCGTCGCGATCGTCGCGTCGTCACCGCCGCAGCCGAGCGCCAGCGCGCTCGCCGATAGAGCCGCCGTCGCCCACGCCGCCACGAAGCGCCATGCTCTCGTCGTCATCGTTCGTCTCCTGCCTCCGCGCGTCGAAGCGTCGCACGCCGCGCCGTGCGCGTCACCCGGTCGGGTGGATCGGAGCTCACCCATTTGCGCGATCGCCCATCGCGATTAAGACCTCAGCCCACATGGCCAAGACCCCGCTCTTCGCACGCCTCTCCCGCGCACTCCGAACCGCAGTCACGCTCGAGCGTCGCGGCATCTCGACCTCCGAAGCGATCGACCGCAGCGAAGAGCGCGCGCTCTCGCGACGCCAGGTGATGCAAGCGCTCGGTGTCACCGCCGGCGCGATCGCGATGGGCGCGACGGCGCCGGCGTGCGTGGTCTCGGCGTCCGACGAGAAGACCGGCGCGACGGGCAGCGCCGTCGATCGCTCGAAGCGGATCGTCATCGTCGGCGCGGGGCTCGCGGGCCTCACGACGGCGTTCCGTCTCGCGCAGCACGGCTACGTCCCGCGCGTCTACGACGCGAACACGCGCGTCGGCGGCCGCACGTTCACGCTTCGCAATCACTTCACGAGCAAAGTCGAGCTGGGCGGCGAGCTCATCGACACCGGCCATACGTCGCTCCAGCAGCTGGTCGCCGATCTCGGGCTCACGCTCGTCGATCAAGCCGCGGCGGTTTCGTCGTACGAGCGCGAGCGCTACTTCATC
The DNA here is from genome assembly GCA_038209335.1 of Polyangiales bacterium. Taxonomy (GTDB): domain Bacteria; phylum Myxococcota_A; class Polyangia; order Polyangiales; family Polyangiaceae; genus JBBQXV01. Next base: position 23,129 of record JBBQXV010000023.1, on the reverse strand, counting down.
GGCGGGCGGCACTACACCGAGGCGGAGATCATTCATCTCTTCCGCCCGATCGCGCGCAAGCTCGACGCCGACTACGCCGCGCAAGGCCCCGACATCGCCAGCTACGCCGCGTTCAACGCCGTGCAGCGTCGCCTCGATCGCACGAGCATCCACGACTGGTTCGATCAGCACCATTTCTCCGGGCCGATGCGCACCCTCCTCGAAGGGGCCTACACGTCCGAGTACGGCCGCGAGACGACCGAGCAGACGTACCTCAACATGCTCTATTTGATCGGGACCACGACGCCGCCGTTCGACATCTACGGCGTGAGTGACGAGCGCTTCACGATTCGCGAAGGCAACGACGCCGTCGCATCGCGGATCGCATCGAGCCTCGCGCGCCCCGTCGAGCTCGAACACCGGCTCGTCTCGGTGCGTGCGAAGAGCGACGGAAGCCTCGAAGCGATCTTCGATCACGACGGACGCAGTGTGCACGTCGTCGCCGACAAGCTCGTGCTCGCGCTTCCGTTCACGCAGCTCCGCACGTGCGAGCTGCACGGCCTCGCGATCACCGCGCCGCAGCGCCTCGCGATCGACACCCTCGGCTACGGCACGAACAGCAAGCTGATGATTGGCACGTCGACGCGACCTTGGTACGCAGACGGCGGCTCGGGCACGTCGTTCACAGACGCCGCGTACAACGAGAGCTGGGAATCGTCGCGCGGCTATCCCGGACCGCGCGGCGCGATGACGTCGTTCACCGCCGGCGAGCTCGGCCTCTCGATCGCGAACGGGTCCGTGCAATCGCAAGCGGCGGCGTTCCTCGCGCAGCTCGATCGCGTCTACCCGGGATCGCGCGCGGCGTACGACGGCAAGGCGGTTCGAATGGTGTGGGGGACCGCGAAGCACTTCGAAGGGAGCTACGCCTGCTACGCGCCCGGAAGCTACACGTCGTTCTCGGGCGCCGAGCAGCTGCAAGTCGGCAACGTTCACGTCTGCGGCGAGCACACGAGCACCGACTACCAAGGGTTCATGGAAGGGGCCGTCGGGTCGGGCGAGCGCGTCGTCGCCGAGATCGAAGCCGACCTCGGCTGAACGGCTCGCCGCGCGGTCACTCCTACTTCGTGGGATCGAGGCAGATGTTTTGATCGGCGCCCGAAGTGACGGGCAGCGTCTTCGACGCGTAGCCGTCCTTCGTGATCGTCATCATGTACGTCGTGCCCTTCGCCTCGAGGACCTCTGCTTTGATCGTGCCCTCGTGATCCGTGACGCTGGGCATCTCGCTGACGAACTTCTTCGGTGCTTCGGCGCCGTTCGCGTCGGCGTACGTGAGCTTCGCTTCGGGGATCGGCTTCTTGTCGGCGCAGCTGACGACTTGACCGGAGAACGTGGACGCGCCGCAACCGACGGCAGCGAATGCGATGATGGCGAGTGAGGCAAATTGCAGCGTGGTGTGTTTGGTCATCCGAATATTTTAATCACGCCAGCTCGACAGCGGAACCTCCCGCTCGAAGTTCTCTTCGTCGACCGCGACGATCTTCATCCGTCGGCGCGACCGACGGAGACGCTCAGCGCGACACACGCACTCGGCGCACCGTCATGCCACGCGCTTCTGCTTGTCGACCTTGTCGAGCGTGCCCGCTTTGTCGCCCCAGTAGGCGCGCGCGGCCGGCTGCGACACGAGGAGCTTGCGCGCGTCGCGTCCGCGCGGGATGGGCTCGCGGTGGTGGAGCACCATCGCGGTGAGGCGTCCGCCGTAGACGCACGCGGTGTCGATCCCGGTCGCCCACTCGTGCAGCTGGGGCTCGGGCATCGCGTTGTGACCGAAGACGATGTGCGGTGCCTCGTCGTAGAGCGCGCCCCACAGAACGCGCCCGCCTTTCTCGAGCCACTCGCCGCGCGCGCTGACGGAGCGAATGCGCATCATCGCCTGGCGCTTTTGATCGTCGAACGGCACGCCCGGCAAGACGCCCGCGTGCACGACGCGCGCCCCGTGCTCCGGAAGATCGAACGAGAGCGGCGACGACGCGAGGAGCGTCCAGTCGACGGGGCGCATCGCGCTCGCGACCTTCGCGTGCACGCGGCCGAGCGGATCGGGTCGCTTGCCGAGCCCCTTCGCGTGGCTCTGCTTCTTCGCGCGCCAGCGCAGGAGCTTCTCTTCGTGGTTGCCGCGGACGATGACGGCGCCGGTTTGCCGAGCGATGTCGAGCACGCCGAGCGAGTCGGGGCCGCGCGCGATGAGGTCGCCGACGAAGACGAGGCGGTCGCCCATCGAGAAAGCGACACGGTCCAGCAGAGCCTCGAGCTCCGCCGCGCACCCGTGAACGTCTCCGACGATGACCGTACGTCCCATCGTCCCCTTCTCTTTCGTTGATACACCTAGAGGCGTCTTTGGAGAAATCTTTGTCGTCTGCATGAGAGTCATGCCATAGCCAAGAGGATGTCGCAGCACCGCCGTTCGCGTGTTGGGTTGTTCGTCACGCTCGCGACACTCGTTGCTTGCGGAGCTGCCTCGCACGTCACGAAGCCGACGTCGCTCGGCGCCTCGACCTCGACCTCGCCATCGACCTCGACCTCGATCACGCCATCAGCTTCGGCCTCGACCGAGGCGCCAACACCGACGACGTCCGCATCGACGCCCGCCGCGCCTCCGCCTCCGCAGCTCTCGACGAAGACGTTCTCGTCGTGGATCTGGGAGAAGCCGCAATACGATCGCAACGGGATGATCGGCTACATCCGCGCGGGCGCGCGCGCCGTTCGCAGCGCCGAGCCGTACGACGGCAAGGACGCCGTGAACTGCGGCGGCAAGTGGTACAAGCTCGAGCCCGCGGGGTTCGTCTGCGCCGGCAAAGACGGCGTGACGCTCGATCTCGATGACGCAACCGTCGTCGCCGCGGCGAAGTTCCCACCGCGCGCGGCGCCGCTCCCTTACGGCTACGGCATGTCGCAAGGCGCGCAGACGTACGCGCGCGTTCCGACCGCCGACGAGCAGAAGGCGACGGAAGGCGACGTCGCCGCGTGGCGCAAGCTCGTCGCCGATACGCGCGCGAAGACACCGCCCGAGAAGCTGTGGCCCGAGACCGCGCTCCCGCTCGATCCGATACCGTCGTTCGTCGAGAACCACGCGCAGGTGCCCGCGATCATGCCGTGGCTCGCGATCCAGAAGCCGCTGCGTGCGGGGTTCATCCAGCACGGGACGCGCCTCGCGTTCTTGACGGCGTTCGAGTCCGACGGGCGCTCGTTCTATCTGACGACGGAGCACGTCGTCGTCCCGGCGGATCGGATCAAGGCGGCGGGATTGTCGGCGTTCCACGGCGTGGACCTCGCGCCGACTGGGCAGGCGGGCGAGCACTTGCCGATGGTGTGGGCGCGCTACCCGGCCGAGACGAAGATCGTTCCGACCGTCTACAAGATCGTCGGCGACGTCGTAACGAAGACCGACGTCGCGATGCCGTACCAGTCGCACGCGCAAGTCGCGGAGACGGACATCACGATCAAAGGCGCGAAGTACCACGAGCTCGTCGCGCCGCTCGCGATCTCGAGCGCGCTCACTCCCGAAGCGGGCGCGAAGTACGCAGTGAAGGCGGGCGAAGCGACGCGCCTCGACGCGATCAAGCCGCCGGAGAAGACGACGCCGAACGAGCTGTGGATCGAGGTGAGCCTCAACAAGCAGACGCTCGTCATCTACCAAGGCGCGGTGCCGATCTTCGCGACGCTCGTGTCGACGGGGGCGGGCGGCAAGACGAAGAACACGCCGTGGGGCGCGTTCCGCGTCTACCAAAAGCACGTCACGAGCAAGATGTCGGCGGAGGAGAAGCCCGCCGAGAAGGAAGGCGACGAAGCGGAGCACGCGTACCGCTACGACGACGTTCCTTACGTGCAGTACTTGGTCGGCGGGATCGCGCTGCACGCCGCGTTCTGGCACGAAGGCTTCGGCATGCCGCGCAGTCACGGGTGCATCAACTTGTCGCCGCGCGATGCGCAGACCGTCTTCGGCAAGACGCTCCCGGCGATGCCGCAAGGGTGGCATGGGATTCATCCGGGACGACCGGGATTGCCGCAAGGATCGCTCGTCGTCATTCACGGGTGAGCGACGCGACCTGGGTCACCGAGACGGTCACGATGTCCGTCGCGGCGTCGATCTCGGGCGGCGGCGAGCTCGGCGCGGTTCGAGCGTTCGCGACGAGACGACCGAGCTGCTCCGGCCCAGTCCCGTGCGCGCCGGGGATCGCGTTCAGCGCTTCGAGCATCTCGGACGCGGTCGCGTAACGGTTTTCGGGATCGCGCGCGAGCGCACGCGCGATGAGCACGGACCAGCGCTCGTCGAGCTCGGGGCGCACGACGGTGATCGGGAGCACGTCGTCCGTCAGCAACGCGAGGAGCGACGCCGCTTCATTGCGTGTCGCGAAGAGCGGTCGTTGCGCGAAGAGCTCCCAGGCGATGACGCCGAGCGGAAACAGATCCGCGCGCGTGTCGAACGCGCCCGCACGCGCTTGCTCGGGCGCCATGTAGCCCGCGTGTCCCGAGACGTGCATCGTCTGCGATTCGGTCGCGTCGGCGAGGCTGCGTGCGATCCCGAAGTCGGTGAGCTTCACCTCGCCGTTCGTCGAGACGAGGATGTTCGGTGGACAGAGATCGCGGTGCACGACGCGGAGCGGACGCCCATCGCCGTCGCGCGCCCCTTCGTGCGCGTATGCGAGCGCGCCGAGGATCTCGCGCAGGAGGTGACCGACGACGTGCGGCGGCAGCGCCTCTCCCGACGTCTTCGCGCTTCGCATGAGCGCGCGCAACGTCACGCCGTCGACGTATTCCATGACGAGGAAGTACGAGTCGTCGATGCGACCGAAGTCGAGGACCTGAACGATCGCCGGGTGCGCGAGGCGCGCGGAGAGACGCGCCTCGTCGCGGAACGCTTCGACGAAGCGCGAGGTCGCGGCGAGATGCGGGTGAATCCGCTTCACGGCGACGCGCCGCTCGAAGCCGCCTTCGGGGCAGTAGACCGCCTCGAAGACGAACCCCATCCCGCCGCGCGCGATCTCGCGCACGAGACGGTATTTGCCGAACAGGTTTTGCGCGCGCACGTTGCTCTCGGCACGACCGATCGCACGGAGGAGGCCGCGCGCCATCACAGCGCAGAGGACGCCGCTGCTCAGCATCGTGAACGCGCGCGTCGCTTGCATCGTCGGTTGCGCGAAGACCGGAATCGGAACGTCGGTCGGGAGCCGTCCGCGCACGATCGCGAAGTAGAGGACCGGAAATGTGATCGCGCCGATCGCGCCGTACACCGCGCAGAGGCGCGGTCGCAGACGCGCGACCGAGACCAGCATGAGCGCATAGAAGAGCACCGGCGGAACCCACGAGCCGAGCGCGTAGACGGCGCCTTGGCTGAACGTGACGATCAAGAACGCGGCCCAAGGGATCGCGCTCTCGACCAGCGCTTGCACGACGCGCAGCGCCGGGCCGACGCGTCCGCGATCGAGGGCGCGGCCGTAGGCGAAGAACCACGCGGTCGTGAGCGCGGAGAACGCAGCGAGCAGATACCCGAGCCACATCGCGAGGACAGCGCCGACGACCATGGCGAGCGCGACACCGACGACGGCCATCGCCGCGAGAATGCGGACGGTCGCGCGCTCGAGACGTCGCAGCTCCTCGTCGAGCGCGACGTGAATCTCTGCGCCGCGCGAAGTTTCGACAACACGACTCACGACGACGAGCGTACCCGGTTCGCTCCGTACATCGTCGAGTGGTCGGTCGAGTTGCCACTCGACATGGTCGCTTCGCCGACCAGGTTGGCGAGCGCGGCCACGTTTTCCCGAGCAAAGCGCCCTCTGCCAGTCAGAGATTTCCTGGCACTCCGCGTGCTCTGTGCTGACCGACCGTGCCTAACCGCGAGCGCTACCACGATCCTTCGCTTGGCCTTCCCGACGTGCCGCGCAGCGCGCAGGCAAGCGGCGTCGAGCTGCGCGCGCATCCTCGCGCGACGCTTCAGGCCGAGGTCACGCTCGTCAGCTCGTCGCATTTCTTCGCGGGGCGCGCGGCCGACGTCTCGCCCGGCGGAATCTTCATCGCAACGTACGCGGCGCTCCCCGTCGGTGCGGTGGTCGAGGTCGAGATGACGCTTCCCGACGGTCCGCTCGCCGTCGTCGGCACCGTCCGCTGGGTGCGCGAGAGCACGGGCTACGCGCCGGGGCTCGGCGTCGCGTTCGAGCTGCTCTTCGACGAGGATCGCGAACGCGTCGAGAGGTTCTGTTCGGTGCGGCGGCCGATCCACTTCGACATCGACGATCCCGACATCTAATCGCCACGTCGCGCCGAACCGAGCTACGTTCGAGTCAAGCTACCCGGGGGGGTGAGCATGATGACGGCGGCTTTGCGTGCAGTGCTCGACTGCGTCGACGACGGCGTGGCCATGGTGGACAGCGGCGGTGCGCTCGTCTTCGCGAGCGGCGCCGCGGAGCGATTGCTCGGAGCGAGCGCACTGGGCGACGCGCTCCAACGCGGTCGCGACGCCTTTCGCGTGGACGGCGTCACGCCGTTTCCGCCCGACGAGCTTCCACTCGTGCGGGCGATGCGCGGCGAGTCGACGGACCGTGTCGAGATCGTCGTGATCGCCGCGCGCGGGCGGGACGACGCGCGCTTGCGTCTCGAGATGTCGTCGCGCCCGCTACCTGATGGCGGCGCTGTCGTGGTCTTCCGCGACGTGCGCGCGCGCCGCGCAGCGGAGCAGGAGCTCGATCGAACCAAGGCATTCCTCGACTCGATCGTCGAGAACATCCCGGCGATGGTCTTCGTCAAGGACGCCGAGCATCTGCGCTTCGAGCTCTTCAACCGCGCCGGCGAGGAGCTGCTCGGGTGGCCGCGCTCGAAGCTGCTCGGAAAAAACGACTACGACATCTTCCCGAGGGAGCAGGCCGACTTCTTCCAAAAGCGCGATCGCGAGACGCTCGCGTCCGAGAAGGTCATCGACATCCCGGAGGAGCCGATTCGCACGGAGCACGGCGAGCGGACGCTGCACACGAAGAAGATCTCGATCCGCGACGAGAGCGGCAACCCGAGGTATCTGGTCGGCATCTCGCTCGACATCACGGCGCGCAAGGCCGCGGAGGAGGCGCTGCAAAGCGCGCACGACGAGCTCGAAGCGCGCGTCGAGGAACGCACGGCGGACTTGCTCCGCGCGAACGCCGAGCTCCGTCGCAGCGAGGAGCAGCTCCGTCAGTCGCAGAAGATGGAAGCGATCGGTCGGCTCGCCGGCGGCGTCGCGCACGACTTCAACAACATGCTCACGGTGATCCTCACGCAGTCGACGCTGCTCATTCGACGCACGACCCTCGACGATCGCACCCGCTCGCCGCTGGCCGAGATCGCCCACGCCGCGAACCGCGCGGCCACGCTGACACGCCAGCTCCTCGCGTTCAGTCGGCAGCAAGTGCTGCAGCCGCGCGTCATCGATCTGAACGTCGTCGTGTGCGAGATGGAGCTCATGCTGCGGCGCCTCATCGGCGAAGACGTCGACCTGCGGACGTCGTTGCAGCAGGGCCTCGGCGCCGTGCTCGCAGATCCCGGGCAGATGGAGCAAGTGATCGTGAACCTCGTCGTCAACGCGCGCGACGCGATGCCCCGCGGAGGCCAGGTCACGATCGGGACGTCCGACGTCGACGTGACGGCGGGAATGCCGAACACCGGATCGTTGCCGGCGGGCGCGTACGAGCTCCTCACGGTGACCGACACCGGCGTCGGGATGGACGCCGACACGGCGTCGCGGATCTTCGAGCCGTTCTTCACGACGAAGGGGCGCGGGCACGGTACCGGTCTCGGCCTCTCGACGGTGTACGGGATCGTTCGGCAGACGGGCGGCGACGTGGACGTGTCGACGGAGCTCGGGCGCGGGACGACGTTTCGAGTCTACGTGCCGCGCGCGAACGCGGAGACGACGCCGCGGCCTTCGAATTCGGGCTCGTTTGCGATCGGTGGATCGGAGACCGTCCTCCTCGTCGAGGACGAGCCGCTCGTGCGGGAGGCGGTGCGGACCGTGCTCGCGGGCGCGGGCTTCGACGTGCTCGTCGCGCGCGACGGCGAGGACGCGCTGCGTCTCTGCAGGGAGCACCCGGCGAAAATCGACGCGCTCGTGACGGACGTCGTCATGCCGGAGATGAGCGGTCCGCGACTCGCCGAGCGCGCCGCGCCGCTGCGGCCGCAGATGCGCGTGCTCTTCGTCTCCGGTTACACCGACGACGCGGTCGTGCGTCACGGCGCCGGCGATTCTTCTGTCGCATTCTTGAACAAGCCGTTCGCGCCCGACGTCCTGCTGCGAAAGCTTCGAGAGGTGCTCGATCGCCGCTGACGCAGAGCAAGCCTCGTCGTACCCAAAAGCCACTACACTATCGGTGTGCGTCGCATCGCCGCCCTCGTGCTGTCGCTCGTCGCGCAAGCGTGTAGTACGAGCACGAACGGTTCGCCCGCCGATGCATCGGTCGAGGCGACCGGCGACGCGAGCGCGGCGAGCGACGCGGGCGAAGCGTCGGCGCCGTGCACGCCAGGCGACGTAACGGCCTTCACGCCGAGCTTTCATCCTCCGAGCGGCGCGCATCAAGCCAAGTGCACGGCCGCGCAGATGGATGCGTTCTACACGATGTGCCTCGCGAGCTCCGCGACGCAGGCGAGCTGCGCGACGTTCGGCAAAGACGGGGGCGCGGCGGATCACGCCTGCGCAGCGTGCCTCGTGTCCAAGCCGAGCGACGCCACGCTCGGCCCGCTCGTCGTCTATCCGTTGGCGGCCGGCACGGCGCTCGAGATCGATTTTGCCGGTTGCGTCGCGCTCGTCGATCCTTCGGCCATCGACTGCGCGAAGCAGTACCAGGCCGGCGTGCAGTGCGAGCACGCCGCATGCGACGGCGTCTGTCGCGGCGACGACAGCGTCGCGTTCGATCAGTACACCGGCTGCCGCGGCGCCGCGAACCTCGGCGCGTGCAATGCGTACACGAAGGCGGGTCAATGCGTCTTCGCGCTCGGCGCGGACGCCGGCGACGGCGGCGGTGCAGGCGACGCAGGGAGCGCGACGTCGCGTTGCCTCTTCGGGGGGACCACGTTCGAAGAGCTCTATCGCGCGATCGCACCGCTCTTCTGTGGTGCGCCGTGAGCGCTCCGATCAGCGCACCGAGACCGGCGTGAGATCCGACGGGAGCACGCGACGCGCAACGTGCGGCTCGCGGCGGCCTGTCGCTCGCCGTACAAGCTCGTCTGCGCGTCCGCATCGACGACGAGCTCGCCCAACGTGACGCCACCGGCGGAGAACAAGATGCGCTCGTCCCTCTCTTCGACAGGCAGCGCTTCGCGGACGACCTGCGCGCCGCAGGCATGGTTACCGCGAGCCGCGCCCATCGACGCGGGCGCAGGGTAGAGCGGAGCGGGCGCGCATGCCGCGACGGCGATGGCGCCGAGAAAGACGAAGGGAAGGGCGAAGCGTCGCATGCTTCGACGTCGTTCCACGATCCGTGCCGCGCGTTTTCTGGCGCGAGTCGCGCGACGAGACGTCGTCGTTCGGGGCGGTGTGCCCTAGCGCTTCCCGTTCAGCCGCGGCGCAATGTGCGCGCGGTACGTCTCCTTCGCGATCATCTGCAACAGCTCGATCCCGGTGCTGAAGTTCTTCGCCTTGCGCACGCCGCCGATCCGCTTCGGCTCGTCCGACGGAATCTCCGTCACGCGGTAGCCGTAACGCGCGAACTGAATCGATCCCTGCGTCGGGAACGTCAGCCCGTCTTCGTCCATCTGCATCTCGAGGAACTTGCTCTTGCGGTACGCGCGATAGCCCATCATCGCGTCTTCGTAGCGAGCCCCGAAGAGCACGTTGATCATCCGCGTGAAGCCCCAGTTGCCCAGCCGCGTCACCTTCGTGTCGTCGAAGCTCTGCGCGCCCGGCATGTAGCGCGAGCCGATGACCAGGTCGTATCCCTCGTTCAGCTTTTTGACGAGGAGCGGGATCGTGTCGACCTTGCAGTTTCCGTCGGCCATGAACTCGATGATGATCTCGCCCTCGGCGATCGCGATGAGCTCGCGCATGCCGGCACCGTAGCCGCGGCGCTTCTGGCGCATCACGCGGAAGCCGTGCGCTTCGCACCACTCGATCGTTCCGTCGGTCGACCCGCCGTCGACGACGATGATCTCGTCGACCCACGTTCGATCGATGTGCGGAAGGACCGACGGGATCGATTCGATCTCGTTGAGAGCAAGGATGGCGAGTGTCGATTTCAAGGGGGGCGTCTCTCGTAAGTGACTTCGGCTGGCCTCGCTACCATGGACCGGGCGCGTCGGTCCACGGTCCTCGCGTGGCGAACCGCTTGCGCGCGGCTGTGCCTGACGATAGATGCGAGCCAATGTCTTTCGTCGAGCGGCTCGGCCAGGCCCGATCATTCGTCGGGCGCCTCCGCCTCGGCCGCTTCGGGACACCTGCGATTCGCCTCGCGCGCGCGCTTCCGGCCATCGTCGCGACGTACGCGTATTTCCGCATTCCGTCGGTGCGTGCGTCGCGCGGCGAGTTCTACGCGAGCGCGATTTGGTCGGCATTGCTCGTCGTGTCGTACGTCGGCTGGGGGCGCTTCCTCGGCGCGCGTCTGTTCCCCGGTCGTCGGTTCGGTTGGGGGCTCGACGCGGCGTTCGGGATCGCGTTGTCGATCGCCGTCGGCGGCGTGCTCATGACGATGCGAAAGGTGAGCGCGCCATTCGTCGTCGCGTGGACCCTCGCAGGCATCGCCGCTTTGTGTTTCGAAGCTCTGCGCGCGCCGGCGAAGGCATGGAGGCCTCGGCGCTGGGCCGCGCTCGTGCGACGCAAGGTCGGACTGTGGAGCGTCGCCGCGGCGCTCTTCGTCGTCTTCGCGCTCTTCCTCGTGCGCTTCGGCGGCGCGCTCTCGAACATCGACTTCAATCCTTGGGACGACAACATGGCGTACCGGGGATTTGCGCGCCAAATCCTCGACTCGGGCACGCTCGTCGAGCCGTTCTCGTACCACCGCATCGGCAGCCTCGGCGGTCAGAGCTTGCTCCACGCGATGGTGCTCGCGGTCGGCGGCGCAACGCGCCTTCACGTCGTCGACGACGGCATCTGCATGCTCGTCCTCGGCGGGCTCGTCGTCGGTTACGAAGGGCGACGCCGGATGACGCGCGCCGCGGTGCTGCTCGCGCTCGTCATGCTCGTGACGTTGCCGCATCGCCCGCACAACATCCAGAGCGAGCTCTCGGGCGTCCTCTTCTTCTTCGCGCTCTTCCGCGTTCTCGACAGCGAGATGCTCCCGCGCGGACGCCCGATCGCGAACGCCCTCGCGGTTGGAATGCTCGCCGCCGCGCTCTGCACGCTCCGTCAGAACTACATGCTGCCGTGCGCCGCGTTCGTCGCGTTTCATTACGCGTCGACCGTCGTCGCGGAGCGTGGCACACGCCGCCGATGGATCGTCGAGACCGTCGCGGTCGCGCTCGCGACCATTCTCTTCTTGCTCCCGTGGGCGATCGTCTCGTTCCAGACCGCGCGCACGTTCTTCTATCCGGTCATGAAGGGGACGACGAACCCCGAGTTCGGAATCCTCGGCAAGGTCGGAAAGTCCGAAGAGCTGCGCTGGATGATCCAGAACTTTTTCTTCTGCTGGCCGATCCGCGCGTTCCCGCTCTACGTGCTCGCCGCGATCGTCGTCGCGCATCGCGGTCGCACGCGCGCGCTCCACGCGCTCCTTTTCGCGACGCTCTTCGGCTTCGCGACGCTCGTCCATTTCTTCCAAGCGTTCGATCTGATCGACAGCCTCGCGCGCTACTACTTCGCCTTCGCCGTCGCGTTCGCGCTCGCCGCCACGTTGAAGGCGGGCGAAGAGACGTCGCGTCGGCGCGGGATCACGCTGGCGTTCGCGATGGTGGCTGCGTGCGGCGTGATTCAAGTCTTCGACACGCGCGACAAGGTCGTCGAGGTGCTGAACGTCTCCATCACGACGATGGAGAAGGAGCGACTCGACAAGCTCCGCGCGAACGACATGACGTGGCTCAAGGCCGACGATTTCTACCACCGCATGCAAGAGACCGTTCCGGCGGGCGAGCGCCTCCTCATCATGGCCGACGAGACGTTTCGCTTCGACGGAAAGCGAAACCAGATTTGGAACTACGACCAGCCCGGCGCGATGAGCCCGCGCCCGGGGTTGCCGTACTTTCAGGGGCCGGAAGCGTACGCAAAATATTTTCTCTCGATCGGCGTGCGCTACATCTCGTTCGTAATCAGCGAGAAATCGCCGGAGTACAAGGTGACGTACTGGACCTCGCGGCGCGACGAGCCGGACAAGAAGACGGGTCGCGGCCTTCAATACAAGACGCACGCGCGGTACTACCTCGACGCCTTCGACGCGCTCGGCAAGCTCGCCAAGACGCGGAAGATTCTCTTCCAAGAGTCGGACTACTGGGTGCTCGACCTGGCGACGCGCGAGCCCACGCAGGCGCCTTGAGCCTCGCAGTCACCGGCGATTTGCGGGATTCCGCTTCCCGTCTCCTCGTCTTCCTGTTCAATTTCTCATCGCCCCATGTACGTCCCCCGCACGCTCTTCCTCTTCGCTCTGGCGTGCGCGCCGGCGTTCGCTTGCTCCGTCGACACCGCCCCGCGCGGCCTCCGCGCCACGCCGCCCGGCACCGGCCCGCTCGTCGTCTTCGATCTCCAGCGCCGACCGCTCCCCGAGATTCCGTTCCCGAACGACATCGCGACGGTCGCCGACTCGACGAGCCGCACGGGGCGTCGCATCAACGCGAGCCTCATGTCGCCGACGCACATGGAGCGCACGGCGCGCGCAGGGTTCGACGAGCTCGAAGGGTGGGGGACGTTCGCGCCGCTCGCGGTCAGCTTCTCGCGCGAGGCGAAGGCCGACGCGGGGCAGCCTGCGATCGACCTCGACGAGCTTCATCGCCGGATGGGTGGCTCGACGTGGGACACGACCGACGACGCCGTGTACGTCGTCAACCTCACGACCGGCGTTCCCGTTCTCCTCGATCTCGACAGCGGCAGCTTTCCGCTCACCGTCGTCGATCAAGGGCAGTACTACGCGAACGACACGCGCGGCGCGGAGCAGAACATCCTGTTCGAGAGCGCCGAAGAGGGCGCGGGGCTCACGCAAGCCGACTATCGCCCTTCGCTCGACACCGACTTCGACGGCGTCCTCGATCACCCGAACACGTTCGGGCCGATGGGCAAGTGGCGCGGCGTCGACAACTTGATGACGTGGTACGAGCGCGAGACCGACACGCTCGTCTTGCGGCCGATGGTTCCGATGGAGCAGATGACGGAGTACGCGATCGTCCTCACGGATCGCCTGCGCGGATCCGCGGGGCAGCCGGTGCGCTCGCCGTTCCCGTACGTGCATCACGCGATGCAGCGCACGGGCGTCGCCAAGTTGCAGAGCATCCTCTCCGACAAGACGCGCGCGAACTACTACGGCGATCTCGCGGGCTCGGGGCTCGATCACGTCGCGTTCGCGTGGACGTTCACGACGCAGCCGATCGTCGAAGATCTTCTCTTGCTCCGCGACGGGCTCTACGGGAAGGGACCGTTCGCGCGGTTTGCGGCGGAGTATCCGGCGAAGCTCACGCTTCATCCCGCGGCGGGGCTCTCGCTCGCCGACGCCGACGAGCCCGCCGGTTGGCAAGCGAAGCCCGAGTGCGCGAGCACGTCGAAGACGCCGTTCGCCGCGCACTGGGTCGACGCGAAGGACGCGATCGGACCGTTTTTCGAGAAGGTCTTCACGCTGAGCCCGACGTCGTTGAAGCAGCTGAAGGACACGCTGCTCGAGCACGTCGACTACTTCGTTGTCGGGACGTTCGAAGTGCCAAACCTGCAGGGCGATCCGAAGTCGAACGATCCGGATCAGCACTTTCACGCGAACTTCATGACCGGCGAAGCGAGCGTCTACCGCGACAAGGTGCACTTCTGGCTCAGCGTGCCGAAGTCGCGCGGCGATCGAAAGCCGCCGTTCCCGGTCGCGTACTGGGAGCACGGCACGACGGTGCACGACACCGAGATGTTCATCCACGCGGGGAACTACGCGCGGAGCGGCGTCGCGCTCGTGTCGACGGACGCGCCGGGCCACGGGCTCGTGCTCGCGCAGGGCGAGAAATTCTTGCTGCAAGCGTTGATGGCGGGCGCGTGCCTCGCGCCGTTCAGCGAGGCGATCGGATCGGGGCGCGCGATCGATCTGAACGGCGACGGCATCCCCGACGACGGCGGGCTCATCTGGTCGGCGCACGTGCTCCATACGCGCGACGGCGTTCGGCAAGGCGCGCTCGAAGGGGTGCAACTTACACGCATCTTCCGCGCGTTCGACGGCGCTCTGCTCGCCGATCAAGACTACGACGGCGACGGGAAACCAAACCTCGCCGGCGACTTCAACGGCGACGGCGTCGTCGACGTCGGCGGACCGAGCAATCGTTATTTCTCATCGGGCGGATCGCTCGGCGGAATCCTCGCGCAGGTGCACGGCGGGATCGATCCGTACATCACCGCGACGGCGCCGGTGTCGGGCGCGGGCGGCTTCGTCGACGTGAACCTTCGCGGGAAGGTGACCCCGGTGCCGGTGCTCGAGCAGGCGCTCGGGCCGCTCGTGCTCGGCGTCCCCGCGTCGCGCGTCGACAAGGCGTCGTCGCATTGCACTGGCACGCAGCGATCGGTGCGCTGGCTCGTCAACGATCTCTTCGACACGCGCGAGGTCGAGATCGCGTGCCTCGAGGCCAACGAGCTCGACGTCGCGATGACCGTCGTCGTCGAGAACACGACGTCGCGCGAGCGACGGTGCGCGCGCACGTCGATCGACGGCGCGTTCCGCGTTCCGCTCCCCACGAGCGTCGGCGACGGCGTCGCGATTCAGATCTTCACGTCGCCCGATCAAGTCGTCTCGTACAAAGGATGCGAGGTCTTGCCGGGCGCGCCGGTCGGGCGTCGCGTCGATACGTGGGAGCAGGCCGCGGTCGCGTTCACGCCGGTCGCGACCGAGGGGCTCACGTGCGACGCGGCCGCCGGATGCCAGCAATTCCGCGAGCACTTCTATCCGATCGGATCGGCGCTCGTCGCGCCGCAAGAGGGGATCGGTTTGTCTCGGCAGACGCCGGAGTTCCGCAAGCTGATGAACTTGTCGCAAGCGGCGCTCGATTCGGCGGATCCGATCAACTACGCGCCGTACTTCATGCTCAAGACGCTGCGCGGGATCGACGGCGCGCCCACGCCGCCGCGTCCGATCTTCGACGTGCACACGGCGGGTGACGATCAGGTGCTCGTGTCGGCGGGGAACGCGTTCGCGCGCGCGGCGGGGGCGCTCCCGTTCTTGCCGCCGAGCGCGGCGACGACGATGCCGGAGTACGCGGACTACGCGACGCCGCCCGATTTGTACCAAGCGCTCAACGGTCGAACGCCGAACCAGGTGATGATCGATGCGCACGTGACGGAGGGATTGTCGCGGCTCGCGCGGACGCCCGGGAACGCGTGCGGCGTGAACTGGAAGGCGTCGACCGAGTGCGGCGCGAAGCCGACGAGCAGCGCGTCGACGTGCGAGGAGACGCTCTACGACGCCGACTGGCTCGGCGAGTCGCAGCAAGACTACGGACAGAATCATCCGGCGACGCCGCTCCGTCTCGCGCGCTTGGCCACGGTGCGCGCGAACGACGCGGCGTCGCTGTCGAAGGGATGGGCGCCGCGTCTGCAAGGGAAGCCGATGGGGACGGACATGGCGTGGCCGGGTGGCGCGCCACTCGTCGGGACGGTGGTCGCGTACATCAAGCCGCTCGGTCAGCACGATTGGGCGACGGGCGAGCCGTGCCAATCGTTCGACAGCGTCACGTACATGGACAACCTCGTCGCGCATTACTTCGCGTCGAGCGGGCAAGACATCTACTACGTCACGCACCCCGGGACGCACGCCTGCCTCGCCGACTCGAGCTGCCCGTTTTTCAAATAGACGCGCCTTGGGTAGGCCGCCGGCACGCCGCGCGCATCTGCTCCGCGTCACGATGGTCGCTGCGTCCCCCAAACGGGGGCGTAGCTGCCATAATTTGACGAGCTGCTAAGGTTTCGCCGTCCAAAGGCATGGCCCCGTCGCATTCATGAATTCGCTCCCGAACAGCGCTGCTTCCAATCGGTCGCCTGTCAAAGAAGGCGACATCCTCGCGGACAAATACCGCGTGGACGGAGTGCTCGGCATCGGCGGAATGGGCGTCGTCGTCTCGGCGACGCACGTGCATCTGGGGCAGCGGGTCGCGGTGAAGTTTCTCTTGCCCGAGGCGATGGTGCATCCGCAGGCGCTCGAGCGGTTCGGACGCGAGGCGCGCGCGGCGGTGCGGCTCAAGAGTGATCACGCGGCGCGCGTGCTCGACGTCGGCTCGCTCGCCGACGGTGCGCCGTACATGGTGATGGAATACTTGGACGGGTGCGATCTCGGGACGCTCGCTCAAGACAAAGGCGCGCTCGCCGTCAGCGACGCGGTCGAGTACGTGATGCAGGCGTGCGACGCGATCGCCGAGGCGCACTCGCTCGGGATCGTTCATCGCGACTTGAAGCCGCGGAATCTTTTTCTCACGCGCAAGCTCAGCGGCGCGCCGTGCATCAAGGTGCTCGACTTCGGGATCTCCAAGGTCACGACGATCGGCGGCGATCACTCGCTCACGAAGACGAGCGACGTGATGGGCTCGCCGAACTACATGGCGCCCGAGCAGATTCGATCGTCGCGCGACGTCGACGAGCGCACCGACATCTGGGCGCTCGGCGTCATTCTCTACGAGCTCATCTCGGGTCGCGTTCCGTTCCTCGCGGACACCGTGCCGGCGCTCTGCGCGATGGTGCTCGAGAAGGCGCCGACGCCGCTCGAGGAACTGCGCCCCGATTGCCCGCCCGAGCTGCGTCACGTGATCGCGCGCTGCTTGATGAAGGATCCGACGATGCGTTTCCAGAGCGTCGCCGAGCTCGCGAACGTGCTCGCGCAGTTCGTCACGGGGCCGAGCGTCGCGTCGACGGTGCGCTGGTCGAGCGACATGCCGCCGGGACCGCCGATGGTCAGTCCGCGCGCGCGCACCGGATCGTCGGCGCGCGTGATGGTGTCGGGCGGGACGTCGGTGACGTGGGGCGAGACGCAGCTCGGACGCAAGCCGGGAGTCTCGCGCGCGTTCGTCGGCGTCATCGCGTTCGTGGCGGCGGCGCTCGCGATCTTCGGCACGGTGGCGTTCTTGCGTTTGCGTGCTCCGGCGACCGCGGCCTCGACGACAGTGACGAACAGCGCGGCGGCGCAACCCTCCGCGAGCGCATCGTCGATCGTCGAGCCGATCGCGGCGACGCCGATCGTCGACGCCGGCGCGCGCGACGCACAGCCGCACGTCGCGCAGCATCCGATGCCGCTCCCGACGAGCAAAGCGACGGCGACGACGACGGCGACGACGACCGCGACCGCCACGGCGACGGTCGCGCCGCCTGCGACCACCTCGGGCGGGGGAGACCTTCCCCGCGAGCGCAAGTAGTGCGAAAGAGATGGCGATGACACGAACGAATCGATTCGCGACGGCGTTGCTCTTCGCGTGCGCGGTCGCGAGCACGGCGCCCGCGGCGCGCGCGCAAGGGAACGCAGCGGCCGCGCAGGCGCTCTTCGACGAAGGGCTCAAGCTGAAGGACGCCGGCAAGTTCGCCGAGGCGTGCCCGAAGCTCGCGTCGAGCCAGAAACTCGATCCAGGCGCCGGCACCGCGCTGCAGCTCGCCGATTGCTACGAGAAGAACGGACAGTCCGCTAGCGCGTGGGCGACGTACATCGAGGCGGTCGCGCTCGCGCGCACCGGCGGTCATCCGGACTGGGCCGATCGCGCGAAGTCGCGCGCCGCGGCGCTCGAGCCGACGTTGTCGCGCTTGACGATCATCGTCCCAAAAGCGAGCGACGTCCCCGGGCTCGAGATCGAGCGCGACGGCGTGAAGGTGGATCGCGCGGCGTGGGGCTCGCCGATCCCGGTGGATCCCGGCGCGCATCCGGTCGTCGCGACGGCGCCGAAGAAGCAGCAGTGGTCGACGACGGTCGCAGTCGCACCGAACGCCGCGCGCGCCGAGGTGACGATTCCCGCGCTGCAGGTCGAGCAAGGCGAAGGGCACGGCAGTGCGATCATGGCGCCGCCGCCCGGTGGCGATCGCGATCGCAACATCGTCATCGTCGACACGAGCAGCGGAGGCAACGAAGGATCGACGCAGCGGACGGTCGGGCTCGTCGTCGCGGGGATCGGCGCGGTCGGCCTCGGAGTCGGCGGCGTGTTCGGTCTCCTCGCGAAATCGAGCTACGACGATGCGCGCACGCACTGCACCGCCGACAATCGCTGCACCGCGGATGGCGTGTCGGGCGTCGACAAGGCGCACAACCAAGCGACGCTCTCGACGATCGCGATGGGCGTCGGCGCCGCGGCGCTCGCGGGCGGTCTCATCGTCTACTTCACGGCGCCATCCGCGAAGGCGACACCCGCCGTCGGTCTCCGCGTCGTACCGACCGTCGGCGGCGCGGCGATGAGCGTCGGAGGTGCGTGGTGATCCGCCGTCTACGGCTCGCACGCTTCACGCGAACCGCGACGTTGATCGCGTTCGTCACCAGCTCCACTGCGCTCGCCGCGTGCGGCACGATTCTCGGCTTCGAGAGCGTCACGCTCGACACCGGCGATGGCGGCCTCGGCGATGCGAGCCAAGGCGACGTCGCGACGACCGACTCGCCGATGAACACCGACGGTCCGACGACCGACGGACCGACCGCCGACACGCAGCTCGACACCGCGACGTGCACGAACACGATGACCGACCCGCTCAACTGCGGACGATGCGGTCACAACTGCTTCAAGGGCATGTGCATGGCGGGCGTATGCCAGGCGTTCGCGCTCGCGACCGGATATCTCGACACGCGGGACCTCGCCGTCGACGGCACGTCGGTCTACTTCACCAACACCTACGACAACAACATCTACAGGGTGAGCAAGTTCGACGGCACGGGCGCGATCAAGATCGCGGACCAGCCCGACGCGTTCGTTCCGTTCGCGATCGCGGTCGATGCGACGTCGGTCTACTGGACGAACCGCAGCGGGTCGACCGGAGAAGTCCGCCGGTGCGCGCTCACCGGGTGCGGGGGCAACACGTCGACGCTCATCGCGACGGCCAACAATCCGAGCGGCCTGTGGCTCAACGGATCGACGATCTTCTGGGCGGCCAACGGCAGCGGCGACATCACGCGCGCCGACATCACCGACGGCGGCCATCCGCTCGCGATCTTCCCGGCGTCGGCGGGCGCGAACCCGTACCAGCTCGCCGGCGACGTCAGCTACATCTACGCCACCGACAACACGAGCGGCATGACCCACCGCGTGCCGCTCGATGGGGGCGCGGCGACGACGCTCTCGAACAACAACGTCACGAGCTCGTCCAGCATCGCGGTCGGCACCGGCGGCATCTTCTTCACCGGCGGCAGCTTCACCGACGGCATCGTCTGGCGAATCACCGCGCCGACGTTCGTCGACGGCGGCACTGCGTCGCCGTTCGCGTCGAGCCAACACAACCCAGCGGGCATCGCGGTCGACGACGCGAACGTCTACTGGGTCGCCACCGGCGATCCGGATCAGAACAACGGCTTCGTGCTGACGTGCCCTATCACGGGATGCGCGACGCCGACGATCCTCGCGTCGGCGCAGCACTACCCGCTTCGGATCAAGCTCGACGCGGACGCGGTGTACTGGACGAACAACGGGCAGAGCACCGGGCGCGATGGCTCGGTCTGGAAGGTCGCAAAGCCGTAGGGCGACGGGCAGCGATCGCGATCGCGATCCGCCGCTTGTCCCCCCGCCGGCTTTCGTGTCTGCTCGCTCACGATGCACGGTCGCATCGCGCCCGCGGTTGCACGGTTGCTTGCGCTTCCGGAGAACGAGCGCGTCCTCGGCGTCTACCATCTCGCGCGCCCGCTCGGTCGCGGTGGGTTCGCGCCGGTGTGGCTCGCCCGCGAGGTCTACGGCGAGACCGAGCTTCGCACCGTCGCGATCAAGCTGTTCGCGCTCGACGAAGGGAACACGCGCCCCGGAATGGGGACGATGGGGGGCACGATCGCGGCTCGGCACAAGCGCGACGCGATCGTCGCCGAGGCGCGCGCGCTCTGCCAGGTCGAGCACCCGAACGTCGTGCGCTTCTTCGCGATCGCCACCGACGCGTCGGGCGACGTGCTCGGGCTCGCGATGGAGTTCGTCCAAGGCACGCCGCTCGACGCGCGTCTCGACGAGAAGACGAAGCTCTCTCCCGCCGAGGCGATCGACGTCGGGCGCGCGGTCGCGTCGGCGCTCGCGGCGGTGCACGCCGTCGGGCTCATTCATCGCGACGTCAAGCCCGCGAACGTCGTCGAGGCGGCGGGGATCTACAAGCTCATCGACTTCGGCGTGGCCGCGCCGCGCGACGCGAAGAAGAAAGCGGCGGAGCCTGCGGCGTCGACGGTGCTCATGGACGACCTGATGATCGAGTCGTCACCGACCGCGCGATCTTCGGACTCCGAAGCCGGATCGACGGGGACGATCGGCTACATCGATCCCGCGTGCTTGTCGGGCGCGGCGATGGCGACGTCGGCGAGCGATCTCTATTCGCTCGGCGCGATGCTCTTCGAGTGCGTGTCGGGGGCGTTGCCGTCGCTGATGGCGGCGCGTCGCGCGGGCGAGCAGGGGCTGAGCCCGGACGTCCTCGATGGTCGTGCGCGTGCGCCGGGTCTCGCCGACGTCGAGCCCGATGTCCCGCCCGGGCTCGCGCGCGTCGTCGATGCGCTCCTCGATCCGGATCCCGCGCAAAGGCCGCGCTCCGCCGAGGCGGTCGCGTGGGAGCTCGAACGATTGCGTCGCGAGGTCGCGGGCCGCGCGCGTCCCATTCCACCCGAGGAAAAAGGACCTTTCCGCGGACTCGCTCGCTTCGAAGAAGGCGATCGCGACGTCTACTTCGGTCGCGGTGTCGAGACCGCGGGCGGGCTCGAGATGGTCCGCGCGCACGGCCTCGTCGCGCTCATCGGTCCGTCGGGGAGCGGCAAGAGCAGCCTCGCGCGCGCCGGCATCGTTCCGGCGATCGTCGACGGCGAGCTCGGCGGATGGCCGCGACGATGGGACGCGGTGAGCCTCGTTCCGGGCGCCGATCCGCGCGCGTCGCTGTGCGCCGCGCTCCGTCCGCTCGTCCCCGACGCCGACGAGCGATCGCCCGATCATCTCGTCGCCGCGCTCGCCGAGCGCACGCAACGCGAAGGGCGCGGCACCGTCCTCCTCGTCGATCAGCTCGAAGAGCTCGTCACGCTCGCCTCCGACGAAGGTCGCGCATACGCCGTCGCGTTCCTCGCGCGCGCGGGCGGTCAGCTCATTCCGGGCGTGCGCTGCGTCGTGACCGCGCGCCGCGATCTCTTGGACGAGCTCCTCGCGCTCGGTGATCTCGGGCGCGTGATGACGCGCGGCTCGCTCTTCGTCTCGCCGTTCACCGACGCAGCGTGGGAAGGGGTCGTCGACAGCGCGCTCGAGGTCTACGGCTATCGCCTCGAGGACGACGAGCTCCGCGCGTCGCTCCTCGCGCAGCTCGAGGGGACGGCGTCGGCGATGCCGCTCGTGCAGTTCGCCCTGACGGAGCTGTGGTCGCGGCGCGATCGCGAAGCGAAGACGATCCCGCGCGCCGCGCTCGATGCGATCGGCGGGATCGCGGGTGCGCTCGAGATGCACGCCGACGCGACGCTGCGGAAGGTCGGCGATCTCGCGCCCGACGCGGCCGACGTCGCGCGCTCGGTGCTCGTCGCGCTCACGACCGCGATGGGGAGCCGCGCTACGCGAACGCTCGCGGATCTCCAATCGCGTGTCCCCGGCGACGCGACGCTGCGCGTGATCGAAGCGCTCGAAGAAGCGCGCCTCGTCGTCCACGAAGCCGACGGGCTCACGCTCGCGCACGAGGCGCTGCTCTCGCGATGGGGAGTGTTGCGCACGTGGGTCGAAGAGGCGCGCGAAGATCGCCTCGCAGCGGAGGAGGTCGAGCGCGAAGCCTTCGCATGGAACGACGAGAAACGCCCTGCGGATCGCCTCCTCGCGGGGAGACGTCTGCGCGCGGCGAACGCGCTCGCGACGCGATCGCCGGAGCCGCTCGGTGACGTCGCGCGCGAATTTCTCGACGCCGGTCGCGTGCGACAGCGTCGCGCTCGCGCGTTCGCGGCGCTTCCCGTGGTGCTGCTGTTGGCGCTCGGCGTCGCGGCGGCGGCGCGATGGGACGCGCAGCGCGTGAAGGTGAGCCACTGCGGCGGAACCATCCGTCGATGGCACGTCATGGAGTGCGTGGCGCCGCTCGACGAGCCCGCGCGCGCGCGTCGCGCGTTCTCGTATCGATTCCAAACGCAGCAAGGGCGCGTCCTCAAGGTCGAACGCGTCGGTCGCACCGGCGAGCTCCGCAACGACGACGACCGCGACGTCGTCTGGGACTTTCACTGGGACGGGGCGCACATGCGCGAGGCGACCGTCCGCGATCGGCGCGGGCAGATCGTCGTGCGTCGCCTCTACTCGGAAGATCTCAAACGCGTCGAACGCCGCGACGCGTTCGGCTACCCGTTCCCGATCGGCGGCACGAAGGCGTCCGTCATCCTCTACGACTTCGACGCGCGTGGATCGGTCTCGCGCGAGCGCTTCCAGACGATCCGCGGCGCGCCGACGACCGACGATCACAAGTCGTTCGGTTACGTCTGGACGGCGAACGAGCTCGGCTTCCATCCGACGCAAGACGTGATCGGCGCCGACGGCGAGCGCGCCTCGGGACGCGACGGCGTCGCGCGCGTGACACGGCAATTCAACCGCTTCGGCGACATCGTGAGCGAGCGGCTCCTCGATCTCGAAGGCAAGCCGGTCCTCGGCGACATCGGCTACGCCGCGCGCACGCTGACGCTCGACGACGTCGGGAATCTCGTGGACGAGCGCTACCTCGATGTCGACGACAAACCGATCGCCGCGCGCATCAGCGCGTGGGAACCGATGCGATCGCACGCGCGCCGCGCCACCACGCGCGACGCCGCCGGCAACCCGATCGAGATCGCGTACTACGACGCGAAGGACGCGCTCACGCCGCGCGAATTCTGGGCGAGCGGCTTCACGTCGCGCTTCGACGAGCACGG
>JBBQXV010000022.1:0-55683 GCA_038209335.1 Polyangiales bacterium | reverse complement strand
GCATCCATCGCCGCGTGCGCGCGCATCGCGGGGACCGCCTCTTGCTCGTCCTTCGTCAGCTTGTCGCCGCGATCCTTCGCGTCCTCGTCGCGCCTGACCTTGTCACCCGCGCGGCGTGCGCTCGAGTGCTCGCGCTGCGCGTCGGCGATCGCCGTCGTGAGCTTGATCAGGCTGTCTTTGCGCGGACCATCGACGCTGTCGCCCGCGGCGATCTTCTCGACCGCCGCGGCGACGTCGCTGACCGCTTTGGCATCGACGATGCGAAGCGCGTCGAGCTTCGCCTTGTCGTCCGCGCCGTAGACCTTCTTCACGACGTCGGTGCAGCGCGACTCCATCGCGGCCGTCTTCACGTCGCCCTTCTCGCCCTCCGCGTCCGCCCAGAGGCCACCGAACCAACACGCGGTCGCGAGCATCACGAACTTGTGCGCCTCTTCGCTGGTCTTCTGCGGCTGCGGCTGCGGCTCGGGATGCGCCGACGCGCCGCTCATCGTGTCGGCGGACGGCGTCGGAGGCGTCGTCGTCATGGGCGGCTTGTTGCCGCACGCGATC
Organism: Polyangiales bacterium; assembly: GCA_038209335.1. GTDB lineage: Bacteria > Myxococcota_A > Polyangia > Polyangiales > Polyangiaceae > JBBQXV01. Next base: position 55,134 of record JBBQXV010000022.1, on the reverse strand, counting down.
GATCCGAGAGAGAGCGTGATCGCGGCGCCTGCGAGCGTGGTCGAGAGACGGTACATGCTGCGGGAATCGCACGAAAGGTCGCGCGATGGCAAGCGTGCCAGGCTAACGTGCGGGACGATGCGAACGTTCGTTCTGGCGCCATTCCTGCTCGCGAGCCTCGGCGCTCTCGCTTCGCTCGCGAGCTGCTCCGACGGCGGCCGCATCTCGCTCGTCGGCGCGGCGACGGAAGACGCGGGCGACGCCGCGACGCACGACGCAGGCGATCCGAGCGGCGACGCCACGACCGACGTCGCGATGGACGACACGTGCGGCGCAGCGCCCTGGGTACAAGTGGGGCTCGTCGTCAGCGCGCTCTCGGCCAACGGCACGACCCCGCTCGCAGGCGCGAAGTTCACGGTCTCTCTTTGCGCGGGCCGCTCGACGGTCAGCGACGCGACCGGAAACGTCCACGGCAAGATCTCGAAGTCAGTGCCGTTCTACGCACGCCTCCAGAAGACCGGATACGCCGACATGCTCACCCCCGAACAAAAGTACGAAGCGGACACGAGCGGCGTCGCGATCTCGATGCTCCCTTCGCTCTTCACGGCGTTCATCCCCGGGTTTGCCGCCGACAAGAGCGTCGTCTTCATCGGCGCGATGAAGAACGGCGGCACCGGCGATTGCGACAAGCTCGACGGGATTTCATTCGCCGTGCCCGGTCATCCCGAGGCGAGCGTCACGTACTACTCGACGGATCAGATCCCGGCGCCGGTCGGCGGCGCGACGTCGACGACGACGAGCGGACGCGCGTCGATCGCCGAGCTTCCGCCAGGAGCACCGATCGCCATCACCGGAATGAAGACCGGATGCGTCGTCGAGACGATCCACGGCGTGAACACCGGGCGCGCCGCGCTCGAACCGGGCTTCGTGTCGATCCTCGGAGCGTGGGTTCACGATCCGTAGACGTCGCGTCTCCGCGCGTCTGCGCGCGGCTCCGTGAAGGCGCTCAGACCGACGTCGGGACCCTACGCCATCCGCCGCCGCCGCCCGCGATCTGCGCCGCGCGCTGACGGAGCACGAGCGCCTGACGCCGCAGCGTCGCGCCGCGCATCCGCATCTGCGTCGCGCGCGCGTGGGCCTGCGCCGCGAGCTCGTCCATCCGAATCGCCTGCGCGACAAGCTGCGTGCGCTCCGGCTCGCCGCGTTGAATCGCGAGCGCGTCGAGCTGGCGCGCGCGCATGAGGAGCGAGTCGTGCTGCGCGTCGGCGGCCTTGGCTTGCGCCTCTTCCGCGGCGGCGGTCGCATCGAGCCGCGCGGCTTGGACGCGTAGGGTCGTGGGATCTTGCTGAGGATTTTCGACGACCGGCGACACGCCGCAGGCGTCCGCAGGATACGTGGCGACGAGCGCGGCGACGGCAACGAGGCTGGCGATGATGATGCGCATGGAGCCCTCCGATTCGAGCTGATACGCGCCTCGTGGGCGAAGGATCTAAAACGCTCGGCCACAGGTGTTCGATTCCCCGGCGAGGCGTCCTGATGGCGTACGCTCGATGAATCATGCGGCGCGCGTACGTAGTGACTTTCGCAGCGATCGCCGCGTGCAACCGCGCCGAGCCGCCGCCGTCGAATGGCACGACGACCGCGACCTCGACTGCGATTTCGACCTCGAGCGCGACCTCGACTTCGACTTCGACTTCGACCTCGCCCCCGCCGTCTGCCACGCGAAAGCGAAAGCGCACCGCGGCTTCGAAGAGCGGCGCGATGATCACGACTCCGCTCGACTACGCCGCGCTCGTCCCGCAAAACCCGAAGGGCGATCCCGAAGGTCACGTCGCCTATCTCGCTCCGGACGATCGCTGCTACGTCGAGGTCCCGATGAAGCCGCCGATCCCGCCGCTCCCGACCGGCGGGCGACCGTTCGACAACGTCTACGTCGACTGCCCTCCCGAGATGGACGATCCCGCGTGGGACTCGTGCACGTGGGGAACGCTCTCCGCGAACAGCAAGAAGGCGAACGACTGCGTCTGCATCCCCATGGGCGGGAACCCGCCACCGCCGCCGGTCGGCGTCGCCTGCCCGAAGACTGTGAAGCGTTAGAACGTGTAGCGAAGCGACAACGCCGCGTCCCACATCAGCGGCGTGTCGCTCGTCGACGCGAGCCGCGCGAAGCCTTGCGCGTCGCGGAAGCCGACACCGAAGCCGAGCGCGAGGTGGCGATCGATTTGGTACCACTCGACGCCGATGCGCGCGCCGAAGTACGGATTGAACGCCTCGGCGTCGCGGAACCCGAGGATGAAGAGCGCCTGCTTCGGGACGTCGGCCTTCATCGCGCCGATGCTGCCTTGGCCATAGAGCGCGACGCGCTCGGTGATGTGAACCGTCACGCGCGCGCCGCCTCCGAAGCCGAGGATCGGGAACGAGTGCGCCTTGCTTGCGTCCTGCGCGACCGAGGTATCGGTGTACGCGAGCTGCCCTTCGGCGAACGGCATGAGCCATTTGAAGATCTCGTACCCGAGCTGCATGTGCATCCAGAACGCCATCGGCGCGACGTGCCGGAACTGCCCCGCGAAGCCGAGCGCGCCGAGCGACGACTCGAGGACGAGCCCCCGCTTTTGCGGCAGCGGCGGCGGCACCTCGGGCGGCGCTTCGGCGAGAAACGACTCGGGCGTCACCGCCGCGGTCGCCGACGTCGCAGGCGCGTCGGTCGCAGGCGGCGTCGCGGGTGCGTCTTGTGCGAGCGCGACGCTCGACACCATCGACGTGATCGCGGCGGCAACAACGGCACCGAGCGACAGAAGAGGGAGCGCGCGCCTCACCTCGACGACGATATCACGCCGAGGCGATCGGCTACTTCAGCAACCACCCGAAGAGCATTCGCTTGGTCGCTTGCCGCGACACTTGCGCGATCGAATCGACGAGCGGGATTTCCTTCGGACACACCTCGACGCAGTTCTGCGCCTTGCCGCAATCGTTCACGCCGCCTTCGCCCATCAGCGCGTCGAGCCGTTCGCCCGAGTGCATCTTGCCGCTCGGATGAAGATTGAAGAGGCGCACTTGGTTGATCGCCGCGGGCCCGATGAACTTGGACGAGTCGTTGATCTGCGGGCACGCCTCGAGGCAACAGCCGCACGTCATGCAACGCGACAGCGGGTATGCCTCTTCTTGGTTCTCCTGCGATTGGCGCGGACCCGGGCCGAGCTCGTGCGAGCCGTCGAGATCGACCCACGCCTTCACGCGCGCAAGATCGTTGAACATGCGCGAGCGATCGACGACGAGATCGCGCACGAGCGGGAACTTCGTCATCGGCGCGAGCGTGATGACCTGACCTTCGGGCGCGATCTGATCGATGAGCGCGGTGCACGACTGCCGCACCTTGCCGTTGACGAGCATCGTGCAAGCGCCGCACACCTCTTCGAGGCAGACCGCTTCCCACACGATCGGCGCGACCTTCTTGCCGTCGGAGGTCACGGGCTTCTTTTGGATCTCCATGAGCGCCGAGATGACGTTCATGCGCGGGAGCCAGGGCACGTCGAACTCTTCCCAACGCCGCGTCTCGGGCTTGGTGGGTGCGTCCTGACGGAGGACCTTCAGGCGAACTCGTTTGTCGGCCATGGGCTCCCGCTATGTAGGGGGCCGGCGGCGCGGTTGCAAGCTCAGGAGCGGCGACGCCGTGCGAACACGAGCGCGATCGCGACGCCGGCGAGGATCGCGAGCGGCGCGCCGCTCGATCCGTCCGTGCGTCCTCGCGCGAGCGCGCAGCCGGCCGACTCAGCGGTCGCGGGTGCGCCGTCCGCCGTCGGACCGCCCGGTGCGCCGAGGCCCGACGGCGTATCGCCGGTTCCATTTCCATTCGGTGCTCCGCCGTCCGGCGCAGCGCTCGGCGGCGCCGAGTCGAGCACGTACACCTCGGGCGCGCCGTCGGCCATGAACGAGAATCGCACCTTCGGCCAATCCGCCCCCTGCGCGATCGCCTTCACCTTCACCGCCGGCCACTTCGCAACCGTGAGCGCCCACGCCGTCAGCGACGCCGGATCGATCACGTGACGCTTCACCGCGCCGTCGACGATCCAAACTTCGGGCGATCCGTCGTCCGCGACGACCGCCGTCGGCGCGACCGGAAAATCCGGCCCCTTCGGATACGCGTCGACGATCGTCTTCGGCTCGCGCGCGACGTCGAGGAACGGATCGATCTTCCACGCCGCGAGCACCTTCTGCGTCGCGACCCAACGCTTCACTCCGGCGGACGGCGCGAACGGCACGGCCGGCGGCGCGCACGTGAACGTCTTCGGCGCGCCCGGCAAGAGCGTCGTCACCGTGCTCGTCGAGTCGTCGACGCCGTACGCATAGACCTTGTGCGCTTTGTTGTCCTGAAGGCCGAGCGGCACGTCGACGGAGAAGCCGTGATTGCACGATCCGATCGACGTGCAGAGGTCCGTGCGGTGAACGTTCGCGGTCGTCGTGATCGCGCCCGAGCCTGCGGTTCCGGCCGGCGCGTCGAAATCGAGATGCACGGTGAGCGGCGCGGCCGGCGCGTCGGGATCCTCGGCCCAACCGACGAGCGCGTCGCACGCGCCTTTGTCCATCGCGCCACGCGGCGGCGTGTTCGGGGGAGGCGGCGCCGTGAGCGCGCCGTAGCGGATCGCGGTGAACGTCTCGCCGTTCCACGACACGTGCACCGAGTCGCCGCTGATCGATACGTCGGAGGTGACCTCGTGCGCGTACGGCGTCGCGGAGCTGCACCCCGGCTCTTCGATGAACACCGCGCGCGATCCGTGCGTCACCCACGATTTGAACAGCATGACGTGCGTGCTGTTGTTCACCGCGTCGCCCGCGCGAAGATCGGTCCCCGCGATCGCGTGCGTGATGTCGGTCTGAAACGGCGCGAACTGTCCGGTCACGCGACCCGGCGCCGGAAGCCCCCACGCCCACGAGATGAGCCCGGAGCAATCCGAGCGGTACGGATCCCATTTCGGATTCGAGTACCGATTGCAGTACGTCGAGCACGCCGAGTCGTAGTCGCGTGCGCCGTTCGGCGCTTGGCAGTAGTGGAGCTTCACCGCGACCCACTCGTCGGCGCGCGTGACGGCGTCGTCGTAGGTGAGCGCGTCGCTCGACTTCGCGGTCGTCTCGGTGGACGCGGGCGCGTTCGGGGCGGACGAGCAGGCGGCGCCAACGAGCGCCATCGCGCCCGCCGACAAAATCATTAGCTTGCTAACGATCGAGTGCATGGAGCGGCGCAATGCGCGCGCCGTACCACCACCGATTACGTGCTCGTTCGCGTACTTGCGCTGGATCGGCCGCTAGCCACCTCGCGACCGGACGCGGGCCCCTCGGGCTTGGTCGCGCTCGTCGCGCTCGCCGCGCCGGCCTGCTCGTACTTTCGCGGACGCGGACGCACGAGGCTGACGTCGACCGCGTCGGTCACGTGCACCGGCACACCGCAAAGCGAGTAATCGAAATCACGCGCGTACCGAACCGAGTCGTGCCCCTCGCTCTTGCCCGACTCGTGGAACGCGAGCGTCGTGCGAAGCCACTGGGCGTCGTCACGCTCCTTGAAGGCAGGCTTGTAATGCGCGCCGCGCGACTCGTCACGATTGCGCGCGCCTTGCGCGATCACGCGCGCGAGCACGAGCATGTTCCCCAAGTGCCGCACGAACTGCGCGCCCTGATTCGCGTGCGTCGACTCGTCGGTCACGCCGACCTTCGCCGCGCGATCGGTCAGCTCTTCGATCTTCTCGAGCACCTTGTCGAGCTTGTCGTTATGCCGCTCGATCGTGCAGTCGAGGAGCATCACCTTCCCGAGCTCTTCGTGGATGGCGTACGGATTCTCGTCGCCGTCCATCGCGAGGATCGCGTCGTACTTTTTCTGCTCGCGCTTCTCGGCTTTGTCGAACAGCGACGACGGCATGTCGTACGAGCTCTTCGAGAGGTTCTTCCGATACGCCGCGATCGCCGGACCGGCGACCATCCCTCCATAGATGCACGAGAGGAGCGAGTTGGCGCCGAGCCGATTGGCACCATGGTACTGGTACTCGCACTCGCCGGCCGCGTAGCAGCCCGGAATGTTCGTTGCGTGATTGCGCGGCGATCCCGCGACGAGCGACCCGTTCGACGCGCGCTCGAAGTCGACCCAGAGCCCGCCCATCGAGTAGTGCACGGCCGGGAAGACGCGCATCGGATTCTCGTACGGATCTTCGCCGACGAACTTTTCGTAGATCTCGAGGATGCCCGAGAGCTTCTTTCGCAATACCTCTTTCGGCAGGTGCGTGAGATCGAGATAGACCTCGAGCTCGTTCTTCTGCGACTTCGGGTTGTAGACCCCCTTCTTGTCGTGGAAGCACTTGAGGAAGAGCTCGCGGCTCGCGATGTCGCGCGGGACGAGGTTGCCGTAGCCCGGATATTTTTCTTCGAGGAAGTAGTCGCGATCCTTTTCCGGAACGTCGCGACCGGGGCGCTTCTCTTTCCCATCGCGCGGTACCCAGAGACGTCCGCCTTCGCCGCGCGCGCTCTCGCTCATCAAGCGGAGCTTGTCGGCGCCGGGGATCGCGGTCGGGTGAACTTGAATGAGCTCGCCGTTCGCGTAGCACGCCCCTTGTTGGTAGACGGCGCTCGCGGCGGTGCCGGTGTTGATCACGCTGTTCGTCGATCGCCCGAAGACGATCCCGGGACCGCCGGTCGCGAGGCAGACCGCATCACCGGGGAACGATTTGATCTGCATCGACTTGAGATCCTGCGCGATGATCCCGCGCGCGGTCCCGCTATCGTCGAGGATGAGCCCGAGGAAATCCCAGAACTCGAGCTTGCGGACCATCTTCTCGCCGGGGACGACGATCCCTTTGTCGTCCTCGACGTCCATCGACTCGAAGCGGCGGACCTGCTCGTCGAGCGCATAGAGAAGCTGCTGCCCCGTCGTCGCGCCCGCGAACGCCGTGCGATGAAAGAGCGTCCCGCCGAAGCGACGAAAATCGAGGAGCCCTTCGGGCGTGCGATTGAATGGGACTCCCATGCGATCGAGCATGAAGACGATCCCGGGCGCGGCGTCGGTCATCCCTTTGACGGGCGGTTGGTTCGCGAGAAAATCGCCGCCGTAGACGGTCTCTTCGAAGTGCACTTGCGGCGAGTCGCCTTCGCCCTTGGTGTTGACGCTCGCGTTGATGCCCCCTTGCGCGCACACCGAGTGCGATCGCTTGACCGGGACGAGCGAGAAGAGATCGACGGGGACGCCCGCCTCGCACAGCTTCATGACGGTGGTGAGACCGGCGAGGCCTCCGCCGACGACGATGACGCGACGGACCTTTCCGGATTCGCTACGCGTGCTGCTCTTCTTGGCTGCCATTCGATTCTCTCTTCTTGCGACGTGCTTCAGTGAGATGCCGCCGCGGACGGCGGCGGGCAGGGGGTCGGGTCGACGACGAGCGGCGTGACCGTGTCGCGACCGATGAGGCGCGCGCCGGTCGCGAAGAAGCTGACGAGGTTGGCCGCGGCGATGAAGAGTCCGATGCCGAGGACGCTCGCGCCTGCGGCCGCGAAGCGACGCGCACGCGACGACACGAACCATCCGCGCCCGACCATGTACCCCCAGAGACCGACCGCGAAGTGAAAGACCGTGGCCGCGATCCCGACGAGATAAAACATCGCGCGGAGCGGCGCTCCCACCGTCGTCGACGAGAGGCGCGCGGAGAGCGCGGTGAAGAAATCGTCGGCACGCAGACCAGGAATCGCCATCTGCAACCGGTACTCATAGAGGTGGTACGCGATGTAGACCAGGGCGATGACCCCCGCGACGCGATGGAGCGATCGCAGCGCAGGCGGGTACGGGCTCGGCTCGGCGAACGTGCGTCGCGTCGCGATGAGCCACATGCCGTACGCCGCATGAAACGCGAGCGGCGCGAAGACGACGGCGATCTCGATCGCGAAGATCCCCGGCACCGCGTGGATGCGCCGCAGCGTCTCGCTGAACGCCGCCTCGCCAACGAGAGCCCGACCGTTCGCCATCATGTGAATGACGAGAAAGACGCCGAGCGGCAAGACGCCCGATAGCGAGAAGAGCCTGCGCACGATGGGTGCGGGTCTACGGGATGGCGGAGGGAGCGTCAATCGCCGGGCCGTGGACGCGTTGACACCGAGACCGCGCGGGTGCGATCGTCGCTGGCGTGAGGGGAGTCGTGGGCTCGCATTGTCTTCGCGCCGCGTGGCTGAGCCTTTCGTTGCTCGCGGCGGTGGCGTCTCCGCGCGCATCGTTCGCGCAAGCGCCGGCTCCCGCAGCGGGCGACGACGCCACGGCGCGCGGGCGTGCCGCGTTCCTTCGCGGGATCGAGCTGTCGCACAAGGAGCAGTGGGGCGACGCGCTCACGGCGTTCGAAGAGGCCGCGACCGCGCGCAACGCGCCGATCGTCGGGTTCAACATCGCGTACTGCCAGCGCGCGCTCGGGCGGTACGTCGCGGCGCGACGCGCGATCAAGCGCGTCCTCTTGGACACCACCGGCCTCGAGCCCGGACAAATCGAAGACTCGAAGGCGTACCTCGCGGACTTCGAGAAGCTGATCGTTCGCGTGAAGGTGACGATCGATCCGCCGACGGCCGCGCTCACGATCGACGGTCGTCTCCTCGTCGCCGAAGAAGGATCCGTCGACACGTACCTCGGCTCGGTCGGTCCCGCGGGCGTCGGCGCGTCGCTCGGCAAGTCGACGTTCGTCGTGCTCCTCGATCCGGGACCGCACGTGTTCCGCGCGGTGCGCCCGGGGCACGGCGACGCGCTCGTCAATCGCTCGTTCCGCGCCGGCGACAACGCGGCGCTCGAGCTGCGTCTCGACGTGATGCCCGCGACCGTCTCGATTCGCTCCGAGCCTCTCTCGGCGATCGTGAGGGTCGACAAGCGCGAGGTCGGCGTCGCGCCGATCGAGTTTCAGCGCCCGGCCGGCACGTACCGAGTCCAAGTCATCGCCGACAACTACGAGCCCTACGATGCGACGCTCGATTTGGCGCCCGGTCAGCGCTCGGATCTGACGGCAAAGCTCAATCCGTACAAAGAGCCGATCACGAAAAAGTGGTGGTTCTGGACGGGCGCGGCCGCGATCGTCGCGGGCGGTGTCGTGCTCACGTACGTGCTCACGCGACCAACGCCGCAGCCGCCCCCTTACGACCAGGGCAACGCGAACTGGTTGGTGCAGCCGAAGGGGATTCGCTGGTAAAGGCGACTGCGGTCAGCAGGTCGTCTTGCACTTCTCGAGACTGCACGCCAAGAGCGCTTCGAGCGGCTTCACGGCGCTCGGGTACTTCGTCTTGCACCCGTTGATGCACGTCGCGTCGCCGGTCGCGCAGACGGCGATGCACTTCTGCGCGAGATACCCGGCGGTGGTCGACCCGAGATCCGCGTAGGCGTCGGCGCAATTGCTCGCGATGCACTTGATGCACGGATCGACCATCGCGGGCGGCGTGAGACACGGCGCTGCGCAGAGAAGCAGCATGCACGTGCTGAGCGGCGCCCAGTCGACCATCCCGAGCGGGTGCTGGTTGTAGCAATCGAGATCGCACGACATGCCCTTCGGGCACATCTGCAAACACACCTTCATGGCGTCGCACTCGGCGTTCGCGTGGCACTTCGCGTACGAGTCGCAGCACTTTTGATCTTCGCAGATGAAGCACGGCTTCGTCTCGGTCGACGCCATGCACGTCTGGTGGAGGAGCCCGGTGCCGCCGGAGACCTGACCGCACTCCGCGCACGCCGCGCCGCCGCCGGTCGCGCGGCATGCCGTGAGCTTTCCCAACGCCTGCGCGGCGGCGGAGCTGGTCCCTCGCGGGCAGTTCTTTTCGCAGTCGGCATCGGCGTCGCCGGTCGCGGTGAGCGGGCACGCGTAGAGGCACGAGAGGTACTGCGCACAATCGGGATCGCCACCGCAGTCTCCGACCTCGCCGGAGCACGAGTGCTTGACGCAGCCGCCGCACGCGCTCGTGCCGTACGACACCGCCGCGTCGACGCCCGCGTCGACCGGAGCGACGCCGCCCTTCGACGCCGTCGAGCACGCGACGACCGTGATTGCAAAACACGCGAGCACGAAGAAAACCGAATAGCGCGCCATGGCCCCCTCCTCACGCAACGCCTAACTCTACACAGCTCCCGGTGCCGTGGGGAGGATCGCGCGCAGGGCGGGTCTTCGTGTATGACCGAGTCATGGGGGGAGCGGGTCGATTCGCGTTCGCGGCGTCGGTTGCGTTCAGCGCCCTCGGCAGCGTGGCGGCGTGCTCCACGACCGCGCCCGCGCGACCCCAGCTCGTCATCGTCCTCGACACGGACGCTCCCGTCGTCGGGCAGCTCGCGGAGGGTCCCGGTCTCTCCGCCGACGCGGCCATCGACACGGTGCGCGTCGACGTGATGGACACGAAGAACGTCGCGATCGAGCTGCGCGATCTCGTCGTCCCCGAAAAAGCGGGCTGGCCGATCTCCTTCGGTGTCGCGCTCACGGGCCCTGTGCGTCTTCGTATCCGCGCGTTTCGCGGTCGCCTCGCGCGCCCGGGGACGCTCGGTGACGCGGGGACGCTCGAATCGCCGCCCGAGATCACGATCGAACGCATCGTCGACCTGGATTCGCCGACGAGCGGCGTGCGCCGCGTCCTCGTGAAGCTCGCGGCCGACTGCCTCGGCGTGCAATCGAGCTTCCTCGACCCCGCGACGACGTGCATCGACGCCGATCACCGCGCCGCGAGCCCGCGTGACGCGATCGTGGACCTCGCTGGCGATGCGTTGCCACCCACGTCCGTCGGCACATGGAGCGGCGCGTTCGACGTCCCGTGCGCGAAGGCGCCGGCGCCCGGCCGCATGTGCATCCCGGGAGGCTTCTCGGTCCTCGGCGATCTCGACTTCAGCGGCGTCGACGACATCATCATCTCCAGCTCCGTGCCGCTTCATCCGGTGCTCGTCTCGCCGTTTCACCTCGACGAGACCGAGTTCACCGTTGGCCGTTTGCGGGCGCTCGTACAGAAGGGCGTGTTCACCGGGCCGCAACCGACGCCGCGCACGCCCTCCGATTTCATTCTCGCGTTTTGCACGTGGCTCGGCCCGAACGATCCCGCGAACGACGCGCTCCCCGTCAACTGCCTCGATTGGTCGATCGCCGATCGCGCGTGCCGCATCGAGGGGGGCACGCTGCCGAGCGAGGCGCAGTGGGAGCACGCCGCGCGCGGACGCGGGCGCGGTCTGCTCTACCCGTGGGGCAACCAAGCGCCGACGTGCTGCTCGGCGAGCGGCTCGCGCAAAGGACCTGCGATGATCGCGACCGAGTGCGCGGGCTCGGGCATCGAGCCCGTCGGATCGCACCGCCCGTCGGCGAGCTGCAACGGGATCGGTGACGTCTCGCGCGACGGCGTGCTCGATCTCGGAGGAAGCGTCGGCGAAGCGATGCGCGACAAGTCGGCGTCGTTCTCCGATCGCTGCTGGCGCAACGTGGGGATCGTGCGGGATCCCGTGTGCGTCGACGACGGCATCGTCTTCCACGCGCGCCGCGGCGGCGGCTGGAACGAAGGGCTCGCGATCGCGCTCACACCGCTCCGCTTGATCTACCCAGACAACCTGGGATCGCCCACGGCCGGCTTCCGATGCGCCTACCCGGGAGGAGCGCCGTGACGACGCGACCGACGAAGCGTGGATGGATCGCGATCGCCGCGCTCGTGACGCCGATGGCGGCGTGCCGCGGCGAGATCGCCGACGCGCGACCGCAGTGGACCGTCGTCGTCGCGACGGACGCACCCGTCCCTCAGTTCGGCGATCGCTTGGTGGTCGAGCTGCTCGACGAGCAAGGAGCGCCGTGCTCGGGATGCCGCCGTATCTTCGACGTCTCGCACGGCGACAAGTGGCCGCTCTCGTTCGGCGTGCTCCCATCCGAGCTCGGCGGCACGCCCCGCATGCGCGTTCGCCTCTATCGCACCGCGGACGCGGGCAGCGACGGAACGCCGGGCAGCGTCGCCGGCATCGACGCGCTCGCGCGGCTCCCTGCGCTCGGCGCGGGGATCACGCGGGTCGCCGTCGAGCTTCGAATGGATTGCTTCGGCGTCGCCGCGGACGTCGCCGCGCACACGACGTGCGATCCGACCGGCGGCGCAGCGCTGCCCGAGCCGACGCTGACCGCGTATGCCGGCACGCTCGACGCGCTCGTGCGCGAAGGGAGCTGGCCTCGCGCGCAGCCGGTGGATTGCAACGGCGCGCCGCCCGCGAAGATGATCTGCATCCCCGGCGGAGCGTTCATTCTCGGTTTCCCACACGATTTTCCCTCGGACATCGCGACGCTCCCGACACCGGAGCACGTCGTGCAGCTCGGAGCGTTCGCGATCGACGAAGACGAGATCACGGTCGGCCAGATGCGCTCGCTCGTGAACGCGAAAGGCCTCGACGAACCGATCGCGCACACGAGCGATCCGATGTCGTCGACGTTCATGTGCAGCTACCTCACGAAGGACGACGCGACGAACGACGCGATGGCGTTGAACTGCGTCCCGTTCGCGCTCGCCGAGCGCGTCTGCGCGGCGCTCGGAAAACGACTGCCGACGGAATCGGAGTGGGAGTTCGTCGCGGGCAACGCGCAACGCGAATCGTCGTACCCATGGGGCGAAGACGACGACATTTGTGCGCACGCGATCTCGGCAGTCGGGCGCACGGACATCATGTTCCTGGAGCCGACGACCTGCCGCACGATCGGCGGAAAGACCGGCGCGCCAGGGCCCGTCGCAGGAGGCTCCGCGCGCGACGCGACGTCGCTCGGCGTCCGCAACATGGGCGGCAACATGGCCGAGTGGGTCGCCGACGTCTTCAGCCCGTACACGTCGGCGTGCTGGAATTCCGCGCGTCTCCTCTCGAACCCGATGTGCTCGCAGCCGAGCATGGGTATTCACTCCGTTCGCGGGAGTTGCTGGTCGTGCGCGGCGCGACAAGCGCGTGCGTTCGAGCGCTTGCACGACACGACCGACGGGCCGAGCGATCAGGTCGGTTTTCGATGCGCGAAGTCGATGTAGATCACTCGCACTTGTAGATGTCGTAGTTCGGGCTCGTCTTCACGCAATGCGTGTAGCCCACAGTGAGGTTGAATTTCGACTGCAGGTCCTTGCAGTCCTGATCGGTGACGCAGCTGTACCCGCAGCGCGCGGTGCAGGTCGAGCAGACGGCGGTCGGGAAACAGCTCTGCCCGCATTTGCAGTTTTTGCACTCTCCACTCCCGGGAGAGCACTTCCCTCCTCCCGTCGCCGGCGCGCCGCTGCCGCACTCGAGGACGCCGTGGTTATTGGAGATGCCTTGCGTCGCTTCAGCGGAGCTGCAGGTGCAGGTGTCGATGCTCGCTCGCGGCGTCCCTCCGGAGCCGTCGCCGCATTCGGTGCACGCCAGCACTGTTCCGCGCATGGAGCAGCCCGTGCACGACGCCGCGAACGAGCCCGACGGCAGCGACGTCGAGCATGCGAGCCCGGCGCTCGAGCTGTTGGAGTCGGACCCGCACGCCGCGATGATCCCCACGCCGAGGATCACGGTCGCAAGACCGACCAGAAACTTTCGCGTCCGCACGACCGCACCCTCTTCTCGTTTTCTCATGGTGGGCTCCCCTTTCCTCATCATAGATAAAACTCCGGACCGACCGCGACGAACCAAAGCGGCGCGAAGGCAAAGTCGACGTCTTTGCCTCCGCTCGATCCGGTGCCGGATGGCTGCGAGATGAACGAGAGCTGCCCGGAGATTCCGACGGTGCGCGACAGGCGGAACGATCCCTCGACCGTCGGCGCGAGGTTGATGCCGCCGCCCGTGCCTTCGTACGCCGTGCCTTTGACCGTGCCCGACGCCCAGAGAAAATTTCTTCCGACCAGGATGCCGATGCGCAACACCGCGTCGTCGCTCAGCGCGAGCCGTGCCTTGAACGACGCCCCCGTCGTGAGCAGGCTGAACGTCCCGTCGCCGAGCGGTTGGTCGTAGAGGTAACGCTTGTAACCGCCCGAGCCGAAGCCGGCGAACACGCCGACCGTGAAGAACGGATGCGCGATGACGCTGATGTCGCCGAAGAAGAGCGGCGCGGTGTCCGTCTTGCCGACGGGGGATCCCTTCGGCGTCATCTCGCCGCCGATGAGCACCCCGCCGCGCGGCGTGAGCTCGACACGGTGGTCGATGACGGGGACGGTGATCGTGGTGGTCTTCGTTTCGGCCGGCGGCGTCTGCGCGTCTGCGCGACTCGGCAGTGCGAACGCGATCGCGAGCGCCGCTGCGCCGATGCACGCGACGGTGCGACGGTGCGAGAGCGCGATCGATCGGCGGAGGATGCGAGCGTCGTTGGTCATGCAGAGGCCCTTCGCAGCTCGCGTGCCAGCGCCACGAGCGACGGGACGAAGGCGAAACACCGAGCCGCCTTGCGCGCGCGGGCATCTTCCATCGCCGAACCTTCGTCGATTGACGACAGACCTTCGTCGATTCCGGGCGTATCCTCGGCGCGCGTCATGGAGCAGGCCCCCGCCTCGCAAGCCCGCGCGTATGCGTTGTGGCCGCACGTCCGGCAGCTCCTCGATCGCATGTCGCGCGTCCTCGCGAACGAGGCGCTCGTCGACGATTGCCTCGACGTCGTCATCGATTTTCTCCGCGCCGATCGCGGGCTCGTCGTCATGTCGTACGCGGACGGCTCCACGCAGCCGTTCGTCGCGCGCGCCGGCGGACGATCGCTCGCGGGGCTCGAGCGCGAAGAGATCTGCAAGACGATCGTCCGGCAGGCGTTCGACAGCGGCGAGTGCATGGTGTGGGACGCGATGCGCGCGCCGCTCACCACGTCGAGCGCGTTGACGCTCGGCATCGTCGGCGCGCTCGCGGCGCCGCTTTTTGGTGCGGGGGCGGGCGCCGAGCGGCGGGGCGTTCTCTACGTCGACTTCCGCGACGCGCGCAGGCCAATCGACGAGCAGCAAATCGAGTTCTTCGTGACCTCGGCGCTGCTACTCGGCGTCGTGCTCGAGCAGCAGCGGCTCACGGAGGCCGCGGTCCAGCTTTTTCGCGAATCGCGCGAGCGGTGCCTCGACATCGAGGACACCCCGTCGTTCGAATCGCTCCTGGCGCTCGAAGGGATGCGCGGCGTGCGTCGCGAGGTGGCGTCGGCGGTCGAGAGCGAGGCGTCGATTCTGATCCTCGGCGAATCCGGAACCGGCAAGACGTTGCTCGCCCGCGCGCTCGCGGAGAGCGGAAAACGCCGCCCGATCGTGCGCGCGACGCTCGGCATGAGCGACGATCTCAACACGATCACGTCCGAGCTCTTCGGCCACGAGCGCGGCTCGTTCTCGGGCGCGGCGCGCAAGCGCGTCGGCCTCGTCGAGCTCGCCAACGGCGGGACGCTTCTACTCGACGAGCTGTTGAACCTCGCTCCGCACGCGCAAAAGCTCCTGCTCGATTTCACGCAGTTCGGAACGTATCGACCGCTCGGCTACGAACGCGCGCAGCCGATGCGCGCCGACGTGCGCATCATCGGGTCGACGAACGGCGATCTCGATCTCGCGATGCGCGACGGGCGATTCCGACGCGATCTGTATCATCGGCTCGCCGCGATCGAGATTCGCTTGCCGCCGTTGCGCGAGCGCCGCGACGACATTCTGCCGCTCGCCGAAGCGACATTGCGGCGCATCGATCCGTCGCGCGCGTGGTCGACGTCGGTGCCGCTGCGGCGTCTCTTGCTCTCCGACACGATCGATTGGCCGGGGAACGTGCGCGAGCTCGAGCACGCGGTCCGACGCGCACGCGAGCGCGCGATCGCGGCGGATCCCTCGGCGAACATACTGACGCCGGAGCACTTCGCGTTTCGATCCACGAGCGCGACGTCGTCGCGTCCGCCGGAGCAGCGCGCGTCGGTCGATCCGTCGCTCGATCTCGCGTGGAAGCAATTGCAGGAGGGGCGCGCGTCGCTCGATGACGACGAGTACGCGCTCATCCAACGCGCGCTCGCGCGATGCGACGGCGTACTCTCGCGCGCGGCACGCGAGCTCGGTGTCGCGCGAACGACGCTCGCGAGTCGCTTCGCCGTCCTCTCCGAAGCGCGCAAAGCGCGAACCGAAGTTTGACGAAACTTCGGCGGCCTGACGGACGAACCTTCGTCGAGTCGACGTCGTACCCACACGCGGCGTCGAGCGATTCTCGCGAGTTACACGCGCACGACCCTGCAACGGTGCGTGGCGCGCGACGTGCGATGAGGCCTGGTCATGACCAACCCCACCAACGTCTCCTCGGATAACGTCGGCCTCAACTCTGCGTGGCGCGCGCGGTCGCGTTCGTTCGGCGTCCTTGCGATGGCGCTCGCGTTCCTCGGGGCGCCACTCGCTGCATGCTCGGGCGCTTCGGGCGGCGGCGGCACCGGCGGCTCGACGAGCGCGGAGTGCAAGTCGGACGCGGAGTGCAAAGGCGATCACGTCTGCGAGCACGGCGCCTGCGTCGCCCCGGCGCAGTCCGCGCCCGATGCCGGCAGCACCGGCCACGACTCCGCCGCTCCCGACTCCGCGCCTCCGCCGCCGCCTCCGCCCGACACGTGCTCGGCCAACTCGGACTGCGCGACCGGTTGCTGCCACAACTCGGTGTGCGCGGTCGCATCGATGTGCCCGACCCCGCCCCCGCCGCCGCCTCCGCCTCCGGTCTGTCACAACCCCGGCCAATCGTGCACCGGCCGATCCGACTGCTGCCAGAGCGGAGGAAACGTCGGCCCGCACGGCGCCGTGTGTTTGTCGGACGACGGCGCGTGCCACGCGGAGTGCTTCTATTCGAGCGAGTGCGCGAGCAACTGCTGCGTCAAGCTCACGGGCGTGAGCTACGGCGCGTGCGGTAGCTCGGCGGGCCACACCTGCATCTGAGGTCAGCGCCGCATCGCGACGAAGGCGATCGCCGCGCACACCGCGGCGACGACCACCACGGCGATCCACCACATCGGTCGACGCGGAGCAGGCGGCGTCGGCGTCATCACTGGGGGGAACGCGGGCAGGGTCGATGACACGGGCTCGCTCGCGTACGACGTCGGCGGCGGAGTCACGGCGCCGAGCGGGAGCGTCTTCACGACAGGCGCGTCTTGCACGCTGGGCGGCGTCATCAGCTGTGGAGCCGCGTTGATGGTGTCGGCGAGACCGGGATCGGCCGGCGGGAAGCTCGATCGGACGGCCGGGATTCCGTCCGTCACGTCGCGACCGCTCGAGCGATCGCGCGGCAAGCTGTCGGTCATGCCCGACGCGATCATGAACGACTCCGCGAGCTCCTTCGCGTTCGCGAAGCGCGCAGCCGGATCGCGCGCGAGCGCCCGCACCATCCACGCATCGATGTCCTTCGGGATGTGCGCGTTGGGCGCGACGCTCGATGGAACCGGGATCGCGCCGCCGAGGATCTTGCCGATGAGCGGACCGAGCGCCTCGGCACCGAACGGACGTTGTCCGGTGATGCACTCGAACACGATGACGCCGACCGCCCAGAGATCCGTGCGGTAGTCGACGGTCTTCAGACCCTGCGCTTGCTCGGGGCTCATGTAGAACGGCGTGCCGAGCAACGCGCCCGTCCGCGTCGGATCGATCCCGGAGTTTGCGAGCGCGTCGGTCGCCTTCGCCACGCCGAAGTCGAGCACCTTCACGGTCTCGTCGTCGCCGTCGCGCGCGAGGAAGATGTTCTCGGGCTTGAGATCGCGATGCACGAGCGACGCCTCGTGCGCGCGAGAGAGCGCGCGGCACAGATGCGAGATGAGGCGCGCGGTGTCCGCGAAGGTGAGCAGCCGGCGCGCGAGCAAGCGATCGCGGAGACTCATGCCGACCAGGTATTCCATCGCGATGTACGGGTGCCCGTCGGCGGACATGCCGTGATCGTAAATCTGGACGACGTGGGGACTCTTGATCCGCGCGGCGAGCTGCGCTTCACGGAGAAAGCGCGCGCGCGCCTCGGGATGGTTCGCGAGCTGGGAATCGATCAGCTTGATCGCGACTTCGTTCTTGAGCGTCAGGTGCTCTGCGAGCCACACCGACCCCATGCCCCCTTTGCCGAGCAGGCGGATCAGCCGATAGCGGTCGGAGATCAGCTTCCCTTCCATCGAGCGCGAGCCTAACAGAGGCGCGTGTCCAGATGGCGTCGACTACCGGAGCCGCCGACGCTACGCTCGTAGCGTGTCCGAGGAAGATGCTTCGCTCGCTCCGGGAGCGGTCGTCGGCGCGCGTTTCCGCATCGGCCGTCTGATCGGAAAAGGCGGCATGGGAGAGGTGTACGCCGCGAAGCACGTCACCACGGGGCGCGAGGTCGCGCTCAAGCTGATTCACGCGGCCGCCGCGCGCGGCAAGGACACGACGCGACGATTCATGCGCGAGGCGCGCGCGGCGACGGCGATTCAGCACCCCAACTGCATCGAGGTGCTCGACGTCTTCGAGAACGACGACGGCACGCCGGTGATGGTGATGGAGCTCTTGAAGGGCGAGTCGTTCGGGCAGCATCGCGAGCGCGTGGGCGCGCTCAAGCTCTTCGAAGCCGCGTCGATCCTCGTTCCGGTCGCCGAGGCGTTGCAGGCCGCGCACGCCAAGGGAATCGTTCACCGCGATCTCAAGCCGGACAACATCTTCGTCTCGACGGACCTTCGCGGAAACCGCGTCCCCAAGGTGCTCGACTTCGGCATCGCGAAAGTGCTCGACCCGGACAACCTCGGCTCGGAGACGCACGGCCAAGCGACCAACACCGGCTCCATCCTCGGGACTCCGCATTACATGTCGTACGAGCAAGCGATGAGCGACAAGAGCGTCGACCATCGCACCGACATTTGGTCGATGGGCGTCATCCTCTTCGAGGCGCTCTGCGGGAGGCGACCGCTCGAGTTCGAGAACCTCGGTCAGATGTACGTCGCGTTTCTCCAAGGCACCATTCCGCGCATTCGGGAGTTCGTGCCGGCGTTGCCCGACGACGTCAGCGACATGATCGATCGGTGTCTCCAAAAGGAGCGCGACCCGCGCCTCGACTCGCTCCAGCCGTTCATCGACGTGCTCCGCAAGTACGAGGACGCGAGCACGCCCGGGGCCGAGGTCGGTGGCGTCGTCGTGGCCGCGCCGACGACGATCGGGAGCGCGCACACGGCGTCGGCGTTGTCGCGATCGAGCGCCGACTTGCCGGCGCCGCGGTCGCGACGCAAGACGATCGTCGCGGGAGTCGCGCTCGCGATCGTCGGTGGCGTCGCGGTGTTCTTCGTCCTTCAGCGGCAGGGGACGACGAAGAGCGCAGCAGCACCCATCGATTCGGCCGCGACGTCTTCAGCGCCGTCCGCGGAGATCGCCGCGGCGCCCGCTCCGTCGCCATCGATCGTCGCGAGCGCGCTCGTCGACGCGGGCCCCGCGCTCGTCGTGGCCAGCGCAGCGTCGAGCGTGAAGCGCCCAGCGCCGAGCGCGTCGGCGCTCGCGGCCGGCGGAGCATCGGCGCGCATCGGTGCTAGCGCGGGCCCGGCGCCGGCACCGTCGCCTCCACCCGTCAAAGGCATCGTCGAGAAACTACCCTACTGATGAAGATCACGGTGCTCGGCGCGGGTTTCATGGGGAGCGCGATGGCGAAGGTCGCTGCGATGCGCGGCCACGAAGTGCGCCTTTGGGGGACGTGGCTCGACGACGATCTGCTCGCGCCGTGCGAGCGCGGCGAAGAGCATCCGCGGTTGAAGCTGACGATGACGGACGTGACGCTGATGCGTTCGCCGCGTCTCGCCGAGGCGCTCGCGGGCGCAGAGCTCGTCGTGCACGCGGTGAGCTCGGATGGGTGCGTGCCGGTCGTGACGAAAGCGGCGGCGCATCTTCCGGACGTGCCGATCGTGTCGGTGACGAAGGGGTTCCTCGAGTCGCGCTCCGGGAAGATGGATCGCATCGACGTGATCGCTTCGGAGATCGCGGGTCGTCCGCTTCGGTTCGTGCACGCGTCGGGGCCGGCGAAGGCGATCGAGATCGCGCGCCGCGTGCTCACGCTGATGACGTTCGCGGGGAAGGACGCCGCGATGTGCGCGAAGGCGCTCGGCGGCGATCACATGAAGATCGGGATCAGCGACGACATCGCGGGCGCGGAGATTTGCTCCGCGTTGAAGAACGCTTACGCGACGGGGCTCGGGCTATGGGACGGGTTCGTCGGCAAGGATTGCCACAACGCGCGCGCGGCGTGCTTCGCACAAGCGATCGACGAGATGCGGCGCGTGGTGGAAGCGGCCGGCGGTCGCGCGGAGACGGTGCACGGCGCGGCAGGGGTCGGCGATCTGCACGTGACGGCGGCGGCAGGGAGAAATCGCGCGTTCGGCGAGCGCGTGGGGAAAGGCCGCCCGGCGCGCGAGGTCGCGGCAGAGATGTTGGCGGAGGGGACGCTGACCGAGGGGTATCCGGCGATCGCTAGCGCATGGCGATTCACGCGCGAGCGCGGCGTCGGAGATCTGCCGCTGCTCGAAGCGTTGAACGCGATCGTGTGGGAAGGCGCCGCCGTCGGCGACGTGCTCGGTAAGCTACGACTCACGCTGGCAGGCTGAGGGTGATCGCGCGCTCGTGTTGGAGCAGCCAGCGTTTGCGTTCGAGGCCGCCGGCGTAACCGCACAGATCGCCGTCGCCGCGCACGACGCGGTGGCACGGGACGATGACGGAGACTGGATTCACCGCGTTCGCGCGTCCGACGGCGCGGACGGCGCGCGCGTTTCCGAGCTCGCGCGCGATGTCGCCGTACGACGTGGTCGCGCCGACCGGAATGCGACGGAGCGCGTCCCAAACCGCGCGTTGGAACGGCGTCCCATCGACGTCGATTTCGATCGCGTCGAGCGCGCCGAGATCTCCCGCGAGGTACGCGGTGATCTTCTCGCCGCACGCGGAGCGCGGCGAATCGCGGAGCTCGATCGCGCCGAAGCGCCGCACGAGCGCGCGCTCGAGCCCCGGCCACATTTCATCGAACCATGCGCCGCAGATGCGCCCGTCACGAAGCGCCACCGTCAGCGGGCCGACCGGCGTCGCGAACGTTTCTTTGTCGAGGATCGTGGTCGCCGTCGGTTCCTTCGTCGTCGTCTTCATCGGGTTCCTCCGCTCGTCCACAAATGCATCGCGGCGTACGCGCGCCACGGGCGCCACGCGTTGGATCGCGCTTCGAGATCGCGCTCGCTCGCGTCCATCGCTTTTCTCAGCGCGAGATCGCCCGACGGAAAGGCGTCCGGCTCGCCCAGCGCGCGCATCGCGACGTACTCGGCCGTCCACGGTCCGATGCCACGGAGCGCGCACAGCGCCGCGCGCGTCTCGTCGACCGATCGCGATCCATCGAGCGCGATCGCGCCGCTGCGAACCGCGATGGCGAGCGTACGCAGCGCCTCCGCGCGCGCTTTCGTCAATCCGACTGCGCCGAGATCCGCGCGTGCGATGACGGCCGCCGTCGGAAAGACGCGCGTCAGCTCCGGAGCGCCCGCGATCGTGACGCGCTTTCCGCACGTCGCGGCGAGGCGCCCCGCGAGCGTCGTCGCCCCTGCGACCGTCACCTGCTGCCCGAGCACCGCGCGAACGGCGAGCTCGAATCCATCCCACGCACCCGGCACGCGCAGCCCTGGACGCGCGGCGACGAGCGGCGTGAGACGCGCGTCGCGCTCGAGGTGGGCGGCGATCGCGTGCGGATCCGCGGAGAGATCGAAGATCCGCGTGACGCGCTCCGCGACCGCGAGAAGATGCGGCGCGAGCGACGTGCTCACGCGCAGGCGAACGCGCGACGAGCCCGGCACGTGCGTCACTTCGATTGCGCCGCAGACAGCGTCGATCGCGACGGCGCGCCGATACGACGTCGCGTCAACGACTTCGACCCCGGGCGTCGCGCGCGGCCGCAGGAACGCGAGAAGCCCCTCCCAGTCGAACGGTTGCCGCAGCGGCAGCGTGAGCGCGAGCGCGTCGTCGTTCGCATCACGCGCCACCGAGCGACGCACTGCGCGCGGCGGCTTGTGGAACGTGCGTCGAAACGCGTCGTTGAAACGACGAATGCTCGCGAAGCCCGACGCCATCGCGATCTCGCCCATCGGCATCGCCGTCTCGTCGACCAGCTTGCGTGCAAAATGCACGCGTCGCGTGAGCGCGATCGCCCGCGGCGACGCTCCGAGATGCTCCGCGAACAGACGACGCAAGTGGCGCGCGCCGACGCCGAGGCGCGACGCGAGATCGTCGACGTCGGAGTCGTCGAGCGCGCCGTCGCACAGGAGCCGAAGCGCGCGCGCGACGGTCGCGGACGTCCCGGCTGCCGCGGGCGATCCGGGCGACGTCTCGGGTCGACACCGCATGCATGGGCGAAAGCCCGCTTCCTCCGCGGCGGCGGCGCACGCGTAAAACGTCACGTTCTGCCGGCGTGGCAGACGCGCGGGGCAGCCCGGACGGCAATAGATGTGCGTCGTCTTCACCGCGACCACGAAGCGGCCGTCGAAGCGCCGATCGCGGCTCGCGATCGCGCGGTAGAAGGTGTCCTCGTCGAGCTGCACCCTCTCCACGTAGCGCGCGCCGCCCGCCGCGTCTGGCCATTTTCGGACGTGTCCATCGGAGGCCTTCGGGGTTGCACATCGGCGTGGCTCGGGTATGTATTTGCGCTCTGTAGGCAAATTGTTCGTTCCGGGGGCTGACGATGACGAAAGCGTCGTGCGGAATCATCTTGGTGGCGGTCGTGCCGCTCCTTGCGTGGGGCTGCGGATCTTCGTCGGGTGGAGCGGGCGCGCCGAGCACGGCGACGCTCGACGCGTCGGCCGATTCGCAGGTCGCGCCGCCGCTCGCGGACGCGGGCCTCGCCGACTCCGAGGCGCCCGACGCTTCGACGGACGATTCGGCGATCGACGCCGGTCCGCCCGTCGTCGACGCGCCTGCGGTTCCGTGCGCGGACACGATCGCAAACGTCTACGTCACACCGTCGTCGCTCCCTCCGATGACGCTTGCGTCACGCGGCGACGTCGTCCGCTGCGCGAAAGACGCCGCGATCGACCGCGCCACTGCCGACACGCGCGTCGCGCTCGGTGGCGTCCTCGGCGCGCCGCACGCGACCACCGACGTCGCGACCTACCGCGTCGGCTTCCGGACGATGCGCGCCGACGGCACCGACGGCGTGAGCACCGCGCTCGTCTACCTCCCGCACACGCCGCGATCGGTCCCCGCGCCGCTCGTCGTCGTCGGGCACCCGACCACCGGCGTCGCCGATGCCTGCGCCCCGTCGCGCACGAACGAAGGCCTCGACAACCTCGCGCTCCCTTGGGCCTCCGCCGGCTACGTCGTCGTCGTCCCCGACTACGCGGGTCTCGGAAACGGCGGCGTGCAGCGCTACCTCGACGCACGCGACACGGGGCAATCGCTCCTCGACGCCGCGCGCGCCGCGCGAAAGCTCCTCGCACGCGGAGCACTTCAAGAGCGCTACCTCGGCGTTGGCTTCAGCCAAGGCGGTGGCGGCGCGCTCGCCATGCAGGCGCTCGATCGCACGTACGGCGACGGCGCGCTCGCCGGCGCGATCGCCATCAGCCCGGAGTACCAGACGCGGATCAACTCGTTCGGATTCGTCGACATGATGCGCGCGCCGACCGATCTCACGATCTTCACCGGCATCAGCAAATGCGTGGTCGCGGTCATGCGGAGCTACGCGTTCTTCGCGAGCTCCGGCGGCATGTCGCACGCGGGCGACATGTTCCCCGCGTCGAACCGCGACGGCCTCGTCGGCCAGGCCCAAGCGCTCTGCTTCATTCCGTTCGGCGGCTACGTGCAAGGGGTCGCGCCGCACCTCGGCGATCTCTTCGACGACGGATTTCGCACGAGCTTCTTGTCGTGCGTCGACGGCGGCGCGTGCAGCGGCGCGTCGAAGAGCCTCCGCGACTACCTCATCGCGAACATCGTCGCCGCCGATCCACGCGGCGCGCCCCTCCTCTACATCCAGGGGCTCCTCGACTCGATCATGCGCCCCGACGAAGAGGCCGCATGCAACACTGAAAAGCTGCGTGCCGACGGCGCATCGCTCCAAACGTGCGTCGACGCGGCGAGCGATCACGGCGACGCGCCGAAGCGGAACATCCTCTTCGCGATGCGCTGGGGTGCTGCGGTCCTCGAGGGGGCGTCGCCACCGGCGTGCGAGACGACCGGCGTGCTTCCGCCGTGCAATCCGTGAATCGATCCCGTCGGCCCCGGCGTGTGCTACACGTTTGCCGCTTCGATCATGATTCGGCGAACCCTGAAACCGCTTGGTCGCGCGTCGCTTCTCGGCGCGCTCGCGCTCGTCGGCGCCGCCAGCGGAGCTTGCAAAGACGATCCCAAGCCCGATCCGGCGGCTGCGTCGTCTTCCGCCTCGTCCGCGCCCACTCCGACGGTCGCCGACGTCAAGCTCCCCGGCATCGACACCAGCGCGCTTTTGCCGCGCGAGCGCAAAGAGTTCAACTCGTACGTGACCGAGTTCCTCTCGCCGTGCGCCGAGGTCGCCGTCCCCATCGCGCAATGCATCACCGAGAAGCGCGCGTGCGGCAGCTGCATCACCGCGGCCAAGTTTCTCCTGAAGGCGGTCCGCGCCGGCTACCCGCGCGAAGAGATCGAGAAGATCTACAAGAACCGCTTCGATCCGAAAGAGGTCAAGGTCCTCCCGATCGACGGCTCCCCCACGCTTGGTCCCGAAGCCGCGCCGATCACGATCGTCGAGTTCGCCGACTTCGAGTGCCCGTTCTGCGCAATGGAGTACCCGGTCCTCGAGAAGCTCGTGACCGAGGATCGCAAAGACAAGGTGCGCCTCGTCTACAAGTTCAAGCTCCTCGGGCATCCCCACGGTGAGATCGCCGCGCGCGCCGCCGCCGCCGCGAGCCTGCAGGGGAAGTTCTGGGAGATGCACCACAAGCTCTTCGACAACCAGAAGGCGCTCGAGCAGCGCGATCTCGAAGCGTACGCGAAGGCGATCGGCCTCGACGTGCCGCGCTTCGTCGCCGACATGAAGTCGAAGCCGGTCACCGAGCTGATCGAAAAAGATCAGAAGATGGCCGAGGGGCTCAGCGTCCAGAAGACGCCGACGATTTTCGTCAACGGGCGCGAGATCGAGCCCGAGGGGTTGATGGATTACGTAGCCGAAGAGCTCGGCGAGACGCCGAAACCGAAGGCATCACCGGGCGCTTCGGCGAGCGGCGCACCGAGCGTCAGCGTTTCGGCGAGCGCGAGCGCGGCGCCAAGCACGAAGCCCGACGCGGGCGCAGCCAAGGGGAAGTAGCTCGTGCGCGCGCGACGTCCGGCACGTTTCGCTTCGATCGCGACGTCGCTCTTCATCGCCTTCGCCGCGATCGCCAGCTGCGACGGCCGCGATCCCGCCACCGCGGCCGACGTCGATCTCGTCGGCGTCGACACGAGCGATCTCATCCCGCGCGAAAAGCACGAGTGGAGCCGCCACGTCAGCGAGCTCATCGCGCCGTGCCCGGACGTCGCCGTGTCGATTGCGGTGTGCGTTCGCGAACGCCGCCCGTGCGACAAGTGCGTGCCTGCCGCGATCTTCCTCAAGCAAGCGGTGCGCGAAGGCCTCAGCGCCGAGCAGGTCGAGCGCCTCTACAAGAGCCGCTTCGATCCGACGCTCATCAAAGAGATCCCGCTCGACGGCTCGCCGGCCAAAGGCGCCGAGAACGCCCGCGTCATCGTCGTCGAGTTCGCCGACTTCGAGTGCGCGCATTGCGCCGCCGCCGCGCCGACGATCGCCGCCATCTTCCACAACCACGAGAAGGAAGCGCGGTTCGTCTTCAAGTACCTGCCGCTCCCGATGCATCCGCACGGCGAGATCGCGGCGCGCGCGGCCATCGCGGCGCAAGCGCAGGGGCGCTTCTGGGAGATGCACGACGTCCTCTTCGCGAACGGCGCGCACCTCGAGCGCGCGGATCTCGACAACTACGCGCGCGGGCTCCAGCTCGACATGGATCGCTTTCAGGCGGACTTCGATTCAGCGGCGACGACGGAGCGCTTGCGTCAGGATCGCGCGCTCGCTGACGCGCTGAAGATCCGCGGCACCCCCACGCTCTACGTCAACGGACGCCTCTACGATGGACGCGGCGGGACGCTCGACGAGTGGATCGTCTCGGAGCTCACGAAGTGAACGTGAGGCGCGCGCTCGTCGGCGCGTGCGTCGTCGCCGCGTCGATCGGCGGGGCGGGCATTGGCGAGGTGAGAGCGCAGCACGCGGGACTCCCGACGAGCCTCGTCGCGCTCGACACGCCGGAGGGACAACGCCTTCTCATCGAAGCCGACGCGCGCAGCGATTTTTTCGGCCTGACCCAGAGCTACACGACGCAGATGAACCCGGGTTACTGCGGCGTCGCGAGCATCGTCATGGTGCTCAACGCGCTGCAGGTCCCGGCGCCGCTCGCGACCGAGTGGAGCGCGCAGGTGTACACGCAGGACAACCTCTTCAACGACAAAGCGAAGACCGTTCTGCAGCCCGGGTTCAAAGGCGGGATGACGCTTCAGCAGCTCGCGGACATCGTGCAGTCGCATCCGGCGACGACGCGGATCGTTCACGCGGGCGACTCGTCGCTCGAAGAGTTCCGCGCGCTCGCCTCGAAAAACCTCGCTGTGCCGGGCGACTACGTCATCATCAACTTCGAGCGCTCGGAGATCGGCCAAGAGTTCATGGGCCACATCTCACCGCTCGGCGCGTACGACGCGAAGGCCGACAAATTCCTCGTGATGGATGTTGCAAGATACAAGTATCCGCCGGTGTGGGTCGACGCGGCGGCGCTCTTTCGCGCGATGAACACGAAGGACGTCGTCTCGGGAAATACCCGCGGCTTCGTCCTCGTGACCGCCGCCGCGGCCGCTCCCGGACCGAGCGGCGCGCCGGCTCCACGCAGCCCGATCCGCATTTTGATCGGCATCGTCGCCGGCGCATTCCTCCTCGGCGCGCTCATCGGCGGCGGCGTGCAGACGATTCGTTACCGACGCAAGCTGCGACGCGCCGCCGCGACGAAGGCGTGATAGTGCAGGTTCGATGAGTCGCGCCGTCGCCGTCGAAGCTTGCGGATGTTTTCCGACGGGCCGTCATTACGCGGGCATCGCGCATCTGCTCCGCTCGGTCGCGCGCGGCCTCATCGAAGAGCTCGCCGCCGACGCGCCTTGGCACGACATGAACGTCGCGCTCATCGACGTCGAGACGACCGGTCGCGACGCATCGGTCGATCGCGTCGTCGAGATCGGGATCGTCATCGGACGCGGCGGCGAAATCGTCGCGCGCCACAACTGGCTCATCAACCCGAGCATCCCGATCCCCGCCGAGGCGAGCGCCGTCCACAAGATCACCGACGATCAGGTGAAGGACTCGCCGCTCTTCGGAGCGATCGCCGCCGAGGTCTCCGCTGCGCTCGGCGGCTGCATCCCCGCCGCATACAACGCCGCGTTCGACAAAGCGTTCATCACCAACGAGTTCGCGCGCGCCGGCCACAAGCCCGCGCCCGGAGAGACGGTCCCGCCGTTCTTGCGACGCGACGTCGACTGGTTCGATCCGCTCGTGTGGGCGCGCGAGGTCCACAAAGAAGCGAAGTCGCGCGCGCTCGGCGAGATGGCGAGGCTCCTCGGCATCGAGCTCGAGAACGCGCACCGCGCGAACGACGACGCCGAGGCCGCGCTGCGCGTCCTCTACACGCTCGCGAAAGACGTACGCCTCCCGCGACCTTACGCGGCGTTCGTTCAGGAGCAGCGACGCCTCGCGCTGGCGCAGGCCGACGAGCGCCGCCGCTACCAACGGTTCACCTCGCGCCCTACGTGACCGTAGCGCCGAGAAAAAAGCCTGATAGCGTCCATGGCGCAGCGCGTAGGACCACCCCGCGCGCGAGCTCCCCCTACACACGAGTGCAGAGGAATGCATGACCGCCCCTAGCGACAAAACCCCCGAAATCAAGACCGCCCAGATCGACCTGGGCACCGTGAAATTCGACGCTCCCGTCGTGGTGGGGACGGAAGACGAACGCGCCATCGACATCGGCGCGCTTCGCGCGAAGACCGGGTTCGTGACGCTCGATCCGGCGTTCATGAACACCGCGTCGACCAAGAGCGCGATCACGTTCATCGACGGCGACAAAGGGATCCTGCGTTACCGCGGCATCCCGATCGAGCAGCTCGCCGAGAAGTCGACGTTCGTCGAGACGTCGTACCTCCTCATCTACGGCAAGCTTCCGAACGAGCACGAGCTCAACAAATTCTCGACGCTGCTGACGCGCCACTCGCTCATCCACGAAGACATGAAGCACTTCTTCGATGGGTTCCCGACGACCGCGCACCCGATGGCGATCTTGAGCGCGATGGTGCTCTCGCTGTCGAGCTACTACCCGGACGCGCTCGACGTCGACAACAAGGAGGTCGTCGACATCACGATCGCGCGCCTCATCTCGAAGCTGCGGACGATCGCCGCGTTCGCCTACAAGAAGAGCGTCGGTCAGCCGATCGTCTATCCGAAGAACTCGCTGAAGTACTGCGCGAACTTCCTCAACATGATGTTCAGCGTTCCGGCCGAGGACTACCACGTCGATCCCGAGGTCGAGAAGGTGATGAACCTGCTCTTGATCCTCCACGCGGATCACGAGCAGAACTGCTCGACGTCGACGGTGCGTCTCGTCGGATCGAGCAAGGCGAACTTGTTCGCGTCGATCTCCGCCGGCATCTGCGCGTTGTGGGGACCGCTCCACGGCGGCGCGAACCAAGAAGTCCTCGAGATGCTGCAGAAGATCCACACGAACGGCGGCGACGTGAAGAAGTACGTCGCGATGGCCAAGGACAAGAACTCGAACTTTCGCCTCATGGGCTTCGGTCACCGCGTTTACAAAAACTTCGATCCGCGCGCGAAGATCATCAAGGGGGCGGCCGACAAGGTGCTCGGCAAGCTCGGCGTCAAAGATCCGCTCCTCGAGATCGCGAAGCAGCTCGAAGAAGCGGCGCTCAGCGACAGCTATTTCGTCGAGCGAAAGCTCTACCCGAACGTCGATTTCTATTCGGGGATCATCTATCGCGCGCTCGGCTTCCCGACGAACATGTTCACCGTCCTCTTCGCGCTCGGGCGTTTGCCCGGATGGATCGCGCACTGGAAAGAGATGATGGAAGACACGACGACGAAGATCGGCCGCCCGCGGCAGATCTACACCGGGCCGGCGCTCCAGGACTACGTGCCGCTCGACAAGCGCTGAAGCTCAGCGACGTACGATCCACGCGAAGTAGTTCTCGTGGACCCAGTCGCCGACGAAGAGCATTTCGAGGCACGCGAGGATCAAGAACGGCCCGAACGACAGGCGTGACGCCATGAGGCCATCGCCGGGCGGCGCGCCGAGGAGCGGATCGTCGGCGAGGATTTGTTTTGCCTCTTCGTCGCCGGACGCCGCCTCTTTTTGCAGCTGTTCGCGATCGGCGCGCACCGACTCGGGCTCCTCGATGCGACCGCGCACGAAGTAGATCACGAGGGCGCCGATCGTCCCTTGCAGCGCGCCGGCGAAGAAGACGAAGAGCGCGCCGGGCCATCCGAACCACGCGCCGGCGAGCATGGTGAGCTTGGCGTCGCCGAGCCCCATGCCGCTCTTTCCGCGCACGACTTTGTAGAGGACGACGAACGGGAGCCACACGCCGACGAACCCCGCGGCGGCGCCGACGATCGACTCGACGTACGAGAGATCGTGGAGCGACGACGTCCCTATGCCTAAAATCGCGCCGCCGATCGTGATCGGGTCGGGGAGGTACATGTGCTCTGCATCGATGAACGCGGCGGCGACGAGCCCCATGCAGAGGGCGAAGTCGGCGGCGTAGATCGCGACGCCGCGCGCGACCGTGGTGTCGATCGGGAGGCGACGAATGATGACCTCGAAGATCGCGATCGAGAGCACGCCGCCGATGAGCTCGACGATCGGATAACGCACGCTCATCTTCGCGCCGCAGCAGCGCGCGCGGCCGCGGAGGATTACGTACGTGAGGACCGGGATGTTGTCGTACGCGGCGATCGGTTTGCCGCAGGCCGGGCAGTGTGACGGCGGCGTGACGACGCTCATCTCGAGCGGGACGCGGTAGATGACGACGTTGAGAAAGCTGCCCCACAAGAGCCCGAAGACGATGACGACGCCTCGCATGAACCCCACGGGCAGATCGGCGATCGTCATCTGTGGCTGCTTAGTGTAGTGGATGGCGCCGTCATGCTGATCGCCATCAACCCCACGCACCCCGAGCCGCGCAAGATCCGGCGCGCGGTCGATGCGCTCGAGGCGGGGGAGGTCATCGCGTACCCGACCGACACGGTATACGGGCTCGGCTGCGATCTCATGAACAAGAAGGCCGTCGATCGCCTGTACGCCATCAAGCAGATGGACCGTAAGCACCAGCTCGCGTTCATCTGTCCTGACTTGGGAGACATCGCGCACTATGCCATCGTCGAAAATCAGACGTACCGCATCCTGCGCAGATTTTTGCCGGGGCCGTACTGCTTCATCCTCGAAGCAACACGCGAGGTGCCCAAGCTCGTTCAGTCGAAGCGAAAATCGATCGGCATTCGCATTCCTGCGCACGAGGTGACGCGGGCGCTCGCGCGCGAGCTCGGCCGTCCGATCATCTCGACGACGGCCCAGCGCGCGGGTGAAGAGCCGTTCGTCGATCCGGATGAGATCGACGACGAGTTCAAGGGGCTCGGCCTCGTGCTCGACGGGGGCGGCGGCGGTGTCGTGCCGACGACGGTGATCGACCTCACGAAGATGCCGCCGGAGATCGTGCGCGCGGGCGCGGGACCTACGGACGAGTTCGAGTAGCCGCGAGCTCAGGCTAGGTCGAAGCGATCGAGGTTCATGACCTTGTTCCACGCGGCCACGAAGTCACGCACGAACGCCGGCTGCGCGTCGTTGCACGCGTAGACCTCCGCGAGCGCCCGGAGCTGCGAGTGCGAACCGAAAATGAGATCGACGCGGCTCGCGGTCCATTTGATCTTGCCCGTCTTGCCATCGCGCCCCTCGAACATTTCTTTGGACGCGCCGGCCACGACCCACGTCGTGCTCATGTCGAGCAGGTTCACGAAGAAGTCCGTGGTCAGCGCTTCGCGCCGCGTGGTCAAGACGCCGACCTGGGATTGCCCGGCGTTGGCGTCGAGGACGCGCATGCCGCCGACGAGGACCGTCATCTCGGGAGCGGTCAAGGTCAGGAGTTGCGCGCGCTCCACGAGGAGCTCCTCGGCCGGTCGCCGGTGTCCGCTCTTCAAGTAGTTGCGGAAACCGTCGGCGGTCGGTTCGAGCGGCGCAAAAGAGTGCGCGTCGGTCTGGTCCTGCGACGCGTCGGTGCGCCCCGGCGCGAAGGGAACCTCCACCGCGTGGCCCGCGTTGGTCGCCGCCTTTTCGACGGCTGCGCATCCGCCGAGGACGATCAGATCGGCGAGCGAGATTTTCTTTTTGCCAGTCTGCGCGCCGTTGAACTCCTTCTGGATCGTCTCGAGGGCCTGCAGCACCTTGGCCGAGACGGCCGGATCGTTGGCCTGCCAATCCTTCTGCGGCGCGAGGCGGATGCGCGCGCCGTTTGCTCCACCGCGCTTGTCGGTGCCGCGAAACGTCGACGCCGACGCCCACGCGGTCGACACCAACTGCGAAATCGAAAGTCCCGACGCGAGGATCTTCGCCTTCAGAGCCGCGACGTCCTGCTCTCCGACGAGCTCGTGATCGACGGCGGGCACTGGATCTTGCCAGAGCTGCGGCTCCGCGGGAACGAGCGGCCCGAGACACCGCGCGACCGGCCCCATGTCACGGTGCGTGAGCTTGTACCAAGCTTTGGAGAAGGCCTCGGCGAACTCCGCCGGGTTCTCGTGGAAGCGCTTCGAGATCTTCGCGTAGATCGGATCCACCTTCAGCGCGAGGTCCGCCGTGGTCATGAAGGGGGCGTGCCTCTTCGAAGGATCGTGAGCATCCGGCACGGTGCCCGCTCCTGCTCCATTCTTGGGAGCCCATTGCTTCCCGCCGCCGGGTCCCTTCACCAGCTCCCACTCGTATCCGAAAAGATTTTCGAAGTAGTTGTTGTCCCACTTCGTCGGGTTGGTGGTCCACGCGCCCTCGAGGCCGCTGCTGATCGTGTCGCCGCCTTTGCCGCTGCCGAAGCGGTTCTTCCAGCCGAGGCCTTGGTCTTCGATGCTGCCCGCCTCGGGCTCTCGTCCGACGTGTTGGCCCGGATCGGCGGCGCCATGGCATTTGCCGAAGGTGTGCCCGCCGGCGACGAGCGCCACCGTCTCTTCGTCGTTCATCGCCATGCGCGCGAACGTCTCGCGAATGTCCCTGCCTGACGCCAGCGGGTCCGGGTTGCCGTTCGGCCCCTCCGGGTTCACGTAGATGAGACCCATCTGCACGGCGCCGAGAGGATTCTCGAGCTCTCTGTCGCCGGTGTAGCGCTCGTCGGCGAGCCACTTCTCCTCGGGTCCCCAATAGATGTCTTCCGGTTCCCACACATCCTCGCGCCCGCCGGCGAAGCCGTAGGTCTTGAAGCCCATCGTCTCGAGGGCACGATTGCCCGCGAGGATCATCAGGTCGGCCCACGAGATCTTCCGGCCGTACTTCTGCTTGAGCGGCCAGAGGAGCCGGCGCGCCTTGTCGAGGTTCGCGTTGTCGGGCCAGCTGTTGAGGGGCGCGAAGCGCTGCGTGCCGGAGCCCGAGCCGCCGCGGCCGTCGCCGATGCGGTACGTGCCTGCGCTGTGCCAGGCCATGCGGATGAAGAGGCCGCCGTAGTGTCCGTAGTCGGCCGGCCACCACTCCTGCGACGTCGTCATCAGCGCATCGAGGTCCTTCTGCAGGGCGTTCAGGTCGAGGGTCTTGAACTCCGCGGCGTAGTCGAAGTCCTTCCCCATCGGATCCGCTTGAGGAGACTTCTGTTGCAGCGCCTTCAGGTTCAGCTGCTCGGGCCACCAATGTTGGTTCGCCGCGGACGCGCTCACGTGCGAGCCGCCCATGACAGGGCATTTGCTCACGGTCTTCAGGATTTGGTCGGACATGGGAGTGAACCTACGCCCCACACGACGGATCAGCCAATCGATTGATCTGATGCTATCGATAGTGTGAGACTATCGGACGATGCAGCGGAGGCACATGCGGTGAGCACCGGTCCCCATTCCTTCACGCTTCGGCAGCTGCAGTACGTGGTCGCGGTCGCCGACGAGCTCTCGTTCCATCGTGCGGCTGCGCGATGCCACGTGTCGCAACCGACGCTGAGCACGCAGCTCGCTCAGGTGGAGGACGCGCTCGGCGTTCGGCTCTTCGAGCGGAGCCAGAAGAAGGTGCTCATCACCGCGGCGGGCAGCGACGTCGTCGACCGAGCGCGACGGCTGCTCCTCGAAGCCGACGAGATCGTCCGCGCGACGCAGCGGATCAGCGATCCGTTGTCCGGCACGATTCGCCTGGGCGTCATCCCGACGATCTCTCCGTACCTGCTCCCGTCGACGACGCCGACGTTGCGCAAGAAGATGCCGCGCTTGCGCATCGCGTGGATCGAGGAGAAGACCGACGTGCTCGTGCGAAAGTTGCGCGACGGGGAGCTTGAGGGCGCGGTCCTCGCGCTCGAAGCCGAGGTCGGCGACGTCGTCCGCGACGTCATCGCGAAGGATCCGTTCATGCTCGTGACGCGGCCTGGGCACGCGCTCGCCGGGAAGAAGGCGCCCGTCGCGCAGGCAGAGCTCCGCGGCGAGGAGCTGCTTCTCCTCGACGAGGGGCACTGCTTCCGCGACCAGGCGCTCGAGGCCTGCGGCTCGGCGCGCGTGCGCGAGGGTGAATTTCGCGCGACGAGCCTGTCGACGCTCGTGCAAATGGTGGCCGGTGGCGCGGGCATCACGGTCATCCCCGCGCTCGCCGTGGACACGGAAGCGCGTCGCGCGCGACTTCACGTGCGGCCACTCGGAGGCACGGGAGCGCACAGGACGATTGCGATGATCTGGCGCAAGCACTCGTCCGTCGAGCCGACCCTGCGCGCCGTCGCGACGGCACTGCGTGACGCTTATCCGGGGCGTCGACGCGCGGGCGGTCAACCCTCGGAAGTCGCCGACCCCGATGCGAACGGTGCGAGCATCCACGCGAGACGCTCGGCCGTCGGGCAGCGGTTCACCGGATCGCGCTGAAGGCACGTGGTGACCGCCGCCGACAGGAGCGCGGGTACGTCGCTGCGAATCGTCTCGAGCGGCGGAGGGGCCGCGGTAAAGACACGCGCGCACACCTCGCTGATCGACTTGCCGTCGTAGGGAAGACGCCCCGCGAGCAGCTCGTACAAGATGACGCCGAGCGACCAGAGGTCTGCGCGCGCGTCGACTTCGGGATCGCCGAGCATCTGCTCGGGCGCCATGTAGTGCATCGAACCGATCACCATGAAGTCGCCGGTGGCGCTTGCGTCGCTCGCGTCTTGATGGGTGGCAAGCTTCGCGATTCCGAAGTCGAGCACCTTGATGACGTGCCGTCCTTCGGAGCCACGCGCCACGAAGAGGTTGGCCGGCTTCACGTCGCGGTGCACGATTCCCGCGGCGTGCACCGCCGTGAGACCCGCGCACGCGGCGCGCACGAAATCGACGGCTTCGCTCACGCGCAGCGGCCCCCGCTCGAGGCGGGACGCGAGGTCTTCTCCATCGAGGTGCTCCATCACGATGAACGGAGAGCCGTCGTCGAGGTTCCCGACGTCGAGGATGCGCGTGACGTTCTCGCTTTGAATGCGCAGGAGGACCTGCGCCTCGCGCACGAAGCGGGTCACCACCTCGGCGCGCGACGGCCCGGTCACGTGGAGAAACTTGATGGCGACTTTTTCGCTCGTCGTTCGATCGGTGGCGGCGAAGACGGTGCCCATGCCTCCCGCTCCGAGCCGTTCGCCGACGAGGTAGCGATCCCCGACGAGCTCTCCCGGCTTCGGCGGCTCGGCGCTGCCGCCGCCGTGCAGACGCTCGCGACGCGCCTTGAGCTCGACCTCCACGCGGCGCGCGAGCGCGGAGAGCGCGCTCATTTGTCCGGGGCGCAGGCTCCGCGGCACGCGATCGAGCACGCAGAGCGATCCGATGGGCGACGTCTCCCCGTCGATGCGAAGAGGGACGCCGGCATAAAATCGGATGTTCGGATCGGAAATGACCAGCGGGTTGGTCGCGAAGCGCGCGTCCTCGAGCGCATCGTTCACGACGAGCGGCTCGCGCCCCAAGATGGCGTGCGCGCAGAACGACACGTCACGCGGCGTCTCGTTGAGCGCGAGGCCGACCTTGGCTTTGAACCATTGGCGCTCCGCATCGATCAGCGTCACGAGCGCCATCGGCGCCTCGCAGATCTCGGAGGCGAGGCTCACGATGTCGTCGAACGCGCTCTCGGGCGACGTGTCGAGCACGGCGCAATTGAGGAGCGCGATCATGCGCGCCGCTTCGTCGCGAGGTATCGTGGCCGACATCCCGGCGCAGACTAGCGCGCGCGACTCAGGGAGGACAGGCGACGGGCTTCGTGTCGACCACGACGTCGTCGATCCACACGTCGAGCGGCGCGTTCATCGCGTGGAAGCTCCACGCGCCGACGAAGAGCTGCGTGACGGTCGGCCCGTACCAAGGATCGGTGACGGGCGTTGGGGCGACGCAACCCTTGCCGTGATCGTCGACGGAGAGGATCGGAGCCGTCGCAGCGTCCTTGTACATGCGGAGCTTCCGCGTCACCGAGTCGAGCTCGAACGCGATGCACGCCCAGGTCGACGGCATCGACGTCGCGCTCTGCGACGAGCAGTCGTGGTAGCCGTCGGCCCCTTGCGCCGAGAGGCCATAGACGAAGCTGTACGTGTTGACGCCCGCCTTCGGGAGCGAGCTCAAGATGTACGACGCGTTGCGGCCGACGGCGGGCGACGCCGGATCGGCAGCTCCGTTCACGCCGAAGAAGGTCCAGTGGATGCTGGTGCCGTTCGGATCGATGTACATCCGCATGCGGCCGTACAGGTGCGTGGGCGCGCCCGCGAAGATCGGCTGCGCGCCGTCCGCGAAGATTCGCCCGCCGGCGGTCACGGCGTTGTCGACGTGAACATGGAGCGCGCGCGCGCCCGAGGTGGTGTGCGTCCCGTCGAGCCCCATGGTCGCGCCCGTTTGAAGCGCCGCGTGCCACGGGCCGAATTTCTGCTTGTCCGCGATCGCGTTCACGCCGGCGTAGGTGTCGAACGTCTCGCAGAAGAGGGCGCCGCTGCATGGATCGGCGGCGGCCGCGTCCCGGTCGACCGCCGCGTCCCCCACGGCCGCCGCGTCCCCGACCGCGGCCGCGTCGCCCGACTCCGAGTCCGTGCCGGTCGATGCGTCCGACGGCGACGTGCCCGCTGGCGCCGAGGAGTCGCCGCTGCATGCCGCGAGCGCGAGCGCGGCACACGGCGCGATGACGGACCCCCATCGTCGCAGCTCTCGCATGTGCACCTCCTCCCCTCATCTTGTTCGAGAACGCCGCGGTCGTCGAGGCGCTCAGTGCCCGCCGTCGCCGGTGTGGCCCGCGTCGATGCAGCCGGTTTCGCTGCATATCCACGACGCGCCGCCGCCTTGCGCGACGCACTGGCACTGTTCCCTGCTGCAGCCCGAGGCATAGCCGCAAGCGACGTCGAGCTGGCCGTTGCAGCTCCCGCTCGGCGGCTGCGTTGGGCAGACGGGCGGAGGGCACGGCGGGAACACGCAATTCCATCGATGAGCGTCGCACGAACATTGCGGTCCGCAGCCCGGACCGAACGTGCAGCGTTGTCCGTTCTCTTCGCATGTCGATCCCGAAGCGGGCGGCGACGACGGACACACCGGAGGCACGCAGCCAAGTGTCGTGCAACCCCAAGCTCCGTTTTGGCAAGAGCACGTATTGCACTCGAGCTCGCACGTCGTCTCCGTGAGCGGGATGCAGCTCGGCGGCGGCACGCCGCAGCTCCCGCCGTCGTTGCCAGGCCCCCCGTCGCCTGTCCCCGAATCGCCGGTGTGACCGGCGTCGACATCGTCGACCAACGCTTTGCCTCCGCAACCGGCGACGATGACGGCGAATGCGACGGCCCCGAGCCTCATCGTTCTAGTTGCCATGGCCCGCGTGGGATGCGAAGCACGTGCCGCGACGATCGCCTGAGAAAACAGCGGATTTCGCGATCGGCCGAATGTGCCGGCTCGTGTCAGCGCGACGTCGTGTCCCGTCAGTAGATCTTCGGTAGCCAGCGTTGAGAAGATTTCTTCGGGCGTTTGTAGCCCGTGTTGCGCTGCTTGCGCGGCAGCTTGATCTTCACCGGCTGAAGATTCTTGTACGGGATCTGACGGAGCAAGTGAGCGATGCAGTTGAGGCGCGCCGCCTTCTTGTCGTCGGCGTCGACGATGTACCAGGGGGTTCGCTTCCGGTCGGTGTACTCGAGCATGACGTCCTTCGCGCGCGAGTATTCGACCCATCGCTGACGAGACTCGACGTCCATCGGGCTCAGCTTCCAACGCTTGATCGGATTTTCCATGCGCTCGAGAAAGCGCTTCTCTTGCTCCTCGTCGCTCACCGAAAACCAATACTTGAGGAGGAGGATCCCCGAACGCACGAGCATCTCCTCGAAGAGAGGACAGGCGCGCAAGAACTCGGCGTACTCGGCGTCGGTGCAGAATCCCATGACGTGCTCGACGCCGGCGCGGTTGTACCAACTGCGATCGAAGAGGACGATCTCGCCCTTCGAGGGGAGGTGCTCCACGTACCGCTGGAAGTACCATTCGCCGCGCTCCTTCTCGGTAGGCGTGGCGAGCGCGACGACGCGGCATGCGCGCGGGTTGAGGCTCTCGACGATGCGCTTGATGACTCCGCCCTTACCGGCGGCGTCGCGCCCTTCGAAGAGCACGACGACCTTGAGCCCTTCCAGTCGAACGGACTCTTGCATCTTGAGGAGCTCGAACTGCAGCCGCGCGAGCTCGTCGACGTATCGGTATTTCTTCTTCCCGGGCTTCTTCGGTGGGCGCCCGTCGCCGACGATCTTCCAACGCTTCTCGACGCGCGCCTTCTCCTTCGCGTCCTTCAAGATCTCGCCACCCATCTTGGACCGTGCGTGTTTTTTCATGGCTCTCGTCCAAGAGTAATCGCTCGAAGGAGAGACCGCGCGTGGCGAAACGGCTTCACCTGCGATCGCGGTGAGGCAGTTCTCACGCAGCCGCGTGGCGCGAAGCGCGACGGATCGCGCGAATCACGCGGGAACGCATGACGCGAAGCGTTGGCGCGGTTTTCGCTGAATGACCTGTCGAGTCGGAAACCACCTCATGAAGGAGAACACGTGATGAAGAACCTCAGCGACATCGAGAAGAAGGCGAAGGACGGCATCGACGCGGCGAAGAACGGCGCGAAGCACCTCGCCGACAAGGCGAAGGAAGTGACGAAGAAGGCCGCGGACAAAGGCGGCAAGGTCGCGCACGACATCGGCAACAAGGTGAAAGAAGCCGGCAAGCAGATCAAGAAGGCTAGCCGCTGAACGAACGCACGCGCCGACGTCGACGCGCGCGCCGTGCGCGGCCCGCAGCGCTCTAGCAACGCGTCGACGGCGCCAACGACAGTGTCTCTGTCTCTACGGAGCGGTGCGGAGCTGCACCGGCACTTCGCGAACCTTCTCGCCGTTCCACACGAGGAGCTTCACGGTGTCGCCGGAGGAGTGCTTGCCGATCGTCTCGGCGAGGCGCTCGGGTGAGTCGACGGGTTGACCATCGACGGCGATGATCATGTCGCTCTTCGTGCGATCGAGGTTCGCCTTGAGGCCGCCCTTTTGCGCGGGGCTATCGTTGGCGACGGCGAGGACGCGCACGCCGCGGAACGTGCCGGCGGAGTCGGCTTCGCCGCGGATGCCGAGCCACGGCGGCGGTTGTACGGCCGTGAGTGGCGTGTGCGAGAGGAAGCGCCGGACCTGCGGGATGGGCGCGCCGATCGTCATCGGAGAGCATGGCGCCGGTGCAACGCCGGGGGCGGGCGCGCCGTAGTCGGGCGGCGCGGGGGGCGTGGCTTGCGGCGGCGGGGTGACGGCTTTGCACGCGCTGACGAAAATCGCGACGACGTTTCCGTTGCCGTCGACGATGGGTGCGCCGGTCGGGAACGGGAAGCCCTTGAGATCGAGCTCGAGCGCACCTGGAAGTGCGTCGCCGTCTTTGCCGTGCACGTCGGGGCGCGCTTTGAGGGCGAGCGGAACCGTCGCGACCAGCTTCGGTGCGCGCGCGATGAACGTCTTCAGCTCGACCGCGGCCGGATCGGCCTCGCTCGCGGTGAGTCCGTCGAGCCACCTTCCCGTTTGCGGAACGAGCAGCGCGAGATCCCACGCGCGATCGCGATGACCGACCTTCGCCTTCACGACCGAGCCGTCCGCGTAGCGCACGTCGGCCGTGTCGATGCCGGCGAGCGAGCCGAGCGAGGTGACGATGCGACCGTCGCCGTGGAGCACAGTTCCGACGCCGAGCAAGCCGCCGTTGCGCTCGACCGTCACGATGCCGCGGCGCGTGCGCTCGAAGACGTTCGCGGGCGGAGCAGGCGCATGCGGAGGGGCGACCGCCGCGCCGGGACCCGCCGTCGCGGTCGACGGGGGCGCAGGGGCGTACGGGCCGGGAAGCTGCGGGAGCGGACCGGCGTGTGCGATCGCGCCGACGAGCGCGCATGCCGCGACACCTAGCGCGGAAAACGCGCGCGGGAGGCGGGGGAGGAGGCGCGGGAGACCCAGAAGGCGGGGATTACGGTTCACGCCGACAAGCATAGCTCCTCGCAGGTGCAAAGCCCGGGCTCAACGCAAGCCGGGCGATTCTCGCTCTTCGTCAGACGGCCGTGGGGCGACGTTGACGCACCGGCCGTGCACGCTTGGATACGCTGCACAGCGTCTTCCCGCCTTCCTGTGAAAACAAAACCGATGTAGGGATCGGTTGCCCATGTCCGAATCCGCCTCGCACTCCGCCTCGCATGATGGCCACGCGCCGCCTCCTCTCGACGAGCCGAAGAGCCCGATGTGGCTCCCGGCGCTCGGCGCGGCGCTGTTCATCGCGGTTGGTTTGTGGTGGGCGGTCACGCCGTCGCCGCCGCCGCCGCCGCCCGACGATACCGAGCCCGCCGCCGCCGCACCGCAACCCGCGGCGTCCGCTGGGCCGCGACCGGCCGCGGTGCCGGGTGCCGCAGGTGGCGCGCAAGGCGCGGGCGGCCCCGACAACGCCGCGCTCCAACGCATTCTCGAGAAGCTGCCGAAGCAGTAGCGCCGTCTGGGTCGATCCGCGCGATGGCCACGAGCTCGACGACGAACGACGGACCCGTGCAGAATACACAGAGTCCCATTCGCGTCGGCGTGGTCGGCGCATCGGGTTACTCCGGCAGCATCGCGGCGCGGCTCGTGTGCGGACATCCCGCGCTCGCGCTCGCGTTCTGCACGAGCGATCGCATGGTCGGCGAGTCGGTCGCCGGGCAGCTCGCTACGCCCGCGCCCGCAGCGATGGTCTTCGAGCCGAACGCCTCGGCGCGCGCGCTCGGCGATCGTTGCGACGTCGTCATCCTCGCGACGAGCGCGTCCGTCTCCGCCGATCTCGCGCCGTCGTTTCTCGAACAGGGGAAGCACGTCGTCGATCTCTCCGGCGCCTTTCGTCTGGAGAAGGCCGGCGACTATTCGCGCTGGTACGGCTTCGAGCATCCGGCGATCTCCTGGCTCTCGCGCGCGCATTACGGCTTGCCGGAAATCTTCGGCGCACCACCGCGCGGCGACGGCGCCGTGCTCGTCGCGAACCCCGGCTGCTACCCGACGGCGGCGATCCTCGCGATGGCGCCGCTCCTTCGCGCGGGGCTCGTCGAGCCGACGGGGATCGTCATCGACGCGAAGTCAGGCGTCACCGGCGCGGGGCGGCAAGCGACCGAAGAGTTCTCGTTCGGCGAGGTCGACGAGAATCTCCGCGCGTACAAGATCCTCACGCACCAGCACACGCCG
The DNA here is from genome assembly GCA_038209335.1 of Polyangiales bacterium. GTDB lineage: Bacteria > Myxococcota_A > Polyangia > Polyangiales > Polyangiaceae > JBBQXV01. The sequence goes on along the minus strand of JBBQXV010000022.1, from coordinate 14,319 downwards.
GAGATTGCGCGCGCGCTCGGTCGCGTCGCGGACGGTGTGCGGCTCACGTTCACCGCGCATCTGCTTCCCGTGCGGCGCGGCTTGATGGCGACGTGCTACGCGCGGCCGCGGGCGGGGACGACCGCGTCGCACGTCGCGCAGTGCCTCGCGGATGCGTACGCGACGCGGCCGTTCGTGCACGCGGTGCCGCCGGAGCGCGTGACGCTCGCGCGCGTCGTCGGGACGAACCACGCGCGCGTCGGCGCGACCGCGGACGCCGACGTCGTGATCGCGATCGGCGCGATCGACAACTTGCTCAAAGGCGCCGCCGGCCAAGCCGTGCAAAACCTCAACTTGCTTTACGGGCTCGACGAATCGCTCGGGCTCGCTCACTTGCAACGGATGGCACCGTGAAGACGCCGGTCGGATTTTCATACGCGGGGATGAACTGCGGCATCAAGGCGGTGCGAAAAGATCTCGCGCTCGTCTTCAGCGAACGCCCGTGCGTCGCCGCCGGGTGCTTCACCGTCAACAAGGCGCGCGCGCATCCGGTGAACGACGCGATGGCGCGCCTTCCGTCGAAGATGATCCGCGCGATCGTCGTCAACAGCGGCAACGCCAACGCGCTCGTCGGTCCGCAGGGAGACTCCGACGTGCGCGAGGTGTGCGCCGCGGTCGGACGCGCGCTCGGCGTCGACGGCGAGAGCGTCCTCGCGGCGTCGACCGGCGTCATCGGCGTGCGCCTCCCCGTCAAGAAGCTCGTCGACGCGGCCGAGCCGCTCGCGCGCGCACGTGGCGCGGCGATCGAGCTCGCGGCCGAAGCGATCCTCACGACCGACACGCGCGTGAAGCTCTCGGGTCGCACGATCAAGATCGGCGAGCGCGAAGTGTGCGTCGCTGCGTTCGCCAAAGGCTCCGGGATGATCGCGCCCGAGCTCGCGACGATGCTCGCGTTCTTGACGACCGACGCCGTCATCGCGCCCGAGGTGTTGCAAGAGGCGCTCTCCGCGGCGATGGATTCGAGCTTCAACAGCTTGACCGTCGACGACGACATGAGCACGAACGACGCGGTCTTCGCGCTCGCGAACGGCGCCGCGGGCAACCAAGCGATCGCGAGCGGCACCGACGCTTTCCGCGATTTCGCCGAGGCGGTCCGTGCAATCTGCATCGATTTGGCGCGCGCGATCGCCGAGGACGGCGAAGGCGCGACGAAGCTCCTCGAGGTCAAGGTGAGCGGTGCGCCCGACGTCGCGATCGCGCGCGATCTCGCCAAGTCGATCGCCGGATCGAACCTCACGAAGGCGGCGATGTTCGGCGCGGATCCAAACTGGGGCCGCGTCCTCGCCGTCGTCGGCGCGCGCGCCGGATCGAAGAGCTGGGACATCGATCCCGTCCGCGCGACCGTGCGCATCCAAGCGACGAACGTCTACGAAGCGGGCGCGCCCACGTCGTTCGATCCGCTCGCGCTCCGCGCGAAGATGCGCGAGCCGCGCGTCGACATCGAGGTCGTTCTCGGCGAGAAAGGCGCGGGCAGCGCGGTCGCGTGGGGATGCGACCTCTCGTACGACTACGTGAAGATCAACGCCGACTACACGAGCCTCACCAGCGCGTCCGCGGACGGCACCGTCTCGCGCGACGATAGGCTCACCAACTACAGCCCCGGCTTCAAGCGCGCGCTTCTCGTCGAAGCGCTCTCGTACATCGCAAAGTTCTCGAACAAGCGGGCCGTCATCAAGTACGGCGGCGCCGCGATGGTCAAAGATTCGCTCAAGGCGAGCTTCGCCAACGACGTCAACTTGCTCCGCTACGCCGGCCTCTTGCCGATCGTCGTGCACGGCGGCGGGCCCGAGATCACTCACACGCTCGAGAAGCTCGGCGGCGGCAAGAGCGAGTTCGTCGACGGCGTGCGCATCACCGACCGCGACGACGTCAAAGTCGTCGAGATGGTGCTCACCGGGAAGATCAACACCGAGCTCGTATCGCTCTTGAATCAGTCGAGCACGCGCGCGGTCGGTGTCAGCGGCAAAGACGCGGGGACGCTCCGCGCGAAGAAGATCGCGACGGCCGAGGGCGCACGCGACATGGGAATGGTCGGCGAGGTCACGAGCGTCGACACCGGTCTCCTCGAGACGCTCCTCGAAAAGAAATACGTTCCGGTCATCTCGCCGGTCGGTCTCGGCGAGGACGGCGAGGGGTACAACATCAACGCCGACGCCGCGGCCGCGGAGATCGCGATCGCGTTGAAGAGCGACAAGCTCATCTACTTGACCGACGTCGCCGGCATTCTCGAAAACGGCGAGCTCGTCAGCCAGATCACCGTGCGCGAGGTCAAAGAGAAGATCGCCAATGGAACGATTCGCGGCGGGATGGTCGCGAAGGTGAAGAGCGCGCTTCGTGCGATCGAGGGCGGCGTCGAGCACGTGCACATCATCGACGGGCGCGTGCCGCACTCCGCCGTTGCCGAGCTCTTCACGGATCACGGCGTCGGCACGATGATCAAGCGCGACTGACGGACGCCAAAGCCCGCGCTAGTATTTCTACAGCATGCCGCCACCGTCGAGCGCTCCGCCTTACGAGGTCGTGCTTCCGTTTCCGGTCGCGCGCGCGAAGATCCCGGCCACGATGAACTGGCGGTCCACGTGGATCGTTTCGTCGATCCAGACGTTGAAGACGCGCGGGCACTTCGACAAATACGTCGCGCGCCTCCCGGTGCAGCACAGGGACGCGTTGCTCCTGTGCGTCGCGGGCATGTGGTTGCCGATCACCGTCGCGCGCGCGCACTACGCAGCGTGCGAAGAGCTCGGGCTCGCGCGATCCGAGCAGCTCGACATGGGGCTCGCCGTCGGAGAGCGCGCGCAAGGCACGGTGCTCAAGACGGCGACGCGCGTCGCGACGGGATCGGGCGTGACGCCGTGGACCGTCGTGCCGCAGCTGCAGCGTCTGTGGGAACGCGGGGCGGACGGCGGAGGCACGTCGGTGCTGAAGGTCGGACCGAAGGAAGCGATCGTCGAGACCGTCGGGTGCGAGCTCTTCGACGTGCCGTACTTTCGACATGCGTATGCGGGGGTCATTCTCGGGATCGTGCGCCTGTTCTGCACGCGCGCGTACACGCACGACGAGACCACGCGGTTCGCGCAGGGGGAGTGCACGCTCAGATTGCAGTGGGCGTGACGGCAACATGAGCGTGAACCGCTTCGTGAGCGTCGACGTCGAGCCGGGACCCGCGAGCGAGGACGGCGTGTCGCTGCGCTTCAAGCTCGCGGGTGACGCGCGGATCGTGCGCGAGATCGCGTACGAGTCGGAGGACGGCGTCGGCGGCCGCTGGCGGGTCTTCGCGGCGGGCGATCCGGACGGGTCGGAGAGGAGCGACGCGCGCGCGATGCTCGTCGAAGACTCGAGCGACGGGGTCGCCTGGCTCGTCGTGGGGGGCGCACACGGGCTCGTGCTCGAGCACATCGAGACCGGCGCGACGGTGCGCGAGGCGTACCTGGTGCTCGCGAAGACGCAGCAGATGTAGGTCGCGCCTGCCCGGACAACGTCGGCATAACTTTGCGTCGCGCGGTTCGTCTCCAACGCGGCTCGACATCATCTTTTCGCGAGACGCGCAAATTGGAACAAGTTCTACTACGCGCGCCCGCCCAAGGAGGCCCCCCATGCGCGCACTCGAGCTTCATCCCTTCGTTCTCGCTTCTCTCGTTGCCCTCACCGCCGCCTGCAGCGGCGCGACCGCATCGTCGTCGTCCCCGTCACCCGACGGAGGCACCACCGGCGACAGTGGCGGAGGCGGAGGCGACGACGGCGGCACTCCGATCGGCGCCACCGCGTTCAAGACGCACGTCATCCTCGGCGACTCGATCTCCGATCGAGGAGGCGCGGGGCCGTTCTTCTACGATCTCCTCGACCACAACGACGACGCGAACTACCCCGACTACAAAGGGAAGGACCTCTCGACGAAGCTCGGCGCCGCCATCACGATCGTCAAGAACTCCAAGGGGGGCGCGACGTCGATCGGTCTCACCGGTCAAGTGAAGGGGTTGCCGGCGTCGCTCGTGAGCCCGGTGCTCGTCACGATCACGATCGGCGGCAACGACGTCCAGAACGCGCTCGGGGCGATCGTCCTATCGGGCAACGACACGCAGCAGAGGACGAGCTTCACCAACAACCTCGACACCTCGCTCGCCGAGCTCACGAAGGCCGGTCGCTTCGGCGACGGCGTGAAGGTCAAGGTCCTCCTCGTGAACATCTACGACCCGAGCGACGGCACCGGCAACTTCAAATTCGCGAACGGGACGTCGTGCGGGCAGCCGCTGTCGCTTTGGAACAAGGGGATGACCGATCCGTACCTGACGCCGTGGGAAGACGCGATGACGACGACGGTCGCGAAGTACCCCGACGTGAAGCTCCTCGATCTGCGCGCGGAGTTTCACGGGCACGGCGTTCCGGCGATGACGACGTGGTTCGTCCCGGATTGCATTCACCCGAATACGCTCGGTCACGCCGCGCTCCGCAAGCTCTTCTGGAGCGCCATCAGCGGCGACCAGTAGTCACTCCTCTTCGCGCTCGCCTCCCAGCAGCTCGCCGATCGCGGCGCCGCTGTCCGTCCGGAGGCGGCGCGACACGTCGACGATGTGTTTGATGAGCTCGCGGTTGTCGAGCACGTTGAGGTTTTGCATCTCGAGCGCGCCGATTCGATCCTCCGGCGTGAAGGGCGGCGACTCGACGCGCTCCATCGAGAGCTTCTCGGGCGCGTAGGCCGAGCAGACCGCGCGCGTATCCATGATCGTGTAGTCGTCGCCGCGACGCAGCTCGACGGTCACGGTGCCGCTCACGGCCGTCGCGATCCATCGCGTGAGCGCGTCCTTGAGCAAGAGCGCCTCGGGATCGTACCAACGCCCTTCGTAGAGCAAGCGCCCGAGCTTGCGGCCGAGCGTGAAATACAGGTCCGTCGTGTTCTCGTTGTGCACGGCCGAGAGCAGGCGCTCGTACGTCAGGTGCAGGAGCGCCATCGCGGGCGCTTCGTAGATGCCGCGGCTCTTCGCGTCGATCACGCGGTTCTCGATCTGATCGCTCATCCCGAGACCGTGTCGACCGCCGATCACGTTCGCCGCGCGCACGATCTCGAACGGCGACGTGAAGCGCTCGCCGTTGATCGCGACGGGGACCCCCTGCGCCCATTCGATCGTCACGCTCTCCGGCGCGATCGCGACGTCGGTCTTCCATGGCGCTACGCCCATGATCGGCTGGACGATCTTCATCCCGACGTCGAGCCGCTCGAGATCCTTTGCTTCGTGCGTCGCGCCGAGGACGTTGGCGTCGGTGCTGTACGCCTTCTCGGTGCCCATGCGGTACGGCATGCCGAGCGACTCGAGGTACTCGCTCATCTCTTTGCGGCCGCCGAAGCGATCCACGAACGCTTGATCGAGCCACGGCTTGTAGATGCGAAGCTCGGGGTTGACCAAGACGCCGTAGCGATAGAAGCGCTGGATGTCGTTCCCCTTGTGCGTGCTTCCGTCGCCGAAGACGTGGACGCCGTCTTCGCGCATCGCGCGGATGATCGCGGTCGTGGTGACGGCGCGGCCAAGCGGGGTCGTGTTGAAATATTTTTTTCCGCCGCTCGTGAGGTGGAACGCGCCGCATTGGAGCGCGTGGATGCCTTCGCGCGCCATCGCTTCGCGGCAGTCGATCGCGCGCGCGGATTTTGCGCCGTGCGAGATCGCGATGGGGGGGATCTCGGCGACGTTGGCTTCGTCGGGCTGCGCGAGATCGGCGGTGTAGGCGTGCACTTCGAGGCCGCTGCGCGCGAGCCATGCGACGGCGGCGCGCGTGTCGAGGCCGCCGGAGAATGCGATGCCGATGCGTGTCCCCGCGGGCGGGAGCGAGCGGTAGATGCGGCTCATGAGGCGGAGATATACACGCGCGGCGCGGGGGCGGTAGCGTCCATGCATGCGAATCGATCGCGCACGCTTTCTCGCGCTCACAGCGGCGCTCGCGGGATGCAATACGCAGCCGCCCGCCGCGACGCCCGGCGGAGTGCTCGAGATCCCGGCGACGGTGACACCCGAGGTCGGAGACGCGTCGGCGATCGCGACGGCGACACCCGACGCGTCGCCGCTCTTCGCGCGGCATGAGGCGGGCGCGCCGATCGTCGAAGGGGGCGAGCCGCCCGACTCGTGCACGTCGGCGAACGCGGTCGGAACGCCGGCGGACTGCTCGAAGATTCAGCGTCCGCGAACGGCGCCGCAGTGCGAGAGCTTCGACGACACGATCGACGAGTGCAACGAGATGGCCAAGCTGTTCAAGCCGGCGGTCGCGGAGAAGGCGACGAAGTGCGTCGTCGCGCGAAGCGGGACGAACGCGATCTGCCAGTTCGGCATCACGGCGATCTGCGCGAGCCAAGCGTTCCGCGCGAGCTGCGGCGATCCGTCGACGCTCACCGATTGCAAAGCGGTCGTCGCGCATTGCGCGACACAGAACGTGTCGAACGTCGCGCCGAAGGTGAGCATCGGCGAATGCCAGGGCGCGCTCGCCGCGGTCGCAGCGAAGCACCGCTCGCAGATGCTCTCGTGCATGAACGAAGGATGCACGGCCGGGTATTGCTTCTCGTACTTGAAGTGAGTGCACACCGCGCGGGCGCGCGAGTCCGATCGCGCGAGGCGTGCTAGTTAGCGACGACACCATGAGCGGAATCGCACGCACGAACGCGACGGGGACGAGCGGGATGCTGGCGGAGCTCGTCGCGTGGTCGTCGTCGTTCGAGGCGGATCGCGCGCTCGTGCGCGAGGATCTCGTCGGAAGCGCGGCCCACGTGACGATGCTCGCGCGGACGAAGATCGTCGACGTCGCGGACGCGCGCATGCTCAAGGATGCGCTCCGCGCGATGTACGACGAGGCGTGCGCGGGGAAGCTCGCGCTCGATCCGAGTGAAGAAGACGTGCACATGGCGGTCGAGGCCGAGCTCGGCAAGCGCATCGGCGGGGTCGCGGCGCGGCTTCACACGGCGCGATCGCGCAACGATCAGGTCGCGCTCGATTTGCGACTCCATGTGCGCGGACAGGCGACGAGCACGATCCTCGAGATCGTCGCGCTCGTGAACATGCTCGCCGATCGCGCCGAGCGCGAGAAGGACACGCTCCTCCCTGCGTACACGCATCGTCAGCGCGCGCAGCCGATCTCCGCCGCGTTTCTCGTCGCGTCGTGGGCGTTCGGGCTCTTGCGCGCGGCGTCCACCGTCGAGATCGCGCTCGTCGAGCTTCAGATGCCGCTCGGTGCGTGCGCATGCTCGGGGACATCGCTGCCGACCGATCGCGAGCTCCTCGCGCGCCTCTTTCGGATGCGCCCGACGGAGAACGCGCTTCACACCGTCGGCGATCGCGACTTCGCGCTCGACTGGACGTGGGCTTCGGCGCGCGTGCTCCTCGCGCTCGGACGCATCGCGACCGACGTCGTCGACTACTCGACCAGCGAATTCGGCCTCGTCACGCTCGACAGCGAGATCTCCGCGGGGTCGAGCATGATGCCGCAGAAGAAGAACCCCGACGTGTTCGAGCTCGTGCGCGGAAAGAGCGCGCGCGGCGTGGCGAACGTCGTGTCGATGCTGACGCTCATGAAGGGGCTCGCGTCCGGGTATAACCGCGATCAACAGGAAGATCGCGTGCCGCTCCTCGAGTCGGGACCGCTCGTGCGCGGCGCGCTTCGCGCGGTGACGCTGTCGTTGCCGCACGTGCACTTCGACGCGGAGCGCGGACGGCGCGCGCTCGAAGACGGATCGACGCAAGCGACGGATCTCGCGGAGGCGCTCGTTCGTCGCGGCGTTCCGTTTCGCGAGGCGTACAAAGCAGTCGGCGCGCTCGTACGCGCGGCGTCGGACGCGAAGGTCGCGCTGCGTGCGTTTCCGATCGCGAGCGCGACGACGATTCATCCTGCGCTCGACGCGGAGGCGCTTCGCTCGCTCGATCCCGCGACCGCGGTCGCCGCAAAAGAGAGCTTCGGTGGGACTGGACCGCGCGCCGTCGACGTTCAGATCGCGCGCATCCGCGAGCTCGCAGGACTCTTCGTCGAGGAGGTCAGCGTGTACGGGACGCTCGACGACATCGCACGTGGGATCTTCGACGAGCCGCTGGAGCCGAAATGACGACGACGACGACGAAGCGCGATTTCTTGCGCGTGACCGATCTCACGCTCGCCGAGGCGCGCGACGTCTTCGCACGATCCGCGAAGCTCAAGGCCGCCCCGAAAGGCTCGCACGTCGACTTGCTACGCGGTCGCTCGGTCGCGATCGTCCTCGAGAAGGCAAGCACGCGAACGCGCGTGTCGTTCGAGGTCGGCGTCGCGCAGCTCGGCGCGCAGCCCGTCGTCCTCGGCGTGCAAGGGAGCCAGCTCGGACGCGGCGAGCCGATCCGCGACACAGCGCGTGTCCTCGCACGGTATTGCGACGCGATCGTCTACCGCACGTCGGCCACGTCGCGCCTCACCGAGATGGCCGAGGCGAGCGTGCCGGTCGTCAACGCGCTCTCCGACGACGGACATCCCGTCCAGATCCTGTGCGACGTCTTCACGATCGAGGAGCACCTCGGATCGATCCAAGGCAAGCGCGTCGCGTTCGTCGGCGACTGCTCGAGCAACATGGCGCGATCGTTCCTCGAGGCGGCGCCCCTCTTCGATTTTCATCTCGTCCTCGCGTCGCCCGAGCGCTACCGACCGCCGCGTGACGAGATCGCGCGCGCCGGATCGCACGTGACGCTGACGTCGGATCCGCGCGAGGCGCTCGCTGGCGTCGACGTCGTGAACACCGACGTGTGGACGAGCATGGGGCAAGAGGCGGAGAACGCGGCGCGTCTGAAGGCGTTCGCAGGGTGGACCGTCGACGGCACGCTCCTCGCGAAGGCGCCCGCGCACGCGATCGTGCTTCATTGCCTTCCGGCGCACCGCGGCGAAGAGATCGACGACGCGACGATCGAAGGCGCGCGGTCGCGCGTGTGGGACCAAGCGGAGAATCGGCTGCACGTGCAGAAGGGGCTCCTCTGTTGGCTCCTCGGCGTCGCGCCGCGCTGACCGCGTAGTCCCGTGCGCGTGGACGCGGCGCCTCGCCGACGTGCGTTCCCGCGTTCACGATCGCTCACCTCCCCGTCGCGCATGCCGCGAATTTCGCAGGGATCGTGGCCGCGCGCCGCGCACGCCGCGCGGCACGAGCGTTGCGATCCGTGAGCGCTCTTGGGCACGCGCGCGATCACGTTCGTTGCGGCAGCTGCGGCGCTCCTCGCCGTCGCGGGCGAGGCGCGCGCGAACGGTGGGCTCGTGTCGTCTCCGCAAGGCGCCGCGTCGATCGCGGAGGTCGAGGTCGCGGTGGCGTCGTCGCCGGGGCGAACGACGCGGTGGGCGCGGTTGCGGGTGCGAGGAGCCGCAGGCGCGTTCGTATGGTTGCTCCCGGTGCGCCCGGGCGGGATGCTCGACTTGGCTTCGGATGCCTGGATGGAGGCGCTGCAAGCGTCGACGGCGCCGCGCGTCTTGCAGCCCGCGTTCTCTGCGCCGTGCAGCGTGAAGGGGGGCATCGACGTCGTCGGTCGCACCGAGCACGTGGCGACGCGCGCGCCGGACGACGTCGCGATCGCGACGGACGTCGCGTCGCTCGCAACGGCGCTACGCGATTGGGGGATCGCGTTGCCCACGAACTTGCGAAACAACGTCGAGACGACGTTCACCGACGGATCGCACCTCGCGCTCCTCCTCTTCTCGCCGACGTCGAACGACACGACGACCCGCACGGTTCGCGTCGTCGACGACGCTCCGGCCGCGCTGCCGCTCCTCCTCACGAGCGGCGCGTCCGCAGGCGTTGCCGTCACGGCCTTCGTGATCGGCGACGCTCGCGCCGAGCTCGGCGCGCTCCCGGCGCTCTCGCTCGATCCCGCGACGATCGGTTGGCGCGCGGACGGCACGTCGACATGGCGCGACGCGCGCGCCGCGGCGCTCGGTGCGTCGCCGAACGCTTGGCTCCTCGAGTCGGCGGGCGCATCGCCGCTCTTTCGCATTCAGACGATCCCCGGCGCGACGATTCCCGCGATCACCGACAGCTACTTCGCGCGCGCCGGTGCGTACGGCGACGCGAGCGCGGACGCGACGAGCTGCGCGGTGAGCGCGCACGGCGCATCGACGACGACCCGCGTCGTCGCGGCCGCGTGCCCCGTCGGCGCGCTCGCTCGCGTCGCGGGTCCGGGCGGCGTGCCCGTTTGCATCGAGTCGACGGCGATCGCACAGCTGTCACCGGATCCGTTTCGCTGCGGAAACCGCGCGGACGACCTCGCGCACGCGTTCTCGTTGCGCGTGCCGAGCGACACTTGGGTCACGCGCGCCGCGGGCTTCGTTCCGGCGGGCGTGTACGGACAGGACATCGCGATCGCGCCGGGGGGCGGCGCCACGAAGGATCCCGTGGTGCAAGCGTCGAAGTACGACGTCGTCTGCTCGTCCGCGACGCCGGGCCACGGAAGCGGCGGTCCCACCGGCGGCGGCTCGGGCGGCGGCGGCGGAAGCGGCGATCCGACGGGCGGTCAAGGCGCGGTCGTCGGCGTCAACGAAGATCCCGGAACCAGCGACGCCGCGGCCATCGCGGGCGACACGTGCAGCGGCTTCGCCGGCGACGGATGCGGCGGCGACACGTCGACATCCTCGACGTCGAGCTCGTCGGACAGCTCGTGCGGCGGCAGCAGCAGCGGCGGCTCGTCCGAGAGCTCGGGGAGCGGGTGCGGCGGGAGCAGCAGCTCTTCGGAGAGCTCGAACAGCGGATGCGGGAGCAGCAGCAGCTCCTCGTCGTCGAGCAACTGCACGTCGACGCGACGAAGCACGCGCAGCCCGTTCTCGCGCTACGCGATCGGAGCGCTCGCGCTCGTCGCTCTCCTTCGCCGGGCATCGCGAAAGCGTCGCTGATGCGGTAAGCATGCGCGATGCGCACGCCTCGTCTCGTTCAGGCTTCCCTCTCGATCCTCCTCCCGCTCGCGTTCGCCGCGTGCGAAAGCGCCCGCCCGATGGCGCCCGTCGCGCCGCTCACGACCGCGTATCCGTCCGAGCCGAGCACCGCCGATCCGGCGTCGACGCCGCAAGTGACGACGCCGTCGACGGAGCCCACGATCCCGAGCGCCGAAGATCAGAAACGCGATCTCGCCGCTGCCGAAAAGATTGGGCCGCTCGTCGACGCGTTCGTCAACGTGGGCGCCGAGCTCTCGCACGACAACAAGCATGTGCTCTTTCGATCGAATCGCGACGGCGCCCCGCAGCTCTACCTCGGCGACGTCGCCAAACCGAGCGCCCCGCCGCAAAAGCTCACGAACGGTCCCGAGCGCGTCGGCGGCGCGGCATTCACCCCCGACGGGAAATTCATTCTCTACATCAGCGACGAAGGCGCCGACGAGAAGTGGCGGATCTTCCGCGTGAAGCCCGACGGCACAGACACCAAAGAGCTCAGCTTCGGCGAGAAGCTCAATCGCAGCTTGCCGCTCGTCCCGCGCGACAAGCCCGACCTGATGGTCTACAGCGCGCGGCGTCAGAGCGAAGCGTTGAGCCGCGTGTTCACTGCGCCGATCGCCGGCGGGACGAGTCAGGTCGTCTACACCGACACGAAGCCGATGTTCCTCGTCGACGTCTCGCACGACGGGAAAGTCGCGCTCGTGATGCGCGCGCTCTCGCCGAGCGAGCAAGTGCTCTTTCAGATTCGGCTCGACGCGGTCGACGCGCCAGCGGTGCGCGTCTATCCGGCCGAGGGGAAGAAGGCGCACGTCGGCGACGCGGGGTACTCGCCGGACGCGAAGCGGATTTTCGTCACGACCGACGAAGGCGGCGAGGGATCGCACGTCCTCGCGCTCGAGCCGAGCCCGAAGGCACCCGCACTCGAATTCGCGGTGCGAGCGCGGTACGACGAGACGAGCCCGACGACCGCGGCGCTCGACGACATTCGCGTTTCACCGCTCGGCGATCGCATCGTCGTCAGCGTCGACGCGGGCGATCGAAACGAAGTGCGGATCCTCGACGCGGCGACGCTCAAGCCGCGCGCTCACGTCAAAGCGCCGCTCGGCACGGTCGGCGTCGGCGCTATCGCAGACGACGGACGCAGCTTCACGCTCGTGATGTCGACCGCGGATCAACCGCACGACATCTTCCGCGCCGACATCGCGAGCGGCAAAGTCACGCCGCTCCGCGACGACAAGCGCGAAGGGCTCGCGGGTCTCGCGCAGGTCGACGTCGCGATCGAAAAGATCCCCGCGCACGACGGGCTCTCCATTCCGCTCATCAAGTATTTGCCGAAGGGCGCGAGCGGGAAGCTCCCCGTCATCGTCAGCGTCCACGGCGGTCCCGCGTCGAGCTCGCGCGTCGCGTTCAGCTTCCTCACGCGCTGGTTCGTCTCGCAAGGCTACGCCGTCGTCGTGCCGAACATCCGCGGCTCGACCGGTTTTGGTCGCGCCTACGAGCTCGCCGACAACCGCGAGAAGCGTGGCGACGCGGTGAAAGATCTCGAGACGGTCAACAAGTGGACGAAGGCGCAAGCGTGGTGCGATCCCTCGCGCGTCGTGATCTTCGGCGGGAGCTACGGCGGTTGGGCGGTGCTCATGGGGCTCTCGCGGCAACCGACGCTGTGGGCTGCGGGCGTCGATCTCTTCGGCGTGTACGACTTGAAGGGGCTCATGAGGACGACGTCGGGCGTCATTCGCTCGATCTTCGTCGACGAGTTCGGCGATCTCGACAAGGACGCGGCGCTCCTCGAAGAGTGGAGCCCGAAGAAGGACGTCGACAAGATCGTCGTGCCGCTCTTCGTCTATGCGGGCGCGAACGATCCGCGCGTGCCGAAGACGGAGTCCGACGCGGTGGTCGCGGCGCTGCGGTCGCGCAAGGTGCCGCTCGAGTACATGGTCGCGTCGGACGAAGGGCACTCGCTCGACCGGCGCGCGAACAAGATTCAGTTCCTGTCGCGTGTCACGCGCTTCCTCGCCGACCGACTGAAGAAGTGATCGGCGCGCGGCGTCAGCGCACGCAGCCGCAGCAGATGCTCGTCGCGATCCCTTTGAGCGCGGTCTCGAGCGCCGTCCCGTCTTCGGCCGCGTAGAAGAGCGCCGGGCCGTTCGGCATCACGGGCACGTACCCGGCGCCCATCTTCACGCACGTGGTCGCGAAGCTCTGCGCGGTCATGCCGGCGCACGCGAGCTCGTTGAGCAGTTTCTTGTTCACGCCGCCCGCGCCCGCGTCGTTCGCGCCGAAGCCGACGACGAATGTCTCGACGCCCGCCGCGGCCATTCCTTGCGCGACGCCGATCGCGCCGTTGCCCGCGCACGTCTCGCCGCCGTCGGTGACGAGGAGCACGAACTGTTTTCGATCCGGCGTCTTGATCCCGGCGAGGACCTGCTGCGCCGTCGACAGCGAGGCGGAGATCGGCGTCGACACGCAGAGCTTCGTCGTCTCGGGATCGAGGAACGTGCCGATCGTCGCGCCGGTGCCGAGCGCGGGAGAGAAGATGAGCTGCCCCGGCTCGCACTGCGTGTTCGTCGCGGACGTGCCGCCGAGCTCCTGCGTGAGCGTGACGCACGTCCCCGTTCCGCCATCGGCGACCATCTTCGGATCGAGCGGCAACAGCTCGAGGCCGAAGCGGATCGTCTGATCCTCCGGCGGCGCCGTCACGAGCTTTACCGCCTTCGTCGCGAGCACCCACTTCGTCAGCGCGTGACCTGCGGGCGTGTTCGGCGGTCTCGCCCCGTTGGGCTCGGCCGACATGCTGAGCGTGCGATCGAGGACGATGAGCATGTCGGGCGCCGCGCATCCGCCGGCCTCGCCCGACTCGAAGACGAGCCCGTCGTTCAGTCCGCCATCGTCGCCGCCGCCGCCATCGCCCGTTGTCGCGTCGCCGTTCGCGGACGCATCGAACTCACTGTTGTTGCCGGTGCCCCCGCACGCGGCGATGGTGGCGAGCGTCGCGACGAAGACGATGGCAGGCGTTCGCATCCTCGAAGCGTAGCTGAAATCACCGGAGGCGCGCGATGCGACGACCACACGCGCTGCACGCGCGCACCTCGACCGCCGATCCCTGTGGCCACGCGACGACGTAGGCGTTCACGTCGTCGGGTGTGAGCGTTTGCAGCGTGGGGAGCGCGCGCCACGCGGGCGCGGAGTGCGTGTGACCGCATCCGCCGCAACGAATCGACGCGACGTCGTGCTTCGTGGTCATGCGGCCAGCTCTCATCGGTAGGGTCCTTGCGGTGTCGGGGCGACGGATGGTTTGCCGCGCACGCGATCGAAGTTCGTCGAGTCGACCTTTGCCCCTTCGAGCTTCGCGTCGTCGAGATCGCAACGCTCGAAGTTGGCTTCGCT
>JBBQXV010000021.1:0-56189 GCA_038209335.1 Polyangiales bacterium | reverse complement strand
CGCTCGGTTGGGGACGCACGAAGGCCGGGCGCATCGGCAACTCGGATGACCCGAATCGCAAGGGCTTCGACGTCTACCCGCTGCGCACGTCGACGAGCATGGGCTTCGCGACCGGCGCGAAGCTCACGAAGACCTCCGATCGCTACGAGCTCGGCCACACCCACAGCTACCCGTGGGAAGAGGGGCGCCCGATCGCGCGCGAGGCGACGATCGAGGAGTACAAGCAGAACCCGAACTTCGCGGACCTCCAGACGCCGCCGCCGCGCGCGCTCCCGCTCTGGCACGACCAGGATTACACCAAGGGTCTGCAGTGGGGGATGAGCGTCGACCTCAACGCCTGCACCGGTTGCAATGCGTGCGTCATCGCGTGCCAGGCCGAGAACAACGTTCCCGTCGTCGGCAAGATCGAAGTCGCGCGCGGCCGCGAGATGTCGTGGCTCCGCATCGATCGCTACTTCGTCTACCCGAACGACAACAGCAAGAAGAAGCCCGAGGGCGACGCCGAGAAGCAGCGCGAGCACGAGCTCCTCACCGAGGAGCCGCAGTTCGTCTTCCAGCCGCTCGCGTGCGTGCACTGCGAAGAAGCGCCGTGCGAGAACGTCTGCCCGGTCAACGCGACCGTGCACAGCCCCGAGGGGCTGAACGAGATGGCGTACAACCGCTGCATCGGCACGCGCTACTGCGCGAACAACTGCCCCTACAAGGTTCGTCGCTTCAACTACCTCAACTGGCACAACGACTCGGTGTGGAAGGCCGAAGGCGACATCCCCGAGACCTTCAAGATGCAGCAGAACCCGAACGTCAGCGTTCGCTTCCGCGGCATCATGGAAAAGTGCTCGTACTGCGTGCAGCGCATCCAGACCGTGAAAATCGCGGCCAAGCGCAACAACGAGATGAACGGCGATCACGTCGCGGTTCGCGACGGCGCCATCGTCACCGCATGCGAGCAAGCGTGCCCGGCCGACGCGATCGTCTTCGGCGATCTCAACGATCCGAACACGCGCGTGTCCAAGCTCGCGCGACTCGATCGGCGTTACGCGCTGCTCGGCGAGATCGGAACGAAGCCGCGGACGACGTACCTCGGCAAGGTGCGCAACCCGAACAAAGAGATGCCGGGTGCCGCGCCAGCTGCCGGCACGCCCGAGAAGGAGCACGGCTGATGGCTTACTTCGAACCGATCCGCGAGATCGACGAGGCGCCGCTCGTCGAGCCCGGCAGCAAGCTCAGCGACATCACGAACGACATCAGCCGCGTGTCGGAGACCAAAGCTCCGCGCGGGTGGTGGATCGCGTTCGGGATCTCGTCGATGTTCGCGAGCCTCTTCGTCTTCAGCGTCGGCTACCTCTTCTACCGAGGCATCGGCGTCTGGGGAAACACGTCGCCGGTCTACTGGGCGTGGGACATCACGAACTTCGTCTGGTGGGTCGGCATCGGCCACGCCGGCACGCTCATCAGCGCCGTCCTCTTCTTGTTCCGACAGAAGTGGCGCACGGCGATCAACCGCTTCAGCGAAGCGATGACCCTCTTCGCGGTCATCTGCGCGCTCATCTTCCCGAGCATTCACGTCGGGCGACCGTGGCTCCTTTACTGGGTGTTCCCGATTCCCAACCAGATGAGCATCTGGCCGAACTTCAAGAGCCCGCTCCTCTGGGACGTGTTCGCGGTCAGCACGTACTTCACCGTCTCGCTGCTCTTCTGGTTCGTCGGCTTGATTCCGGATCTCGCGACCCTCCGCGATCGCTCGCAGACGAAGCTTCGCCGCACGGTCTACGGCGCGCTCGCGCTCGGATGGCGCGGATCGAACCGTCACTGGCAGAACTACGAGCGCGCGTACTTGATCCTCGCCGCGATCAGCACGCCGCTGGTGCTCAGCGTCCACAGCGTCGTTTCGTTCGACTTCGCGACGTCGATCGAGCCCGGCTGGCACACGACGATCTTCCCGCCGTACTTCGTCGCCGGCGCCATCTTCTCCGGCTTCGCGATGGTCATGACGGTGCTCCTCATCGCGCGCACCGTCTTCAAGCTCCACCGCATCGTGCAGATGCGGCACCTCGAGCTGATGAACAAGATCATGCTCTGTACGGGCATGCTCGTTGGCTACGCCTACGCGATGGAGTTCTTCATCGCGTGGTACTCGGGCCAGGAGTACGAGCGCTACGTCTTCGTCAACCGCGCGTTCGGGCCGTACGCCTGGGCGTACTGGACGATGATCAGCTGCAACGTCATCGTCCCGCAGATCTTCTGGTTCAGGAAGATGCGCGTGAGCATCCCGGTGATGTTCGTCGTGTCGATCCTCATCAACATCGGCATGTGGTTCGAGCGCTTCGTCATCATCGTGACGTCGCTGCATCGCGACTTCATCCCGTCGTCGTGGGGCATGTTCACGCCGACGATCATCGACATCACGACGTACACGGGGACCATCGGCGTCTTCTTCACGCTCTTCCTCCTCTTCATGCGCTGGCTGCCGATGGTCGCGATGGCCGAGGTCAAAGGCGTCATGTCGGCGGCCGATCCGCACTACGAGTCGGACGAAGGCGGCGGTCACGGGCACGCCGATGAGAAAAAGCCGGCTGCGAAGAAGCACGAAGAGGAAGAGTCGAAAGACGACGACCTCGCTCCGGAGGGTGCGTAAGCCATGGCCGCGCATGCAGAGAAAGCGGCAGCCATGCCGCGCAAACGAACCGCGCTCGTCCTCGCGCAGTTCAACACGACGGCCGAGGTCGTCCACGCCGCGGAGAAGGTCCGCGACGCTGGCTACACGCGCTGGGACACGCACACGCCTTTCCCGATCCACGGAATGGACAAGGCGATGGGCATGAGCGACTCGCGCCTCGGATGGATCGTCCTCGGCGCGGCGCTCACCGGTCTCACCGGCGCGTTCGTGATGATGTACTGGATGAACGGCATCGACTACCGCATCGTCGTCGGCGGCAAGCCCCCCGAAGCGCTCCCGTCGATGGTGCCGGTCATGTTCGAGCTGACGATCCTCTTGTCGGCGTTCGGCGCCGTGATCGGGATGTTCCACTTGAACGGCCTTCCGCGGCACAACCACCCCATCTTCGAATCCGACCGCTTCAAGACGGCGTCCGACGACAAGTTCTTCCTGTCGATCGAGGCCGAGGATCCGAAGTTCAACCTGCAGAAAACCAAGGCGCTGCTCGAGTCGTCGCACGCCGCGCACGTCGAAGTGATCGAGGAGGAGGTATGAAACGCTCCGTCCTCAGCGTCGGCCTCGCGGGCTTCGTTTCGCTGGCCGCTCTCGCCGGATGCCGCGGCGACGCGAGCGAAGAGCCGCCCGTGCACTTGCAGCGCAACATGTACCACCAGGAGCGCTACAACCCGCAGGCGTACACCAACAACTTCGCCGACAAGCGCACGATGCGCACGCCCGAGCCGGGGACGATCTCGCGCGAGGAATACGATCAGCACGGCGGCGACGACACGCTCGTCACCGGACGGCAGGACGATCACTTCGTCATGACGATCCCGCCGAGCGCGGTCGATCGCGCGGGCGGCTACGAGAAGATGCTCGCGCGCGGGCAAGAGCGCTTCAACATCTACTGCGCGCCGTGCCACTCGCGCACGGGCGACGGGCAGGGGATGGTCGCGCGCCGCCCCGGCAGCTTCGCGAAGGTCACGAGCATCCACGAAAAGATGGTCCACGACATGCCCGACGGGCAGATCTTTGCGACCATCACGAACGGCGTACGCACGATGCCGTCGTACGCCGCGCAGATTCCGATCTCGGATCGCTGGTCGATCGTCGCGTACGTGCGCGCGCTCGAGCTCAGCCAGGTCTCTCAAGCGGAGCCAAAGAAGTGAGCGACACCAAGGCCAAGGGCGCCACCTCGCCCAACGACTACCGCATCACGGCGAAGTCCGGCTGGGCCGGCGCGTGGAAGAAGGCCGCCGGCGTCGGCGCAGTCGGCCTCGCCGCGTCGCTCTACGGCATGACCGCCGCGCCCGAGCGCTTCCCGTTCTCGTACATGTTCGCGCTCTTCGGGTTCTTGAGCATCGGGCTCGGCGCGCTCTTCTTCGTGATGATTCAGCACATCACCAAGGCGGGATGGAGCGTCAGCGTGCGCCGCACCGCCGAGTTCTTCATGGCGGGGCTGCCGATCTTCGCGCTTCTCGTTCTTCCGATTTTGCTTCCGGGAACGATGTCGAGGCTCTTCCCGTGGATCGACTCGGATCACCACGCGGACACGAATGAGGCGCCGCACGCCGCGTCGTCTGCGCATCACGATCCGTCGATGAGCCCGTCGGCTGCTCACTCCGGCGGCGGCGGCGGAGGCCAGGGCGATCACTCCGGCGATCACTCCGGCACCGGCGGCCAACACATGGGCCCCGCGCACGGCGCAAACGGTCTCGCGCTCGAGCCGTGGGCGTTTCGCACGCCCGGAGGCGAGGGACCGCCCGTCGATCCGCGCGCGCTCGAAAAGGCGCACGCCGAAGAGCACGCGCACATCCTCAAGGGGAAGGCGCCGTACCTCAACAAGACGTTCTTCTACATCCGCGCGATTGCTTACGTCCTCGTGTGGATCTGGCTCGCGACGCGCTTCTTCGGCTGGTCGATCAGCCAAGACAAAGCCAAGAAGCTCGAGAGCTCGAAGGCCGCGCAGTCGTTCGCGCCGCAAGGGCTGATGCTCTTCGCGCTGACGATCACGTTCGCCGCGTTCGACTGGCTGATGTCGCTCGATCCCATGTGGTACTCGACCATCTTCGGCGTCTACATCTTCGCCGGATCGTGCGTCGTCAACATGGCGAACCTGATCCTGTCGACGATGCTTCTTCGCCGCAGCGGTCTCCTCGGCGACGCCGTCAACGTCGAGCACTACCACGACATGGGCAAGCTCATGTTCGGGTGGCTCGTCTTCTGGGCGTACATCTCGTTCTCCCAGTTCTTCCTCATCTGGTACTCGAACATCCCCGAGGAGCTCGTCTTCTTCCACCGCCGGTGGAACGACAACGCGGGCACGTGGCGGATCATCGGCCTGTCGCTCATCGTGGCGCACTTCGCGATTCCGTTCTGGCTCCTGATGTCGCGCAACGTGAAGCGCGGTCTCACCGGGCTCGCGGTCGGCGCGATGCTCCTCGTCATCATGCACTTCGTCGAGATGTACTGGATCGTCCTGCCCAACTTCGGGCCGCTCGCGTTCCACTGGCTCGACGTCACGTGCTTCCTCGGTGTCGGTGGGATCTACCTCGCGGTGGTGCTCCACCGGATGGAAGGCCACCCGCTCATCCCGGTCGGCGATCCGCGGCTCGTCCGCGCCCTCAAGTTCGAGAACGCCTGAGGAGCATTCGGCAATGGCTCACGAAAAATCGGATCCGCAAATCGGCCTCATCGTGTCGATCGCCCTCATCGCGATCGTCACGATCGGCGGCCTTCGCCTCGCGCTCATCTCGTACTTCGGTTGGATGAACGACACCGAGCAGCAGACGAAGGTCGGCTTGCAGAAGCCGCAGCAGCTCATGGATCTGCGCGACGATGAGAACAAGCGGCTCAACGCCGGGCCGATGTCGATCGCGAGCTCGATGAAGATGATCGCGGCGGACAAGCGTCAGGTTCCGGGGATGGAGCCGAAGGCGGCCGATCCGATGCGCGAGAAGGACACCATGATCGGATGGGCGCAGATGCCGCATCCGCTGCCCGCGGGGATGGGCGAGGACGCGGGGTCGCCTGCGCCTCCGTCGGCCGCGACCGACGCGGGCACACCGATGATGGGTGACGCCGCGGCGGCCGCGCACGACGCCGCGCCGCACCTGGCAACCGACGCCGCCGCACCCCACAACCCGAACGAGCATCACTGATGTCGACGAAGTGCCTCTACGGGATCGCGCTGTTCGCGGCGACGCTGGCGCTCGCGCTAGTCGTCCGCCCCGCGCACGCCGATCCCCGAGGCGCTCCCGAGAGCGGCTACAACGGCACGGACAACGCGACGCCGCCCGAGCTGCAGAACGTCGACATCGCCGAGCACCTCGGCGGCCCGCTCCCGAAGGACGCGCTCTTCCGCGACGCCGCCGGCAACATGGTTCGCCTCGGCGACTTCTTCGACGGCAAGCGCCCCGTCGCGATCGTGTTCGCGTACCACACGTGCCCGATGCTCTGCACGCTCGTGCTCGACGGCTTCGCGCGCGGCCTCAAGTCGGTTCCGTGGAGCGTCGGCAGCGAGTTCGACGTCGTCGCGCTCAGCATCGATCCGCGCGACACCCCCGCGTCGGCGACGAAGAAGCGCGATCAGATCATCGCGCAGTACGACCGCGGTGGCAGCGCCGCCGGTTGGCACTTCCTCGTCGGCGACGAGAACAACATCCGCAAGGTCACCGACGCCGTCGGCTTTCAGTTTCACTTCGACGAACGCCAGCAGCAGTACGCGCACCCCGCGGCGATGTACCTGTCGACGCCCGACGGAAACATCGCGCGTTATCTCTACGGGATCGACTTCGCTTCGAACGACATCCGCCTCGGTCTCCTCGAAGCGTCGCAGGGCCGCTCGATCAGCACGGTCGAGAAGCTCATCCTCTATTGCTACCACTACGATCCGGCCGGCAAGAAGTACGCGCTCGTCGCGATGAACGTGATGCGCGTCGGCGGCGTGCTCACCTTGTTCTTCATCGGCGGGTTCTTCGTCCTCATGTGGATGCGCGAACGACGACGTCGCCGGCTCTCAGGTTCCGGTTCGCCCGGTTCGCTCGACTCCTCCGTCTCCCCCAACGCGCGCGACTCGCACTCGCCGCCAACAGTGCCAACCGTGCCAACCGTGCCAACCGTGCCAACCGTGATCGCACCATGAGCCTAGAGCCCACATTCCAGCTGCCCGAGCAGATGTCGACGTCGGCGCCGCACATCGACAACCTGTACTATTTCGTCTACTGGCTCAGCGTCGTCCTCTTCGTGGGGATCGTCGGCGCGATGTGCTGGTTCGCGTGGGCCTACCGCACGCGGCCGGGTCACAAGGCCACGCCGACGCCGCACAACTTGGTGCTCGAGCTCGCGTGGACGATCGCGCCGGTTCCGCTCCTCATCATGCTCTTCCATTGGGGCTTCCAGGGGTACATGGATCTCTCTGTTGCGCCGGCGGGCGCCGAAGAGGTCCGCGTCCGCGCGTTCCAGTGGGGTTGGGACTTCGAGTACAAGACCGGCGAGTCGGACAGCAAGCTCCACATTCCGGTCGGGCGCCCGATCAAGCTCGTCATGTCGTCGAACGACGTGCTCCACGCCTTCTTCGTTCCCGGCCTCCGCACGAAACGCGATCTCGTCCCCGGCATGTACACGTCGGTGTGGTTCGAAGCGACCAAGCCCGGCCAGACCGACCTCTTCTGCGCCGAGTACTGCGGCGGCAAGAGCAAAGATCAAAACGGCAACGAGCTCGACTTCGCGCAGTTCAAGGGCCACTGGGCCATGCACTCGGACGTCACGATCGAATCCGAGGAGGCGTACCAGAAGTACCTCGACGGTCTCGGCGGGAACAAGCCGCCGGAAGAGCGCGGCAAGTCGCTCTACGAGAAGAAGCAGTGCATCGGATGCCACACGATCGACGGAAGCAAAGGCGTCGCGCCGACGTGGAAGGGCATCTGGGGCCGACAAGAGAAGCTCTCGGACGGCACGACGATCACCGTCGACGAGAACTACGTCCGTGAATCGGTCCTCGAGCCCAACGCGAAGATCGTCAACGGGTACGCCTCCCCCAGCGTCATGCCGACGTTCAAGGGGACGCTCAAAGACAAAGATATCGACGCGATCATCGCGTTCATGAAGACGCTGAAGGACAAGTAGCCATGGCAGCAGTCGATCTACCCATCGGGGGCCACGCCGCCGAGTCCGAGCACGGCGATCCCAACGCGCCGTACTACTCGGCCAAGAAGGGCTGGAAGTCCTGGGCGTACACGCTCGATCACAAGCGGATCGCGTGGCTCTACCTGACGATGATCTCGATCGCGTTCCTCGCGGGCGGGATCTTCGCGCTCCTCTTGCGCTTCGAGCTCTGGTCGCGCGGCAAGACGATCGTGGACGCGGAGACCTACAACAGGTTCTTCACGCTCCACGGCGGGATCATGGTCTTCCTCTTCATCATCCCGTCGGTGCCGGCGGCGTTCGGCAACTTCTTCCTGCCGATCATGATCGGAGCGAAGGACGTCGCGTTCCCGCGGCTCAACATGTTGAGCTTCTACGTCTACATCGTGGGCGCCACGTTCGCGCTCTCGAGCATCATCATCGGCGCCGTCGACACGGGCTGGACGTTCTACACGCCGTACAGCGTGACGACGTCGAACGCGGTCATCTCGATGACCTTCGGCGTGTTCGTTCTCGGCTTCTCGTCGATCCTCACGGGCCTCAACTTCCTCGTGACCATCCACACGATGCGCGCGCCGGGCATGACCTGGAAGCGCCTACCGCTCTTCATCTGGGGGATGTACGCGACCGGCCTGATGCAGGTCCTCGCGACACCGGTGCTCGCGATCACGCTGCTCCTCCTCATCTTCGAGCGCTTCTTTGGCGCGGGGATCTTCGACCCGAAGCTCGGCGGCGATCCGGTCCTCTTCCAACACTTCTTCTGGTTTTACTCGCACCCGGCCGTCTACATCATGATCGTCCCGGGCATGGCGATCGTCAGCGAGATCATCTCGACGTTCACGCGCCGGCAGATCTTCGGGAAGTTCGCCGTCGCGCTCTCGTCGCTCGGGCTCGCGCTCCTCGGCTTCCTCGTGTGGGGTCACCACATGTTCACGGCCGGCATGAGCGAGTTCTCGACGATGCTCTTCTCGGCGCTCACGTTCTTCGTCGCGATCCCCTCCGGTGTGAAGATCTTCAACTGGACGGCGACGATGTACAAAGGCGACATCAAGCTCGTCACGCCGATGCTCTACGCGATGGGGTTCATCTTCCTCTTCTCGATCGGCGGGCTCACCGGGCTCTTCCTCGGGATGCTCAGCGTCGACATCCACCTCCACGACACGTACTTCGTCGTCGCGCACTTCCACTACGTCATGATGGGCGGCACCGTGATGGGCTTCCTCGGCGGCCTCTTCTATTGGTGGCCGAAGATGACGGGCAAGCTCTACAACGAGGCGCAGGCGCGGATCTCGTTCGTGCTCGTGTTCATCGGCTTCAACGTGACCTTCATGTCGCAGTTCATCATGGGGTCGCGCGGGATGCCGCGTCGTTACTACGACTACCTCGAGCAGTTCGAGCCGTTTCACAAAGCGTCGACCATCGGATCGTGGATCCTCGGCGCCGGGCTCTTCTTCACCGGGTACATCCTCTTGAGCGCGCTCTTCAAGGGGAAGAAGGCGCCGCCGAACCCGTGGGGCTCCGCCGCGCTCGAGTGGCAGACGGAGACGCCGGTCGTGCTCGCGAACTTCCGCAAGCCGCCGATCGTGACGCGCGATCCGTACGACTACCACCTCGCGACCGAGGCCGAGCTCTTCGACGGCTTCCCCGAGGACGCGCCGAAGGTCGCGGCGAAGCCGAGCGAGAAGACGCCGGCGAAAAAGTCGACGACGAAAAAGAAGGACGAGGAGTGAGAGGCGCTCATGGCGAACGTCACTGAAACCGTGGAAGGCGCCGACGCGCATGACGCGGGCGGAGAAGGGCACGACGATCACGATGCCCATCCTGCCTTCCTGCAGCACCACTTCGACACTCCGGCGCAGCAGTTCGACGCGTCGAAGCTCGGGATGTGGGTCTTCATCGCGACGGAAATCCTCATGTTCGGCGGCCTCTTCGTCGCCTACGGGATCTTCCGCGCCTCCGACGCCGAGGTCTTCTTTGCCGCGCACAAGGTGCTCGACAAGCAGATGGGCGCGCTCAACACGATCGTCCTGCTCTTCAGCTCGCTGACCGCCGCGCTCGCGGTTCGCTCGGCGCAGACCGGCAAGCGGCAGATGACGTCGATCTACCTCGTCATCACCATCGCGTGCGCGTGCATCTTCCTCGTCGTGAAGTACTTCGAGTACACGCACAAGCTGCACGACGGTCTCTTGCCGGGGCACTGCTTCGGCCACCCGTGGTTTGGCGACAAGTGCACGGAGCACGGTTCGTCGGCAGTGCCGATCTCCGTCGAGGGACTTCCGCCGCGCGCGAACATGTTCTTCGCGCTCTACTTCGCGATGACGGGTCTGCACGGGCTCCACGTCGTGATCGGCATGTCGATCCTCATCTGGGTCCTCATCAAGAACATCAAGGGGCAGTTCTCGCCCGCGTACTTCACGCACGTCGATCTCGGCGCCCTCTACTGGCACTTGGTCGACTTGGTGTGGATCTACCTTTTCCCGCTCCTCTATCTCGTCGGTTAGAAGGAAGAACCTGATGTCCTCGCAGACCCACGCCGCTCACGGCGACCACGACGACGGCAAGGTGCACGTCCACATCGCCCCAACCCGATTTTACTGGGGGATCTTCGGCGCGCTCGTCTGCCTCACCATCATGACGGTGAAGGTCTCGTATTACGACTTCGGATCGGCCAATACGATCATCGCGATGCTCATCGCGACGGTGAAGGCGGGGCTCGTCGCGACGTTCTTCATGCACCTGAGGCACGACAAAGCGTTCAACACGATCTGCTTCCTCGCGGCGTTCTTGTTCCTGGGCGTCTTCATCCTGCTGACGTCTGACGACACCACGACGCGAGGCAAGGTCGACAACGCCTACGGCACCAAGGTGTTTGCTCCGACCGGCGAAGAAGCGCCCGGTGGCTTCCCGTCGGCGCTCGTCATCCCGTCGTCGTCCGCGCCTTCCGGTGGCGGGCATGGCGAGCCGCCGAAGCATCACTGAGAGACTTGTTCGCCAGGACGGTGCTGCTGTTCGGTATCGCCCTTTCGCTTGCGTTTCCGGCGTGCAAGCGGAAGCACGTCACGATCGATCCGCCGACCGAGCTCGCGTACCCCGCGTGCGCCGACGCGAGCGCGGGCATCGTCGTGGCCAAGGGGCATCTGCGCGCGGGACCGACGATGCGCGAGCAGACCGTCGTCGAGAGCTTCGATCTGACGAAGGGCGCGTGTGGCTTCGTCTTGCGCGCGCGCGAAGAGTGGCCGCTCATGGCCGCGGACATCGAGATCGTCTACGACGCGGATCTCAACCCGATCCGCGCGTGGAAGCGCATGACGATCCCCGGCGTGACCAACGCTGACGGCAAGGCCGACATCCGGAGCTACGACATGCGAACGCCGGAGCTCACGCTCAAGCGGCGCGCGCCGGACGGAGCGATCACGTTCGAGCACCTGAAGCCGGGCGGAAAGACGACGCCCGTGCCGGGGGCGCGCGTGACGGCGGTCATCGGTCCGGGGCGCGGCGTGCTCACGGCGTGGATCCGACGCGCGAAGCTCGGCGTCGGCGAGAAGCGGCGGGAGCTCGTGCTCGATTTTCGCGAGATGGTGGAGACGTTGTCCGAGGTGACGCTCGCGCGCGACGACGATCGCGTCGAGCCGTCGATGGGGCGAACGGTGCGCGTCTACACGATCTACGGACGCGAGCCGATCTTCACCGACGAGAACGACGTCGTGGTCGGCGATCTCGCGGGGCTGCGCCCGAGCTCGACGATCCCGACGCCGCTGCCGGCTCCGATGCCGATGTATGGCGAGCCGGATCCGATTCACACGCCGTGAGGGCGCGTGACGATCGCGTCGATCGTTTCGCGTAGGTAGCGGGCGGCGAGGGTGACCGTGTTCGCGGAGCCGAGCGGCGGCGCGACCTCCATGATGTCGCCCGCGATGATGCCGATGTCGCGACCGAGGCGCCGGATCAGCTCGACGACGAACTCGGGCGTGAGGCCGTTCGGCTCGGGCGTTCCTGTCGCGTCGGCAACCGAGTCGTCGGTGCCGTCGATGTCGTTCGAGAAGTAGATCCCCTTTACGCCGGTGAGCTTCAAGTGCTCGACGATCGCGTCGATCGCTTCGGCGGGGCGGTCGCGGCATTCGTCGGCCCAGAACTGGCGCACGCCGAGCGTCGTCTCCCAGTGCTCGCGCGGATGGCGCGTCGCGCGGATGCCGACCTGCACCATGCGCCCGCCGCGGCCGACGAGATCGTTCGCGTGGTACGACCACGTCGCGAAGCAGTAGCGAACGCCGAGGCGCTCTTCGAGTAGATCGGTGTGCGCGTCCGGTTGCACGATCCCCCACGCTTCGCCGCGCGCCTTGAAGACACGAGACAGCGCCGCCGCGACTGGCCACGCGGTCGAGTGATCGCCGCCGATGACGACCGGCGCGACGTTCGGGTTGAGCGCGAGGACGAGATCGAGCGCGCGCTCTTCGATCGACAGTGGCGACACCGGTAAGGTCGCGGCGACCTCGGGCGCGAGCGAAGGGTAGAGCGCGCGTTGGCTCGCGGCCTTCTGCGCGTCGCCGAGCATGTCGTCGTGCAAGAGCTGCGGCACGACGAAGACGTCGCCGATGTCGAGCACGCCCGCGGCCGCCGAGCGCTCCGGCCAGTCCGGATCCACGGCGAGGATCGCCGCGCGAATCGCCGCCGGCCCGAGGTTCGCGCCGCGACGGAAGCCCGCGCCGACGTCCGACGGCACGCCGAGGATCACGACGCGCGCGTCGGCGATCCGCGCGAGCGTCGCCGTCCACTTCGCGCGCACCTCGTCGACCGTGCGCGCGCCGTAGAGGCGCTGCTGAAGCGCCTCTTGCTCGGCGCGCCCTGTCGAGACGAGATGAATCCCGCCGCCCGCGGGCCGCAGCAACTGCGCGAGCTCTTCGAGGGGTGTCATCGCGCCGCAGAGGCTAGCGCGGATTCCGTGTGGCTACGATGCGGCACCGGCACCCAGTCGTCGAAGCCGAGCCCCTTCTCTTTGCGCTTCGCGATGTACCGCTTCGCGTCGGCGTGAAACTCCTCGAAGAGCGCGAGCCCTTCGAAGCCGGGGAGCTTGGCCATCGTCTCGTCCATCTTGCGAAAGCGCGCGAGGCCGTCGGCGTCGCCGAAGAGCCAGTCGTCGATGAAGTACGCGTGCTGCGGCGAGTGAATGCCGAACCCGACCGGCTTCCACCAGCTCTTGAGGAGGAGGCGCGCGAACTTGTGCGCCGCCTTGGGGCGGAGGTGCCGCTGCGCTTGGTTGTAATAGAACGCGAAGTGACGACGCTCGTCTTTGGCGATGCTCTCGCACAGCTCTTTCAAGAACGGGTGATGGCTCCGCTCGCCGAGAAGCTCGTACGTGTTGATCGTCGCGAGCTCTTGGATCGCGCCCCACACCATGTGCACCGCGACCAAGTGCTCGGTCGACATGGAGCACACCTTGAGGAAGAGCCCCTCGACGAGCTCGCGCACGCCGCCCGTCGCCGATGCCTTGCGAACCTGCGTGCGATCGTCGACCGGGATCACGACGCCGCGCTCGGAGAGGAAGCGCTTGAACATGCGCGAGTGGCGCTCTTCTTCGTAGAGCCACACCGCGAGGAACGCGGAGATCTCCGGGACGTACGCGGTGCGCGAGTTCAGCAAATCGCGAACGTAGAAGAGCGTCTGCGCCTCGACGCGCGAGATGAACACCATCGCCTGCTCGAAATCCGGCGCCAGATCGTGCGCGCGCGCGCGGCTCCAGTCGTAGCTGTCGAGGGACAACGTGCGCGATGCGTCGAGGTAGCGGTCGAGCGGGTAGGCGTCTTCTCTCCCCATGTCTGAAGGTATAACGCAGCTCGCGGGGGTTCGGATCGGTGCGCCTGAGAGGTCGCGGTTCACGCGGTCACGTGGTAAACGCGGCGCATGCGATTCTCCCGCGCGCTCATTCCGACGGTCAAAGAAGCCCCCGCCGACGCCGCCAACGTCAGCCACGTGCTCCTGACCCGCGGAGGTTTCATCCGTCGTGTCGGCGCCGGAATGTACGACTTTCTGCCGCTCGGATTGCGCGTGCTCCGCAAGGTCGAGACGATCGTCCGCGAAGAGATCGACCGCACCGGCGCGCTCGAGGTGCTCATGCCCGCGCTCCTGCCGGCCGAGTACTTCAAGGAGACGGGTCGCTACGATCTCTACGGACCGACGCTCTTCCGCGTCACCGATCGCAAGGGCGGCGACTACCACCTTGGCCCGACGCACGAAGAGATCGTCACCGACATCGCGCGCCGCGAGATCCGATCGTGGCGCGACATGCCGAAGACGCTCTACCAAGTGCAGGTGAAGTTCCGCGATGAGCCGCGTCCGCGCGGCGGGCTCTTGCGGTGCCGCGAGTTCATCATGAAGGACGCCTACTCGTTCGACGTCGACGAGGCGGGCGCCGCGAACAGCTACGAAGGAATGCGCGTCGCGTACCGGCGCATCTTCGATCGCATGGCGCTCTCGTACCGCATGGTCGCCGCGGATCCGGGCGCCATCGGCGGCTCGACGAGCGCGGAGTTCCAGGTGCTCGTCGACTCGGGCGAGGACGCGATCGTCGCGTGCCCGAAGTGCGACTACGCGGCGAACGTCGAGGCGGCGAAGGTGCTGCCGATCGACGCGCCCGACGAAGCGCCCGCGGCGCTCGAGAAGGTGCACACGCCGGGGCACGGGACGATCGACGAGGTGACGAAATTCCTCGGCGTCACGCCGCAGCGGATGTTGAAGTCGCTCGTCTACGTCGCGGGCGGCAACGCGGTGATGGTCGTGGTGCGCGGCGATCACGACGTCAACGAAGTCCTCCTCGCGCGCGCGCTCGGCGTCGACGAAGTGTTCATGGCGAGCGAAGCGGACGTGAAGAAGGCGACCGGCGCGAACGTCGGCTTCGCGGGACCGGTCGGCTTCAAGGGGAAGCTCGTCGTCGACCGCACCGCAGCGGGCGTGAAGAACGGCGTGACCGGCGCGAACGAGACCGACCAACATTTCAAGAACGTCGTCCGCGGTCGCGACTTCGAAGGCGACGTCGCCGACGTGCGCCTCGCCGCGACCGGTGACACGTGCCCCAGCTGCAAAGAGGGAAAGCTTGGCTCGTACAAGGGGATCGAAGCGGGGCACATCTTCATCCTCGGGACGAAGTACTCCGCGGCGATGGGGGCGACGTTCCTGGACGAAGCGCAACAGAAGAAGCCCCTCGTGATGGGCTGCTACGGCATCGGCGTGTCGCGCCTCGTCGCTACGGCCATCGAGCAGCATCACGACGCGGACGGGATGCGCTGGCCGATGTCCATCGCGCCCTACCACGTGCACTTGGTCACCATCGGGAAGGACGACGTCGTCGTCGAAGCGGCGAAGCAGCTCTACGAAGCGCTCTGGCACAAGGGAATCGAGGTGCTCTGGGACGATCGCGACGAGAGGCCGGGCTCCAAATTCAAGGACGCCGACCTCATCGGGTTGCCCGTGCGCGTCACGGTGGGTGGCAAGGGCCTCGCGGCGGGGAACATCGAGATCAAACCGCGCACCGAGAGCGATCCGAAGAAGTCCGAGCTCGTCCCGGTGGCCGACGCCGTCGCGCGCGTGGAGAGCCTCGTTCGCGCGGCGCCCTAGGTCGACGCCGGACCGCACGAAGCAGAGCCCGCGAGCTCGAACCTGTGCGTAACGACGCACAGGCTGTGCACGCCGACGCATAGGCAGTGCAGAAAAACGTGCTCCGAGTACGCGGCGGGCGACTGCCAGTAAAGAAAAGCGTGCACGGAGCACGCGGTGGGCGACTGCCAGTACAGAAAATGTCGCTGGAAGCACGCCGCGGGGGACTGGCAGTACAGAAAAACGCGCTGGCAGTACGCGGCGAGCGACTGCCCGTTGCCGCAAGCGTCTTGAGACGCTGCTTTCGCACGTTCGCGCTATCTTTCGCGCATGCGTTTCACCTCGCTGCGCACCCTCGCGGCTCTTTCCGTCGCTCCTCTCGCCACGTTCGTCGCCTGCCACTCGTCGTCGTCGAGCGGCCCCGTCGCACCGACCTCGCCGTTCGGCGGGGACGTACCGATCAGCGCGACCCAGCCGCTCGGGAACATGTCCGGCCCCGTCGACGTCGTGCGCGACAAGACCGGGATGGTCCACATCTACGCCTCGAACGCGAACGACTTGATGCGCGTCGAGGGCTACCAAGTCGCGCACGATCGCACCGTGCAACTCGAGCTGATTCGGCGCGTCGCCGAGGGGCGCATGGCGGAGCTCCTGGGCGACACGCAACCGTCGCTCATCGATCGCGACATCGCGATGCGCACCGTCGGCCTCGGCCGCGTCGCCAAGACGACGTACGACGCGCTCGCGCCCGACAGCGAGCTCCGCGGATGGCTCGACGCGTTCGCCGACGGCATCTCGCAGTTCAACGCGCGCATTCGGACCGGCGACGAGCAGCTCCCGAAGGCGGTCATCGGTTTGTCGCAGAACGCGTTCACGGCGTGGGAAGGGTGGGAGCCGCTCGCGATCGGACGGCTTCAATCGCAGCAGCTCTCGTACTCCGCCGACGACGAGATCGCGCAGACCGCGTTCGTCGAGCGCTCGCGCCTCACGTTCAACACGGCAGCGACGGACGCGGATCTCGTGAAGCGCGCCGGCTTCCTGATCGACTTCGTCCGCTTCGCGCCGCTCGATCCGACGCTCGCGATGGACGGCTTCCCGAACGACGGGGCGCACACGCTCGGCTTCACGCCGCCGGCGAAGGCGCGCGTGACGACGACGCACGTCCCGCTCGCGCTCCTCGACGCGACGCGCGGATGGCAAGACGCGCACAAGGGGGCGCTGTCGATCCTCGGCATCAAAGGCTTCACCGGATCGAACAACTGGATCGTCGGGCCGAGCCGCACCGCGACCGGGCACGCGATGGTCGCGAACGATCCGCACCTCGCGCTCGACGCGCCGTCGATTTTTTGGATGGCGCACTTGAGCTACGTCGCGCCCGCGGGGGGCGACGCGACGAAGAACATCAACACGGCGGGCCTCGCGTTTCCGGGCATCCCGGGGATCGTCCTCGGCTTCAACGACAACGTCGCGTGGGGCGCCACGACCGCCGACTACGACGTGACCGACGTCTACAAAGAGACCTTCACGTCGGACGGATCCGCGGTCGTCTTCAACAACGCGAACGTGCCGCTGCAGAAGGTGCACGAGACGATCAAGATCGCGGGGAACGCGCCGCTCGAATACGACGTGCTCGTCGTGCCGCACCACGGGCCGATCGTGCCGACGATCGTCGACCACAAGATCGTCGCGCCCGATCCGAAGGTGGGCGCGATGAGCGTGAAGTGGACGGGGTACCAGCCAACTGGAGAGTTCCAAGCGGTCGCCGGGATGGTGCGCGCGAAGGACGTCGAGGACTCGCGCACGGCGATGCGAAGCTTCGAGGTCGGCGCGCAAAACTGGGTCTTCGCCGATACGAAAGGGAACATCTTCTACTCGTCGCAGTCGACGATCCCGACGCGCGATCGGCGCTCGTACACGTGGGACAAGACGAAGTTCGAAGGGCAACTGCCGTGCTTCGTCTTGCCGGGCGACGGCACCGCGGAGTGGACGGGGAAGGTCGACGAGGCGTTCGTCCCGCACGTGAAAAACCCGCCGAAGGCGTACGTCGGCACGGCGAACGGCGATCAGGTCGGCGTCACGCTCGACAACGATCCGTCGAACGACATGCTTCCGAACGGGCAGCCGATCTACACCGGGTGCTGGCACGATCCGGGCTATCGCGTGTCGCGCATCCATCAGCGGATCGAGAACCTCGGTCACCCGATGTCGGCGGACGACATGGCGTCGATCCAGGCCGACGCGCGCTCGGCGATCGGAGCGCAGCTCGTGCCGAAGCTCCTCGATGCGCTCACGCACGCGGAGGCGGAGCGCGCGATGGCGGGGACGCACGCGGATCTGGCTGCGGTGGTGACGAGCGCGCGCTACCAAGCCGCGCCGATCGCGGAGCTGCGTGATCTCCTGACGAAGTGGGGGACCGAGAGCGACTACGACGCGGCGGCGGGCGTGAACCTCGACGACGGATCGCTTCTGCCCGATGGGAAGGAGGCGCTCGCGAGTAAGGCGACGCTCGTCTTCAATACCTGGCTCGTGCGGATGATCTCTGCGGTGCTCGACGACGAGCTCACGAAGCTCGGTGACACTTCGCCGCCGTTCGATCTTGTGCGCGTGCTCGTCTGGCTCATGACAGCGGACGCGACGACGCTCGCGACGTACGACGCGACGGCGAAGGACAGTGCGCTCTTCGACGATCTCGGAACGATGGGCGTCGTCGAGTCGCGCGACGAGCGTGCGATCACGTCGCTCCTCGATGCGCTCGACGCGTTGACGACGAAGGTTGGCGCGGATCGCAACGCGTGGCGGTGGGGAAAGCTTCACACGCTGCGCTTCGGCTCGCTCGTGTCGCTGTGGTCGACGCTCTCGATCCCGCCGATGGGCGACGCCGTCTTCCCGAACGGATTCCCGCGGCACGGCGACGGGTACAACGTCGACGTTGGCGAGTACGGGCATCGCGCGGCGAAGCTCGTGGACGTCGACTTCACGTACTCGCACGGGCCGACGCAGCGGTTCGTCGCGGATCTCGATCCGGCGGGGCCGATCGTGCGCAACGCGCTCCCGGGCGGGGAGATATGGGACAACGCGAGCCCGCATTTTCGCGACGAGGCGGAGCTGTGGCGCAGAAATCAGAACCACCCGATCGCGTTCTCGCGCGCGTCGATCGTCGCGGGGGCCGAAGAGCGCATTCAATACACGCCGCCCGCTACCGGCTCGACGCCGTGAGCGAGCGCGTGAACCGGCTGCCGCCACCGCCGGCGGTCCCCGTGCGATCCCCGGCGGCGAACGTCCCGGGTGAAGAGGCGATCACGATCGCGAGCGACGTCGCGATCGAAGCGCGCGTGCGTGCGCCGGCGGGGGCGAAGCGCGCGGTCGTCCTTTGCCATCCGCATCCTCTGTATGGCGGGAGCATGCACAGCCCGGTGCCGCTCGCGATCGCGAAGACGCTTCTCGAGCTCGGCGGCGACGACGTCGCGACGCTTCGCTTCAACTTCCGCGGCGTCGGCGCGAGCGGTGGGACGTACGACGACGGACGTGCGGAGATCGGCGACGCGCGCGCCGCGATCGACGAGCTGAGACGTCGAGCGCCCGGCGCGAAGCTGACGGTGTGCGGGCACTCGTTCGGATCGTGGGTCGGGCTGCGCGCGTCGGGAGCGGCGGGCGACGTCGAGCGCGTCGCGTTGGTCGCGCCGTCGACGCGCTTCTTCGATTTCGACGGGAGCGACGCGCTCGCGTACGCCGGGCCGATCGCGATCGTCATCGGCGACGAGGACGAGTTCTCCGATCTCGTCGAGGCCAAGGCGCTCGCCGAGAAGCTCCGCGCGGATCTCCGCGTGCTGCGCGGTGGGTTCGACCACGGGTTCCAGAAGTCGCGCCGGCAGATGGCGGAGGTGGTCGCCGCGTTCGTCGCGCCCGAAGCGCGCGAGGCCCCCTTACGCTAGAGTGCCGCACTTCCGATGGGCACGAAGAAATCGATCACGAGCACCGACGCCGTCCACGCCGGCGATCCGAAGCACAAGCCGTACGACGCGATCCCGACGCCGATCGCGCAGACGTCGACGTACACCTTCGAGAGCACGGCCGAGATCGTCGCGCTCACCGACGGCACGCACGCGCGCGCCGATCGCGAAGAGTACGGACGCTACGGCAACCCCACGTGCCGCGCGGTCGAGCTCCGCATGGCCGCGCTCGAAGGGACGGAGGACTGCGTCCTCTTCGGTAGCGGGATGGCCGCGGTCACGACGACCGTGCTCGCGCTCGTGAAGCAAGGGCAGCACGTCGTCTTCTTCAAGGACTGCTACCGGATGACGCGCGAGTTCATCACGGGAACGCTCGCGGGCTTCGGCGTGTCGGCGACGCTGCTCGAAGCGGGCGACGTGAAGGGGCTCGCTGCGGCGCTTCGTCCGGAGACGCGCCTCGTGATCAGCGAGTCGCCGACGAACCCGTACTTGTCGTGCATCGATCTCGAAGCGCTCGCCGCGGCGTGTAAGGGACGGCGAGGGCTGAAGACGCTCATCGACGCGACGTTCGCGACGCCGGTGAACTGCCGCCCCGCCGAGCTCGGGATCGACATCATCGTCCACAGCGCGACCAAGTACATCGGCGGGCACAACGACGTCCTCGCCGGCGTGATGTGCGGATCGCAGGGGATCTGCTCGGTCGTGCGCGATCTGCGCGGCGTGCTCGGCACGGTGTGCGATCCGCACGCCGCGTTCCTCGTCGGTCGCGGACTGAAGACGCTCGCGCTCCGGGTCGAGCGACAGAACGCGACGGCGCTCGCGGTCGCGCGCCGTCTCGAGGCGCACCCAGCGATCGCGCGCGTGTTCTATCCGGGTCTCGAGTCGCACCCGGACCATACGATCGCGAAGGCGCAGATGAGCGGCTTCGGCGGCGTCGTGAGCTTCGTCGTGAAGGGGAGCGCGACGGTCAAGCCGCTCGACGCGGCGAGGCGCGTCGTCGACCGGATGAAGATCGCGGCGATCGGTCCGTCGTTCGGCGGCGTCGAGTCGCTGATCGAGCCGCCGGCGATCATGAGCTACTACGAGATGACGTCGGAGCAGCGCGCGGCGATCGGCATCGACGACGGTCTGGTGCGGATGGCGGTGGGGATCGAGGAGGCCGCGGACCTCATCGCGGATCTCGAGCAGGCGCTCGCGCCGTCATCCTGACCGGCGCAGCCGCGAAGGATCCTCAGAGCCCTTCGAGCGCCGCCAGCAGCGCGTTCGCCGCGTTCGTCGTCTCTTCGATGCTCATGCTCGGCTCGTCGCGCACCTCGCGCTCGTCGAGGATCTCGCGCGGGATATCGAGCAAGAACCGACTCGGCGTTCGCGGCATCGGCTTGCCTCGCACGACCCGCGCGCGCGCCCGCGACAAGAAGAGGAGCTCGCGCGCCCGCGTCACGCCGACGTAGAACAAGCGACGTTCTTCTTCGATGTCGGCGGCGAATTTCTCGGTGCCGTTGGGGTTCGCCGTACGCGACACGTCGTTCGCCTTCGTGTCGAGCGTCCGCGCGTGTGGCAAGAGTCCCTCTTCGCATCCGATCAGGAACACGACGTCGAACTCGAGCCCCTTCGACCCATGGAGCGTCGACAGCGTCACGGCGTCGCCCGTCTTTTCTTCTTCTTCGCTCGAGTCGAGCGTGAGCGCCTGGAGGAACGCCGCGAGATCCGCCGCCTCGCCCTTGCCCGACTTCTCCGCTTCGGTCTTCTTGTCCTCGCGTAGTTCGCGTCGCACGAACGTCTGGAAGAGCCCCTCGACGTTCGCCCAGCGCTTCCCCGCGACCTCCGGCGTCTGCGAGCTCGTGTCGACCTCGCGCTTCAACCCGGAGCGATCGCCGAGACCGCGGATGACCTCGCTCGCTCGCTTCTTCTCGTCGATGATCTCGCGCCGCGTCTCCTCGACGATCGTCGCGAGCGCTTTGCATCCCTCGCGCGCCGCCGGCGACACGTCGTCGAGCGCATCGACGCGCTCGACCGCTTGCCACAGCGTCCATCCGCGCGCGGTCGCGTACGAGGCGAGCTTGTCGAGGCTCGCCTCGCCGATCCCGCGCGCCGGATAATTCACGATGCGCCGCAGGCTGATCTCGTCCGTCGGATGGAGCGCGACCTTCATGTACGCGAGGAGATCCTTGACCTCCTTGCGCTCGAAGAACTGCGTGCCGCCGATCATCCGGTACGGCACGCCCTCTTCGCGGAGCGCCTCTTCGATCGCCTTCGCTTGCCCGTTCGATCGGTAAAGGACCGCGAGATCGCGCGCGCGCCGATGATCGTCCTTGATCATTCGACGCAGCTCTTTGCCGACGTGACGCGCTTCGATCTCCGGCGACGGCGCGACGAGCGCGCACACCTTCTCGCCGCCTGCGCGATCCGTGAAGAGCGACTTCTTGTACTTCGCGTCTTGTCGCTTCGCGATGACCGCGTTCGCGACCTCGAGGACGGGCGCGCGCGAGCGGTAGTTCTGCTCGAGCTTGATGACGATCGCGCCGGGGAAGTGCTCCTCGAACTCGAGGATGTTGCGGACGTCGGCGCCGCGCCACGCGTAGATCGATTGGTCGTCGTCGCCGACGACGCAGATGTTTCGGTGTGTCTCGGCGAGCAGCCGCAAGAGCTGAAGCTGCGCGCGGTTCGTGTCTTGGTACTCGTCGACCAAGATGAAGCGGTAGCGCTCCTGCCACTTCGCGAGCAGATCGGCGCGCGAGGTCCAGAGACGCGCGACCTCGCACACGAGATCGTCGAAGTCGTACGCGCGAAACTGCCGGAGCGCCGCTTGGTAGCGCGGGTAGAGGAGCTTGACCATCTCCTCGTAGGGATCGTCGGAGTCGGGGAGCTCCTCGGCGGAGAGGAACGCGTTCTTCGCGTTCGAGATCCCGCCGAGGATCGCCATGGCGTCGTAGCTGCGATCGGCGCGGACGCTACGCAACAGCTCTTTCACGGTGCCGAGCGCGTCACCCTGATCGAAGATCGTGAACGCGCCGCCGAGCGCGGTTCGCTCGCGCGTCAGCACGCCGAGACCGAACGAGTGGAACGTCGAGATCGTCAGATCGCGCGCCGACGCCGGGCCGCCGCCGCTCTTCGTACGCGTGCGCCGCTTCGGCGCCGCGACCGCTCCGCCCGTGCCGCCGCCCATCGTCGCCGCGATGCGCTCGCGCATCTCGCCCGCGGCTTTGTTCGTGAACGTGAGCGCGACGATCGCTTGCGGAGGGACGCCGCGCTCGACGAGCCGCGCGATCCGATTCGTGATGACGCGCGTCTTGCCGGATCCGGCTCCGGCGAGGACGAGCAGCGGCCCCGTCTGGTGCTCGACTGCCTGCTGCTGCGCGGGATTCAGAGGGAACTTCATGATGCCGACGGAGAGGGCTTCAAACCACGGACGGCGAGAGGACACTAGATTGCGAATTCGGCTCGCGTATGCTCTCGCCCATGAAGTCGTCTCTCTCTCTCTTCGCGCTCCTCGCGCTCGGCTCGTCTGCGATCGCGTTGCCGTCGTGCGGCGGTCAACAGCCCACCGCCGTGAGCCCCGCGCCCAGCGCGTCCACCAAGCCTTCGAGCACGTCGTCGCAGTCGGCCGTTCCGCCGCTCGGCACTGACACGAGCGCCGTCCCCGAGCCGAAGAAGCTTCTCGTGTCGGGGCGCGTCGCAAACCTCGGTCGCGCGCTCAAGTCCGTGCACACGTGGTCGCAGCTCCCGATGCCGAAGGACGACGCGGTGACCGAGCTGCTCACGACCGAAGCGGTCGGCGGTCTCGTCGATCTCGATCAACCGATCGACTTCGCAGTCGCGGTCGGCGGGCTCGGCACGCGCCTCAAGGAGCAGATCGCGGTGTCGGTGGCGATCAAAGATTTCGAAAAGGCGAAGGTCGCGTTCCTCGAGCACTTCAAGCTCACGCTCGACGACGGAATGCTCCACGTCGACGGCCTCGGACGCGCGGCTGCCGCGGGCGACGATGACGACGACGACGCTCCGCCGGTCAAAGGCGAGAAACCGAAGGACGACGAGAGCGAGGATCGTCGCCACTGCGCGCTCGCGCCGGCGTTCGGCGCGTCGCCCGTGCGGCTCGTCTGCGGTTGGTCGCTCGGCGCGCTGCGGACGCTCGGTCCGTGGCTGACGCGCACCGCGACGCGCACGAGCACGACGTCGGACGTGACGGTGCAGCTTCGCACCGGGCCAGTCAAACAGATGATCGGCGAGCAGAAGCCGATGGTGCGCGGGCTCGTCTCGACGATGCTCGGCATGCGCGGTCTCAACCGCGGCATGAGCGACGTCGCGGGCGCGCTCGGAATGGACCTCGCGGATCTCGCGCTCGATCTCGACACCGCGACGCTCGACGCGAAGCTCGACGACGCGGGCACCAACATCACCGTGACGACGAAGTTCGGCGGACAGAGCGCGGCGCTCACCAAGCTCGCGATGCAGCACCCCGAGCGCACCGACGTCGCGCCGGTCGCGTTCTGGCAGCTCCCGGGCGACGCCGAGTTCGCGGTCTTTTACCGCGGCCTCGACAAGCCGGAGCTCGACGGCGCGCGCGATCTCTTCGCGAACGTGATCGGGACGCAGCTGTCGGGCGACGGCGTGACCGATCCCGAGCGCGGGGCGATCGTCGATGCCTTCAAGAAGATGACGTCGGGCGCGGCGGCGGTCTTTGCGTCGGGGCTCGACACCGCGAAGACCCGGCGCGCGTTCGCGGATCAGCGCGCGGCGGACAAGTACGGCAGCCGATCGGCGCCGGACGCAGCGCGCATCGAAGCGCGTCGTGCGGCCGCCGAAGCGGTCCTCGGATGGAGCGTCTTCGGCATCGACGAGCCGAGCGCGAAGTACACGGGCGCGGCGCACGATCTCGTCGCGGCGTTCGGCAAGCCGAAGGTCGTCACCGCGTTCAAGACGAAGCGCAAGGACGGCCCGATTCCCGCGATGCGCATCGGCGCGACCCCGAAGGGGATGCCCAAGGACACGCTGCATCTCGAGGTCGATCTCTATCCGTACGTCGTGCCCCCGTCGTCCACGCCGACGCCGCCGAAGCCGATCGCGCCGAAGCCTGGCGACAAACCGAAGCCGGGCGATAAACCGATCGCGAAGGACGACGCCGCGAAACCGCCGAAGCCACTGCGCATCCACATGCTCATCGTCCCCGACGGCGCGGCGCGCACGTGGATCGCGATCTCGGCGGACGAAGCCGTCGCGACCGCGAAGGCGACGGCGGTCCTCGCGTCGTCGCCCGAGTCGGACAAGCTCGCGCGAAGGCAAGGGATCGACGCGCTCAAGACGGCGAAGATCGGCGCGGGCGGATTCTTCACGCAGCGCGGATGGCCGACGTTCCAGCATCGACTCGGCGCGCTCGGCGGGAGCTTCTCGGGAATCGGCGAGCACTACGACGACGCGACCGCCGCGCAGCACGGCGGGACGACGCCGATCCTCTTCGCGCTCACCGCCCAGCAGTCGGGGCCGTTCACGGCGACCTTCACGTTGCCTCGCGCCGCGATCGAGGACTTCGTGGTGACCTTCATTAAGAAGATCAGCGGCGGCTGACGATCCGCGCCGATTCTTTGGCCGTCGCCCGTCGTGACGGTAAGTACATGTAGGATATGACTTACACCCGATGGATGGCGGCGGGGATGCTAGCGAGCGCGCTGATCGCGTCCCCAGCGCACGCCTGGGTCGAGTCGCACCAAGCCGGCGACGACATCCGCGTTCGTGTCGACGCGAGCGGCATCGCGCACGTCGAGCACACGATCCCGTACCGCGTGAAGCGCGGACCGCTGCGCTCGTTCGATCTCACCGGCGTCGAGAAGGGCGTCATCGCCGAAGAAGCGGCGCTCATCACGACCGAAGATGGCAAAGAGCTCGGCGCGCACGTGACGATGCTGACCGACCACGTGCTGCGCGTGACCATCGAAGAGCCGCGCCAGCTGCTGCATGGCGTCTTCACGTTCCATGTAAAGTACACGGTAGATCTCGTCGCCTCGAAGGAGCTCACGCGCGACGGCTCGCTGTGGAAGCTGTCGTGGAGCGCGCCGGTCGCGACCGAGGGGTTCGACGGCGCGCGGATCGTGTTCGAGCTTCCGCCGGCGCAAGCGGAGCCGAAGGTTGTTCATCCCGAGACGGGGAACGTCGACGAGAGCGTGCTCGCGACGTTGACGCGCGAGAAGGATCGCGACGAGCTCGTGGTCGTGCGGCCTCACGTCGCGCGTGGCGAGGCGGTGTCGTGGACGCTGCGGATCGATCCGAAGGCGTTCGCCGGCGTGAAGTCGCCCGAGCTGCAGCAGGCGCCGCCGCCCGCTCCGCCGCCGCCTCCGGATCGCGAGCGCGAAGGTTTGCTCGCGGGGGGGATCGTCGCGCTCGCGCTCGCGTTCGCGCTTCTCGTGCGGCACAAGGGGCGCGCGTTCGCGGCGGCGTGCGAGGCGCGCGGAGCGAAGGCGCGTGCGCTCGTTCCGATCGACGAAACATGGCGCGGCGTGCTCGCGGGCGCGGCGCTCGCCGCGGGCGTCGCGCTCGAGGTTACCGGGAGACCGACGCTCGGCGCGGGGATCATCGGCGCGGCGATGCTGCTCGCTGCGCTGCGTCCGCCGACGGCGCGCGCGCAAGTGCGTGGACCGGGGAAGTGGCTCGCGCTGCGGCCCGAAGAGGCGTTCGCGCGGACGCGTGTCGCGGGGCACTGGCTCGACGCCGGCACGACGTCGGGGAAGGTGACGGCGTTCGTCGCGTGCGCGCTCGTCGTCGCAGCTGCGATCGCCGCGCGGCGGCTCGACGCGGAGGCGCCGTATGTCGTACTGCTCGACGCGCTCGCGTTCGTACCGATCTTCTTCACGGGGCGCGCGTCGCAGCTTCCGCCGAGCTTGGCGATCGCGCCGGCGGGCGCGCTTCGGAAGCTCTTCGCGCGCCTCCGAAAGCGCGACACGCTTCGCACGGTGCCGTGGGCGCGCGTGCCGGTCGGGCAGACGGAGCCCGATGAGCTTCGCCTCATGACGTTGCCGCGGGTCGCGGTGCCCGGGCTCCTGGCGATCGAGATCGGGATCGCGTACGGCCGCACGCCGACCGGCTACGGCGCCGCGCCGGAGGTGCTCGTGCGCGTGCAAGAGGGGACGGCCGCGGCGGCGCGGATGGCCATGCTCGCGCCGTTCGCGCGTGCGGTGATGGGGCGGCGCGCCGATGAGCGCGTCATCCGACTCGAGCCGCGCTTGCCGACGAAGCGCGGTACGCTCGCGCTCGTCGATCGCCTTGGGCGAGAGCTCGTCGATCGGCGACTGCGGCTGGCCTCGTCGACCCCGCCGTCCGCGTGGCGAGGCGCCGAGCGCCGCGTGCCGCGGAACGTCACGAAAAACGCCGCGTAGCGCGATCTCCGCCCCGCGAGGACCGCCTCGTCGCCGACGGGTGCAAACTGCACCCGAAGCGGCTAGAACCGTCCTCCGACATGCCCGAACCGTCCGCACCAAGCATCACGCCCGTCCACGCCCTCGGCATCTACGTGGAGGCGCTCGCGGTGGGGCGGCGCGTGGTCGTCGTCGGCGACGCGAGCGACGGATTGGGCGCGTGCCTCGTGGACCTCGGCGCGCGCGTCGTCCACGTCTACGATCCGGACGCGCGGCGCGTCACCGCCGCCACCGCTGCGACCGGCACGGCCGCCGCCGCTTCGGTCGGTCGCGGAGTCTCCGTGCGTGCGCTTCCTTCGGGCGACTTCGATGTCCGCGACGGCGCGTTCGACGTCGCGATCGTTCCGGACCTCGCGACGATCGACGATCCCGCTGCGCTCGTCGCACGTCTGCGCCGTCTCGTCGGCGTCGAGGGCGTCGCGATCGTCGCCGCGCGCAACCCGGAGTCGGGCGCGCGTGGCGACTCCGACGCGCGCTCCGACGCGCGAGCTCTCGACTACTACGAGCTCTACGATCTCGTGTCGCTCCAGTTCGCGAGCGTGCGGATGATCGGACAAGTGCCGTTCCACGGCGTCGCGATCGCCGAGCTCGGGGAAGCCGACGGCGCGCCGCAAGTCAGCGTCGACACGCAGCTCGTCCCCGAAGCAGATCCGCCGGAGCTCTTCATCGCGCTCGCGAGTCAGCGTGACGTGCGACTCGATCCGTACGCGATCGTGCAGCTTCCGCGCGCGGCGGCGGGCGTCGAATCTCGGTCGGCGGCTCCCGGCTCCGGCGTCGCAGCCGCGGCGCTCGCCGAAGCGCAGCTCCGCGCCGAGGTCCTCGAGTCGCAGCTCGAAGAGCAGCGCGCGCGTCTGACCAAGCTCGCGGCGGCCGAGTCGCGCGGCGCGCGCGCCGACGAGCTCGACGCGGCGCTCCAGTCGACCACCGCCAAGCTCCGCGAGGTCGAGTCGCGCGCTGGCGACAGCCACGTTCACACCGAGCGGCTCGGTCACGATCTTCGCGCGCTCGAGGAAGAGCTCAAGCGCCAACGCGACCGCGCGATCCGCCTCACGCGCGAGC
Source organism: Polyangiales bacterium (assembly GCA_038209335.1). Classification (GTDB taxonomy): domain Bacteria; phylum Myxococcota_A; class Polyangia; order Polyangiales; family Polyangiaceae; genus JBBQXV01. Next base: position 28,389 of record JBBQXV010000021.1, on the reverse strand, counting down.
TCGAGGACGAAAAGAAGGCGCGAACGAAGGCGGAGCTCGAGCTCGCGATGGTCCGCAAGAGCCCCGAGCTCGCTGCGACGCGCGGCCGGGTGAGCGATCTCGAAGAGGCGCTGCGCGCCGCAGAGGTCGTCGTGAGCGCGCTGCAGAGGCGCGTCAGCGAGCTCGAGGTGATCGCGGGTGCGTCGACGGCGATCGTCGAGCAGCTTCCGGCGTTGGTCGCGGAGCTCGAAGCGATGCGCGAGGTCGCCGCCGCGGGGGACGAAGCGAGGCGTAGGCTCGGCGAGATGGCGCAGCGCGCGGTGCTCCTCGAGCAGCGCGCCGCGGCGTACGAGGCCGAGGTCTCGCATCACGGCGACGCGAACGGCGAGGAGCTCGCAGTGCTCGAGGCGGCGCTCCGCGAACGGGCGAAGGTGATTCAAGCGCTCGAGCGCGAGGTTCTTCGTCGCGAGCGGATCGTGCAAGACCTCGTGCGCGCGCTCGAAGAGGCGCACGACGCGCCCGCCGCGTTCCACTCTCCGGCGCAAGTCCCCGCCGCGCAGGTCTCCGAGGCCGCCGAAGAAGATCTTCGTCGCAAGCTCGACGCCCTCGCGACCGAGCTTGCACGCCGCGAAGGGGACACGCAGGCCAGCGCATGGCGCATCGCCGAGCTCGAGCAGGAGGTCGCTGCCGCGCGCTCCGTCGAGCCTCCGGCGTTCGTCCCTGCGACCGTTCCGCCTCCGCCCGGGGGCCATGCCGCCGGCGATCTCGAGCGCCAGCTCGCCTCCGCGCGCGACGAGGTCGATGTGCTCAAGCAGGCGCTCGCGCAGGAGCACGAAGCACGGAAGAGGATCGAGACCGGCGACGAGCTGGCCCGGGCACGCGCCGAGCTTCAGCGGCAAGCGACGCTGATCGAGCAGCTTTCCCGCGAGCTCGACGCACGCGATCGCACCGGCGCGCCCGGCGCGGTGTGAGAGACGCCGCGGGAAGTTGACACACCGCCCGGCGCGCTTAAGTTGAGCGCCAGCGCCCAAATACCGAGCTTTCGCAGAGGTCGTCCCGGCACATGTCCAGCACCAAGCGTGACTATTACGAAGTCCTCGGGTGCGCGCGCGAGGCGACCGGCGACGAGCTTCGCAAAGCGTACAAGCGCGAAGCCCTCAAATATCATCCCGATCGCAACCAGGGCGATCCGTCCGCCGAAGGGAAGTTCCGCGAGGCCAGCGAGGCGTACCAAATCCTGTCCGACGAGCAGAAGCGGCACGTCTACGATCAGTTCGGGCACGCGGGGCTCGAAGGGGGCGGCGGCGGGTTCGACGGCGGCATCGGCGACGTCTTCGCGCACATGCAGGACCTCTTCTCCGAGATGTTTTCGGGCGGTATCGGGTTCGGCGGCGTGCGCGGTCAGCAGCGCCGCGGCGGAGATCTCCGCGTCCAGATTCGCTTGACGCTTCAGCAAGCGGCCTTCGGTTGCAAGCGCGAGGTCAACGTCCGCGCGCCCACGCAATGCACCGACTGCGGTGGCAGCGGCGCGCGCGCCGGAACGAAGCCCGAGACGTGCACGCAGTGCCGCGGCGCAGGCCAGGTCTCGAACGCGCGCGGCTTCGTCATGTTCACGTCGACGTGTCCGCGATGCGCGGGGCACGGCGTCGTCATCAAGCATCAGTGCACGTCGTGCGCCGGTCACGGCGTCGTCGAGCGCGCGCGCAAGGTCACGGTCACGTTCCCCGCGGGGATCGACGCGGGTCAGCGACTGCGCGTGCCGGGGCAGGGGATGCCCGGTCCGGCCAACTCGCAGGCCGGCGATCTCTACGTCGAGATCGAGGTCGAAGAGGATCCGCGCTTCGAGCGCGACGGCGCGGATCTCGTCACGCGCGTGCACGTCTCGGTGACCGACGCCGCGCTCGGCGCCGACATCCAAGTGCCCGGCCTCGACGACGCGCAGCCGGCGCACGAGCTCACGATTCCGGGCGGCACGCAGTCGGGCGCGGTGTTCACGCTCAAAGGCGTCGGCGTTCCGCGGCTCGACGGGCGCGGTCGCGGATCGCTCGTCGTCGTCATCCAGGTCGACGTGCCGACCGTGCTCACCGAGCGCGCGCGCGAGCTACTCGAAGCGCTCGACGACGAGCTTCGCGCCGATCCGTCGCAGACGTCGCATCGTCGAGCCGTCGGCGAGGGGAAGTAGTCTAGAATCGCGTTCGTGGATCTCGACGCTCTCCGCGCGAAGCTCGCCGCCGTGCCGACGCTTCGGCCAACGGGGCGCGTCGTCGCGGTCACGGGTCTCGCGCTGCGCTGCACGATGCCGGGCGTTCGCGTCGGCGACGTCGTTCACGTGAAGCGACGCGGCGAGCCGCTCGCGTGCGAGGTCGTCGGCTTCGACGGCGGCGAGGCGATCGCGATGCCGCTCGGCGCGCTCGTCGGCGTCGGTCCCGACGACGAGGTCGAGACGACCGGCGAAGCGTTCACAGTGCGCGCGAGCGACGCGCTCCTCGGTCGCGTCGTCGACGGCCTCGGACGACCGATCGACGGCGGCGCGCCGATCGACGGCGGCGCGCTCGTCCCCGTCGATCGCGATCCGCCCGCGGCGATGGAGCGTCGCGCGGTGACGCGTCCGATCGCGACCGGGGTGAAGGTGATCGACGCGCTCCTCACGCTCGGCGAAGGGCAGCGCATCGGTTTGTTCGCCGGCTCCGGCGTCGGTAAGAGCACGCTCCTCGGCGCGATCGCGCGCGGCGTCGACGCCGATGTCGTCGTGGTGGCGCTCGTCGGCGAGCGCGGTCGCGAGGTCGGCGAGTTCCTCGAGCACTCGCTCGGCGCCGAAGGTCGCGCGCGCAGCGTCGTCGTCGTCGCGACGAGCGACGTCGCCGCCCTCGAACGCCTCCGCGCCGCGCAGGTCGCGACCGCGTACGCCGAGCACTTCCGCGACGCCGGCGCGCGCGTGATGCTCCTCGTCGAGTCGGTCACGCGCTTCGCCCGCGCCCAACGCGAGGTCGGCCTCGCCGCCGGTGAGCCACCCGCGCGCCGCGGCTACCCACCGAGCGTCTTCGCGATGCTCCCGCGGCTGCTCGAACGCTCCGGCCAAGGCGCGCGCGGATCGATCACTGCGATCTACACGGTTCTCGTCGAAGGCGGCGACATGGACGAGCCGATCGCCGACGAGGTCCGGGGTGTGCTTGACGGCCACACCGTCCTCGATCGCGCGATCGCCGCCCGCGGTCGCTACCCAGCGGTAGACGTCACGGTGTCGCTCTCGCGCGTCATGGACGGGATCGTCTCGTCTGAACACAAAGACGCCGCGCGCCGCCTTCGTGCGCTCGTCGCGACCTACGAGGCAAAGCGCGATCTCGTCGCGCTCGGGGCCTACGCAAAAGGGAGCGACCGCGAGCTCGACGAAGCGCTCGCGCGCATGCCGAAGATCGAGGCCTTCCTCCGCCAGGATCCGCGCGATGCGGTCACCTTCGACGCCACTGTGCGCGCGCTCCTCGATACCGTCCGCTGAGACGAATTTGGGATCCCCACGCGAGCCGATCGCGCCGTAGAGTTCGCGCGGGAAGAGGTGCACCGATGGCGACGATGATCCGTAGCTTGCTTGTCTGTGCGGGGGCGATTGGCGCCGTTTCGATGACCGTTTCGTTCACCGGTTGCGGAAGCGACTCGGCGACGACGACGCCACCTGGTGACGACGCGTCGGTGAGCGGCGACGACGGCGGTGACGAGGGCGCGGCGAAGGCGACGTGCGGCAACAGCATCCTCGAAGGGACCGAGGAGTGCGACGACGGGAACACGACGAACGGCGACGGATGCGAGAACGATTGCGGGTTCACCTGCATCGCCGCCGATCCGAAGCGCAATCACTGCGACGACGCGAACGCCTGCAACGGCACCGAGACGTGCACCGCGATGCACAAGTGCCAAGCAGGCACGCCGATCGCGGACGGCATGGCGTGCGGCGCGGGCAAGGTCTGCACAGGCGGCAACTGCATGTCCGGATCGTGCGGCGACAAGATCGTGTCGGCGCCCGAAGAGTGCGACGACGGCAACTCGACGACCGGCGACGGCTGCGAAGGCACGTGCAAGTTCAGTTGCCTCAGCACAGATACGACGCGCAAATGTACACCGGCGGATCCGTGCGCGGGACAAGGGACCTGCAACGACAACACGCACGTGTGCGCGGCCGGAACGCCGCTCGCCAACGGGACCGCATGCGGGACCGGCAAGACCTGCAAGGCGGGCGTGTGCACGTTGCTGACGTGCGGCAACGGCACCATCGACCCAGGTGAGACGTGCGAGCCGCCGAGCACGGCGACGTGCGATGCGACGTGCCACACGATCGTCGTCGCGGTATGCGGCAACGGCGTGCTCGACATGGGCGAGCAGTGCGACGACGGCAACACGCGCAACCTCGACGGCTGCGACAAGACCTGCAAGTACGAGGTCGTCGGTCGCATGACGAGCATCGCGATTCAGGGCGGAGCGGCGCCCGCCGGATGCACGCCGACGACGAACCGCCTTGGCTCGCAGTCGATCACGGGCACCGGGCTCGGTTCGATCAACCAGTCGCTCACCGACGGGATCACTGCCGGCACGACGAACGTCACGACGATGTTCCTCGGCCTCGACGATCTCACGGGCGTCGCGGACTCGAACGGTTTGACCATCGGCATCGTCAGCGGCTCGCTGGATCCTGCGAAGGGCGCGTGGCCGATGAACAACCCGATCGACTGGTGGTTTTACGCCGCCGGCTCGAACGTCGCGATGGGCGCGCCCACCGGCATCCTCACGAACGGCACACTCGCAGCGCGCGCGCTCAAGGCCGGTCCGAGCGACGTGACCCTCACGCTGCTCCTCGCGGGGAGCCCGGCGCTTCTCGAGATGCGCAGCGCGCGCATCGCGGCGACGCTCAACGGAACGCCCGCGCCGAACGTGCCGGCACCGCCGCCCGCGATGCTCGCGGCCGGGCTCACGGTGTTCCAGACGTTCACCGGAAGCGGCACTGGCCAAGGCCTGTGCGGCAACATCACGGTGCAATCGCTCGCGCAGATTCCGATCCCGCAGTCGCTTGCGACAAACGGAAGCAACGCGTGCGGCGCGTGTATGCCGGGCTCGAAGACGTACACGTACTGCGGAATGGGAATGCCGGTCGGTCCCAACTGCAACTCGCTCCTCGACGCGCTCGTCGGCGGCTGCAAAGTGGTCGCGTGCCTGGTTGCTGCGATCAATCCGCAGCAACCCGACGTTCCGGGGACCGGAACGGCCACGCTCACGCTCGGCGCTGGCAACAAGGTGCCTGCGGCGCAATCGACGGGCAACACGAACGCGTACTCGTCCTACATGAAGTTCGACGGTAACCGCGCACACCTCACGACGCAGACGTGCACGGTGACGGCCGATTGCCAGACCGGGCTCACTTGCCAGACGGGCGTCTGCAAGTAGCGAATTCGCGGTTCGATCGGAGACGCGAGCGCGACCGACGGCCTCGTCGCTCAGCGATCCGTCGAAAGTGGCAATCCGCGAACGACCATCGGCGTCGGATTGCAAAACAGTCCGTTCGAACAACGGCCGTCGAGGGCGTCGCTGTGTCCGAGCTGTCCGGCCGAATTGGTTCCCCAGCACCAGATGCTGTCGTCGTCCTCGCGAACGCAGATGTGGTCCCCGCCGACCGCGAGTTCGACGACGTTGCTGACCCCGGTGATTTGGACGGGCGTCGCGGTGCAGGGCGCAGGCCCGCACTGCATCACTCCACCTGCGTCCTCCGCCACGCCTAGCAGCCCGTCAATGGCCAGCCCCACGCACCAGACGGTTTTGTCGTTGCGAAGCACGCACGTATGCCATACGCCTGCCCGCACGTATCCAGCGTTCGGGACGGGCAGGTCTTGTGGGATTGCGTAAGCGTTCCCAGCGTCCAACGGACGCGCAAGCTCGCCGAAATCGTTTCCGCCTAAACACGACGCTTTGTTCGACGACACGCCGCATGTCGCGACGCCCCCGGCGGCCAGATCCGTTGGCCGAAAGCCCGAGATGGAGCCAGGCAATGGGTGCGGCAACCCGTCAGAGGGCTGGAATCCGAGTTGAGAGTGATCGTTGCTGCCCCAACACACGACTCCAGCGGGGCCGCCCACGCAAGAGTGCCATCCCCCCGAAACGAGCCGTCCGGCATCTGGAATGCTTCCGACAGGCATCGGGACGGGATTGCAAGGCAACCCCTTGCACACTTGCGCGTCGTCGCCCAGCTGGTGCCCGAGCTGGCCGTACCCGTTCTCTCCAAAGCAATAGACGACGCCCGTCGCCGTCCGCGCGCACGAGTGGTCCGAGCCGAGCGCCGCGTCGATGACATCGGTCAGAGCGGCGACACGAGTTGGCGTGGCTTTGCAGCGGCTGCCGTTGCAATCGACATCGCCACCGTCTGCGCCTGCGTCGCTCGCGTTGGAGTGCCCGAGCTGGCCGAACGTATTGTCTCCCCAACACCACAATGTTCGATCGGATTTCAGCGCACACAAGTGCGAGCCGTTTCCCGCGAAGAGCCGTTCGACGTTCGCGAGGCTGGCGATTCGCGCGGGCGTCGGGTGCGCGAGAGTGTCGTATGCACCGTTTCCAAGTTGACCGTACTCGTTGTCGCCCCAGCACCAAACCGAGCCGCTTCGCATCAACGCGCATGTCGTGACCCCACCGACGACCACTTGGGCGAGCCCGTCGGTGGGCGCGTCCGAGTCGGGAGCGACGAGCACCGATGAGTCGTCGGGCGTTGCTCCGTCGTTGACGCTAGCGTCGGCGGCACCAGCGTTGCCGTTCGCTTCGCTGAAATCGGTTCGGCATGCGGCCGCACCGAGGACGAAGAGGAACGTAAACGCTCCAGCAAAATATCGCCCTCTGCGCATCACGATGAGCGTCGTAGCACGCGGCAACGGGGTCGGCGCGCTCTGACCGGCGCCCCTTTCATCCGACCGGTAGTTGTGGGCACAATTGGCGTCATGCACCCGACGCGCGACGCCAAAGTCATCCTCCGTCACTGCGAAGCCTACGATCCGCAGACGATCCGAAAGATCATCCGCGAAGGGATGGAGGAGCTCGATCTCCGTCCGCATGGGCGCACGCTCGTCAAGCCGAACTTGGTCGCTGCGGGCGAGCTCTTCGAGCACGCGCACACGCGGCCGGAGTTCGGCGAAGGGGTGCTCCTCGCGCTTCAGGATCGCAACGACGGAAAGATGACGGAGCTCGCCGTCGGCGAACGCTGCGCGATCACGATTCCGTCGCGCCTCGCGTTCAAGCAGTCGGGCTTCGACGACGTCATCAAGCGCACCGGCGTGAAACGCTACTGCTTCGACGAAGTCCCGCAGGTCGAGATCCCGCTCACGCACGAAGGGCGGCTGCGCGATTCGCTCTTCACGCCGGAGCCGATCGCGAAGACCGATTTTTTCGTGAACTGCCCGAAGCTGAAGGCGCACCCGTGGACGACGGTGACGTTCTCGATGAAGAACTACATCGGGATCCAAGACGATCGCCATCGCCTCATCGATCACGACCATGCGCTAAATCGCAAAGTCGCCGATCTCCAGTACATCATTCAGCCGCAGTTCATCGCGATCGACGGAATCATCGCCGGCGAAGGGCGCATGCTCACGCCGATCCCGCGCAAGCTCGATCTCATCGTGATGGGGAACAACCAAGTCGCGATCGACTCGGTTTGCTGCCGCATCATCGGGATCGATCCGTGGGAGGTCGAGCACATCCGCCTCGCGCACGAGCGCGGCTTCGGGCCGATCGACGACAAGGAGATCAAGATCAGCGGCGACGTCACCGTCGACGTCGCGAAGTCGCGCGCGAAGGGATTTCAAGTCGGGCTCATTCGCGTCGAGAAGTACTTCGAAGGGACCAACATCTTCGCGTACTCGGGCGCGCCACCGGGCAAAGAGGCCGACGACTATTGCTGGGGCGGTTGCCCGGGCGTCATGGAAGAGGTCATCGAGGTCCTTCGCCTCTACGACACCGAGTGCGACAAGAAGCTCCCGCGCATCCATCTCGTCTTCGGGGCGTACAAAGGGCAGCTCGACATCAAGTATGGCGAGAAGGTCATCTTCATCGGCGACTGCTGCACCTTCGAAGGCAAGGTCGGCGGCGATCTCGTGAAGATCGAGAGCCTCTACAAAGATCGCTCGACGCTCGATCCACACAGCGCGAAGCACCAGGACGTCTACGCGCGCATGATCAAGATGTCGAAGAAGCTCCGTGAGGCGAAGAACAGTCCGTACATCCGCCTCGAAGGGTGCCCGGTCAGCATCGGCGAGCTCATTCTTTTGCTCGCGGAGCTCGGCGGGATCAAAAATCCGTACCTCGATCGCAAGCAGGCGCTCCAGTTCAATCTCGCGTACCTGTCGTGGCGCACGCGATCGTTTTGGAAGCGCGCGCTCGGGCAGCCGTACCAGATCGCAGGGGCGACGGTGCGCGGCGACGCGAGGCCCGAGCTCCCCGTCGCAAGCGTGCGCGTGGCGACGGGCGACGCGGAGGAGTAGCTGACGCGCGCGAGCGATTCGCTCGCGACGGCGGTGCGGCTCGCGACGGCGTACATCGCGCGGCGTTCCGCCGAGTCACTCGCGTGGGGATGGGAAGACGCGATCTTTCTGTGCGGCGTCGAGAAGCTCCGCGCGGCGTTGCCGGCGAACGAACGCGCGCCGTGGCGTGCGTACCTCGAGCGGTACCACGCGGCGTGGGCGCGTCGCGGCGTGCCGACGATCGATCGCAGCGATCTCTGCCCGCCCGCGCTGACGGCGATCGCGTTGGCGCGCGACGGATGCGACGTCGGGCGTGCGTCGGCGCGCAAGGTCGCCGAGTACATCGCGCGCGCGCCGCGAAACTCCATCGGCGTGCTCGATCATCTCGGCTCGTCGCCGCTTCGCGCGCTCTATCCGCGTTCGGTGTGGGTCGATTCCATGATGATGTACGGCGTCTTCGCGGCGGAGTGGGGCGTCTTCGCAGACGACGACGAGCTCCTCGATTTCGGAACGGCGCAGCCGGAGCGGTTCGCGTCGCGGTTGTTCGACGCGAGTGACGGGCTCTTTCGTCACGCCTGGCTCGAGCGGTTCGATCGCGTGGTTCCGGGCGACGCCGCGTATTGGCTGCGTGGCAACGGATGGATCGTCGCGTCCATCGTCGAGATCCTGAGCGTGCTTCCCGCGGATCATGCGCGTCACGCCGGGCTCGTCGTTCTCCTCGATCGCGTCGCGCGCGCGCTCGTCCGGCATCAGCGAGCGGACGGCGCGTGGACGACGCTCGTGAATCTCCCGAGCTACGTCGAGACGTCGGGGACGTGTCTCGTCGCGTACGCGCTCGCGAAGGGGGCGAGGCGCGGGTGGCTCGCGCGCGATCTCGCAGATGCGGCGTCGCGCGCGATCGAATTCGTGACACGCGCGATCGCGGCGACGAAGGACGGCGCGTCGATGCCCTGGATTTCCGCGGCGACGAACGCGCTCCCGTCGTGGACGTACGGCCTGGTGCCGCGCCGCGAGAATCTGGCGTACGGCGTGGGCGCGTACCTGATGGCCGCGTCGACGACCTGATAACCTGAAGGCATGCGCTCGCCTGCGTGGACCGTGTGCTCGATCCTCCTCGTCGCGTGCGCGACTCCATCGGCTCCGCCCGCGCCCGCTCCGTCCGCGAACGTCGCGCCTTCGGCTTCGATCGCGACGACGTCGCCGTCCTCGATCGCGTCCGCTGCGCCCGCGCCGGATCCTTCGTGCGGCGCGCTCGCATGTCGACTCTACGATTCGGCGGCGGATGCGATGCAGGCCGTCCTCGACACGAAGCCGCTCCTCGTGGCGGTGGGCGAAGCGCACGCGCAGAAGGGGACCGAGGGGATCGATTCGTCGGCGAAGCGCTTCACGGGGGAGCTCCTCCCGCTCCTCAAGGGGCGCACGTCGGACTTGCTCGTCGAGCTGATGATGCCGCCGACCGGATGCGAGAAGAAGACGAGCGAAGTGCGAAAGCGGCAAGAGCCGGTGACGCAGCACCAAGCGGCGGCGGATCAAAACGAGTACCTCGCGATGGGGACGGCCGCGAAGGCGATGGGGATCGTTCCGGATCTCCTTCGCCCGACGTGCAAGGACTTCGACGCGGTGACGAAGGCGACCGGCGCGGCCGCGGTCGGCACGATGCTCGAGATGATCGCGCGTCTGACGACGGCGCAAGTGAAGGGACTCCTCGCACGCAAGGATCACGACGCAGAGAAAGTGATCGTCGTGTACGGCGGCGCGTTCCACGGCGATCCCGATCCGCCGCCGGGTCGAGCGGCGTGGAGCTTCGCGGCGGAGCTCGCGCCGGCGGTGAAGGGGCGCTACGTCGCCGTGCACCTCTTCGTCCCCGAGTACATCAGCGACGACGACACGTGGAAGAACTTCGTCTGGTACGAGCACTTCGACAGACGCGCGCACCCGGACAAGGTCACGATGTTCCATCCGCGACCCGACTCGTACGTGATCATCTTCGCCGCGACGAAGAAGCCCTAAGGGCGAATCACGCGGACGTTGAACCCGAACGTCTGCGACAGGTTTCCTTTGGTCGTTCCGTCGGACAACGTGACAGTCCGCTGATCGAAGAAGATCGCCGCGTCGGTCGTCGCTCTGTCGGGGAAGCCGTAGAGAAACGCGTCGAGCCACGCGTACGACTTGTCGCCGTTGTACGCGTTCTGCGCGAGCGGACAGTAGGTGCAGCTTCGCTGATAGCCCGACGGGAGCGCCTCGGTGAATGCCGCGCGCAACGTCTTGAAGACCTCGGGGTTCAGGTCGTCGAGCACGGGCGACGCCTGCATCTCGCTCGCGTGCCAATCGCCGGCCAGGATCGCAGGGCGACCTGCGCTCTTCGTCTTCACGTAGTCGATGGTCCGCTTAACCTGGAGAAGCTGTTCGACGTCGTAGCCCGTCGCGTCGTTGCCATTGGAATAGTCGCCCGCGTACGGCAGGAGCGCGTCGAGGAGCGGCGACGACAGCTGCGCGCAATAGAAGTCGACCGACGTCCCTTGCTCGAGCTCGACCTTCGCGAAGAGCACCGACCGCCGATAGAGCCACGAAGGGAGGACGTAGACGTCGGGGTTCGACAACGGATAGCGCGAGAGGATCATCGACGGCGTTTCGCCGGCGAAGTTGTAAGGGTTGTGCGCGTCGGTGTTGCAGTTGTTCTTGCTGTCGGCGAACGATGTGTACGACGTCGCGTTGACGATGATGCAGCCGAAGCATCGCGCGTGGTTTCGATCGCCATCGAGCAGCGGTATGAACTTGGACGCGCACTTCGACGAGATGCAGTCGCTGCCGCCCGCGAGAACGCCCGCCGGATCCCCGAGCTTCGAATCGCATTTGTCGACCATGCACTGGTAAGCGTCGTCGACGAGCTGCGGATCGACGGGCCCTTTGCACGGCGGGATCGTCGGCACGGCGGGCGTGCGTCCGTTCTGATCGGTCGGATCGGTCGGTTGCGTGTTCAGGTCGGTCGTCGCGGTGACGGCGTACGGGTACGCGATCTTCGCGGTCGCGATGAGCGCGTCGCGATCGGCTTTGCGACCGACCTCGGTCAAGCAAATGAGATCGGACGTTCGCTTCGAGAGCTGATCGAAGATGACCGGTCGACGCGCGGACTCGTCCACGGCGTTCGCGCCGTAGAGGCCCGCGTTGAACATGTCGACGGAGAGCGTCGCGAGCGCGGTCAGCGTGCACACCGTCGCGATGCCGTTCGGGTTCTCGTCCGCGCAGACGAGACCGCGCACCGGGTACGACGGGCTGTTCACGTCACCGATCGCGAAGAGCGTCCGCGCCGTGCTCGTTCGCGAGAAGTGCGCGACGAGGAGCGCTTTGGTCGCGCCGTCGGCGGCGACGCCGAGATCGTAGTCGGTCGGCGGCAGGATGACGTACCCGTGCGGATCGATCGACCCGACGGTGGCGTGCGATTGCGGCGCGATCGCCTTCCCGAACGGCACAGCGTCCGCGACGAGGCGCCCGGCGACATCGGTCGGTAGTCGTGGATCCTTCGCGGCGCCGACGTAGATCGACGGCACGTTGCCCGCCGCGTGAACGAGGCGGATCTTGGTCTCGGCGCCGTTGGCCGGCGTCGTCTCGGCGAGACCGACGATCTGCTCGGGCCCGACGCTCGCGCCGATGCGCGCGACCGTGACGACGAGGTCCGCGCCGACGTCGATCGCGATGGCTTCGGAGAGCGCGGGCGCAGCGCACGTCGATCCCGCGGGAATGGCCTTCACGTCGATCCTTCCGACCGGCACCGCGAAAGGGGCGCTGACGTCGGCGTACGCGTACCCGTTCGGGCAGTCCCTACCTCCATCGCGCAAGATCGGGCGAACGTACGCCGCGCCAGTCGCGCGGACGCAGAAGTCGGCGTGCGCATCTTGCGGGACGAGGTTCGCGAGACGGATGCGTCCTTCACCGACGGTCGGGAGCGCGCAGCCGCTCGGGAGCGGATCCACTTTGCGGTCTTCGATCCCCGCGACGAGCTGGCAGCTCGCGAGCCCGAGCAGGAGAGGGGCGGCCGTCCGCCAACCGCGACGCATGACTAGAACGCGCCTCCGACGAAGCCTTGCGCGCCCGTGCTGCCGACGTTCATCCACACACGGACGCTCGCGGCTGTCGGGCGCGGCACGGTTTCGCGCGCCTCGCCGCCGGTGATCATCAAGTAGCCGCCGGTCACGATGGCGATCGCGCCGAGGCCGATGCCGACGTCGGAGATCCACGCGAAGGTCTTCGCCTTCGACATGTCGTCCGCGCCGGACTGAGTGCAACGTCGCTCACCGTCGAAGAGATCGCACGCGCGATCGCTGCTCAGTCGGCGGCCGATGGCGGCGACGCCGAACGCCGCGCCGATCGTCGCCGCGGTGACGCCGAAGCCCACGATCGCGAGCCCGGTCTTGCGTCGTACCGACCATCCATCGACGGGCCGTGTCTCGATCGGCGCGACGTCGAGCTTTTCGACCTGCACGGTGAGGTGCTGCTTCTTTTCGATCTTCACCTTCTGCGTCTTCGGCTTGTAGCCCGGCGCGCGCGCGACGATCTCGACGTCGCCCGGATCGACAGGCAGCTCGGTCGCCCACGCGGCCGACGAAATCCGCAATCCGTTGCGCGTGATCTCGAGGCCGGGAACGCGCGCGGCGGTCGGCACTTCGATCGACAGCCACGGGAGCTCGGGCTCGAGCTCGGCGATCGCCGCCGCCGCGAGCTCTTCGCGATCCGCGCGACCGGCGCGCTTCGCGTCGGCGAGCGCCTGACGAAACTCGCCCCACGCGCTCGCGACCTTTCCGATGTTCTGGTGACAGACGGCGAGGTTCAGCAGCGTGCCCGGCGCGGGATCGAGTCGGTAGCTCTCGGCGAGCTTCACCGCTGCGTCGGCGTAGCGCTTGGCCTCCATCATGCCGCGGCCGGTGAAGAAGAGCGTCTCGGCGAGCGCGCGGTTCTCGGAACTCGCCTGGCTCGGCGGCTGTTGGGCTTGCGCGCGTGAACGGGGAATCGCAGAAGAAGCCAGCGGCACGGCGACGGCGAGGATGATCGCGCTCCGACGATTCACTGTCGATCCTCGAGTGGATTCGGTTTTTTCCGCGGCGGCTCCTGCGTCGTTGCGGGTGGAGGCGGAGGCGGAGGTGCCGTCGTCGGATCGGGTGTCGTCGCGATCGTCGGAGGCGGGCGAACGAACGCGCCGCCCCACATCGCCTTGGGTGGCGCGGTCGCGGCGGTCGCGATCACGGTCGCGCTCGCGACGGCGCTGTTCGATGGCGCGGTCGACGCGCTCGCGGTGGCGGCGTTCGTCCCGCTCGCCGCCGTCGCGACGGACGCAGTGCTCGGTGCGGTCGTCGTGCTCGCGGCCGGTGGTCGCGCGCTCCCGCTCGCCGTCGGCGCGTCGTCCGCCGTGAGCGCGCGGAACCCAAGCGCGCCGATCGCGATCACGACGAGCAACAGAAGCACGGCGACCCACGCCCCTCGCTGCGATCGCTGCGCCGGCGGATCGCGCTCGGTTCGCGCCGTCACCGTCGGCGTGTGCGGCGTATGCGACGCGGGCGACGCATCGACAGGAATCCGCGACGTACTGATCGGCAGCGAAGCGTATCCGCCCGAAATGATCGGCATGCCGCCGCTCGAGGCCGCGAGCGCATCGCGCGCCGCCTTCGGATCGAGGATCGATTGAATCTTCGCGCGCACCTGCCCGGCGAACGGCGCGCCCACCGCTTCGAGCACCGATCCCGCGAGCTCCGCCACGTCCTGCACGCGATCCTCGGGAGCGCGCAGAAAGCATCGCATCACGACCGCTTCGAGCTCGTCCGGCACGTCCGCGTTCGCCGAGTGCAAGGTAGGCGGCGGACGATCGCTCGAGAGCTCGGCGCAAATCCGCGTGAGCGTCGGCAAGTTGTACGGAGGCTTGCCGGCGAGCATCTCGTAGAAGATCGCGCCGATCGACCAGACGTCCGCGCGCGCGTCGACGCCGGCCGAGCCGAAGAGCTGCTCCGGCGACATGTACTTGGGCGATCCGAGCACGACGCCGGTCTGCGTGAGCTCGTCGAGCTCGCCCTCTTGCGCCGTCCACTTCGAGATGCCGAAGTCGAGCACCTTGACGAGGTCGGTGCCGTCCGCGCGCTTGGTGACGAAGAGGTTCGATGGCTTGAGATCGCGGTGGACGATCCCGTGCGCGTGCGCCTCGGCGACCCCTTCGCAAATCTGAACGATGTAATCGAGCGCGATCGGGATCGGCAGCTTTCCCTGCTGGCGAATGACTTGGCGGAGATCCGAGCCCTCGAGGAGATCCATGACCATGAACGGAAAGATGTCGCGCCAGACGCCGACGTCGATCACGCGCGTGATGTGCTCGTTGCGGAGCTTGGCGCTGACCTTCGCCTCGCGACGGAAGCGCGTGCGAAAGTCTTCTTCCGTCGCGTGATCCTTGGCGTAGAGAAACTTGAGCGCGACCTTCTCGCGGAGCTCGAGGTGCGTCGCTTCGGCGACGATGCCCATCGCTCCGCGCCCGAGGATCTTGTCGACGCGGTACTTGCCGTCGATGACCGTCCCCGTCTTGAAGTCGCGGAGAAAGGCGGCGGCGGCTGCGGGATCGGGCGGCGCGTTCGCGGAAACCGCGTCGTCGTCTCCCGTTTTTCTCGCCGCCGTGTCGTCTCGCTCGTCTGCTTGCTGGCCCGCCATGGCCTCGCTCTTTCAACTCCCTCGACGTCGTCGTCGACGCACCGATGACTGTTTCGTTCGTTGCATAGTCTCGCACGTACGGCGCAAAACTGCATCCCGCGATGTGCTAGCTAGAGGCCGCATGACGGTGCTTCAAGTCGCCGATTTGCGCTTTGGTTACGCGGGCGACACGCTTTTCGAGAACGTGGGGTTCAGTCTCGCGATCGGTGAGCGCGCCGCGCTCGTCGCGCCCAACGGCGCCGGCAAGTCGACGCTGCTGCGCCTCATCGCGAAGGAGCTCGACGCGGATGGCGGGAGCGTCGTGGTTCGGCGCGACGTCAAAGTCGGCTACTACCGTCAGTCGCACGAGGTCGCCGCGCACGGCGACGTGCTCGGCGCGTTCCTCTCGGGCTTTCGGGAGATCGTCGATCTTCGCGACGAGCTCCATCGCGCGCAGCATGACGCCGCGACTGGCGACGCTGCGGCGCTCGACACGCTCGCGCGCGTCACCGATCAGTACCACCTGGCGCGCGGCGATGAGCTCGAGCGCGAAGTGTCGATCCTCGCGCAGAAGCTCGGCTTCGCGGAGAAGGATCTCGCGCGTCCAGTGGCGTCGCTGTCCGGAGGCGAGCGCGGTCGCTTGACCCTCGGGGTCGTCCTCGCCGCGCAGGCCGACTTGCTCATGCTCGACGAGCCCACGAACCACCTCGATCTCGACACCATCGCGTGGCTCGAGAGCTGGCTCGCAGGCTACCGTGGCGCGATCCTCGTCGTGTCGCACGATCGCGCGTTCCTCGACAACGTCTGCTCGCAGACGATCGAGCTCGGCTCGCGCGGCCTCCGGATCTATCCGATGAAGTACAGCGACTACGTCGTCGCGCGCGAAGAGGATCTCGCGCGCGAGCGTGCGCTCGTCGATCGTCAAAAGGCGATGGTCGCGAAGACCGAAGACTTCATCCGGAAGAACATCGCCGGACAGAAAACGAAGCAGGCGCAGAGCCGGCGCAAGATGCTCGACAAGCTCGACAAGATGGTAGGGCCCGAGGACGTGTGGGACGTCGCCGAGCGGGTCGCGTTTCGGTTCGCGCCGGCCGCGCGTACGGGCGACATCGTGCTCGACGCGAAGGAGCTCGCGGCGTCGCGCGGCGGTCGCGTTCTCTTCGAAGACGTCGACTTGCTCGTGCGTCGCGGTGAACGCATCGGGATCGTCGGACCGAACGGCGCAGGGAAGACGACGCTGCTGAAGCTCCTCTCCGGTCGCGGCCTCCCCGAGGATCGCGGCGACGTGAAGCGCGGGACGAACCTGCAAGACGGCTATTTCGATCAGCACCTCGGCGACGTGAACACGACGCTCACCGCCGTCGACGAAGTGCGGCGCGTGCGTGGCGACTTCACCGTCGAAGCCGCGCGCCAGTACCTCGCGCGCTTTCGATTCTGGGGCGACGATCCGCTGCGTGTCGTGTCCGGATTTTCCGGGGGCGAGCGATCGCGCCTCGCGCTCGCGAAGCTGCTCCTGGAGCCGCGCAATCTACTCTTCCTCGACGAGCCGACGAACCACCTCGACATCCCCGCCGGCGAGATCCTCGAAGAGGCGCTCATCGGCTTCGAAGGCACGGTCATCCTCGTGTCGCACGATCGGCGTTTCCTCGAGAACGTCACGACCCGGATCGTCAGCGTGCGCGACGGCGCCGCCGACGTGTACCCGGGCGGATTCCGCGACTACGTCGCCGCACACGCGCCGAAGGCGGACGCGATCGCCGGTGGGAAGAGGGCGACCGCGAAACGTGTTGAACGTGTGGAGAAGCGCGCCGAGAAGGCGGCTCCGGATCCGGAGGCAGAGAAGGCCAAAGCATACGAAGCGCAGCGGCAGCAGGCGCGCAACGTCGAACGGAAGAAGCGCCGCGTCGAAGAGCTCGAAAAGTCGATCGCGCGCGGCGAATCCGAGCTGAAGGACGTTCGGACGCGCTTGCGGACGGCGCCGGGGGACGACTGGGAGAAGCTGGCGAAGATGGCTCAAGAAGAGCAAGCTCTGGCGAAGAGGATCGAGCTGATGATGACGGAGTGGACGCAGCTGTCGGGAGAGCTCGCATGACGCGCGCGCGCGCCATCGTCGCGGCGCTGCTCGTCGGCGCGTTCGCCGCGTCGTCACTCGGCTGCCCGAAGAAGAAGGGCGACGTCGCGGCGGAGCCGGCCGCGGGCGAGCCGCTCGTCTTGAAGGCCGACAGTACGGGGCTCCTACTCACGTGGATCGACGAGAAGGGCGATTTTCACGTCGAGCAGAGCGTCGCCGACGTTCCGCTCGTAGGGCGCGACGTGGTTCGGGTGATCGATCCGAACCGCGATGAAGGGCTGACGAGCGACAAGATTTTTCTCGCCGATCTCCGCGTCGCGCGCCCCGACGGCACGTACCCGGTTCGCATCGCGACGCGCGCCGAGCTCGACGCGATCGCGTTGGCGCGCCGGCAGACGAAAGGTCCGACGCTCGCGAGCGCCGCGCCGTCATCGAGCGCGCCCGGTCCCGCACCCTCGAATACGATGGGTAGCGCCGGCGGCGATCCCGGTCGCCCTGATCCGAACGCGAACGGCCGGCCCGCCGTCATCATCTACGGCGCGTCGTGGTGCGGCCCGTGCCACGAGGCCGAAGCGTACTTCCGACAGAAGGGGATCTCGTACGTCGAGAAGGACATCGAGAAAGAGCCCGGCGCCGGTCGCGAGATGCAAGCCAAGCTCGAGAAGGCCGGCAAGCGCGGCGGATCGATCCCGGTGCTCGACGTACGCGGGAAGATTCTCGTCGGCTTCAACCCGCGCGCGGTCGACGACGCGCTCGGGAAGGCGATGTAGACGCGAAGACCAATCCGCGTACGATGAGCGGTTCACCCTGAGTCGAGGAGGGGCGGATGCTCTTAGGGCTGCTCGTGTTCGTGGTCGTGACCGTGATCATCGCGATCGTCAAAGCGATCAGCGGCCCGTCGCGCCCGCCCGCGGGTTGGCCGCCTCCGCAAGGTCAAGGCGGTTGGGGTCCGGGCTACGGCCAACAAGGTTACGGGCAACAAGGCCACGGACAGCCCGGGTACGGACAGCCGGGCTACGGCCAACCGCAGCCGCAGTACGGCCAACCGGGCTACGGGCAACCGCCGCAACAACAAGGGTACGGACAGCCGGGATACGGAGCGCCGCAAGCGTACGGTCAGCCTCCGCCGCAACAAGCGTACGGACAACCTCCGCAGCAGCAGCAGGGGTACGGACAACCTCCGCCGCCGCAGGGTGGCTACGGTCCGCCGCCGCCAGGCTACGCCGCGCCTGGATACGCCGCGCCGCCGCAAGCGCAGAGCGCGATGGGCCAGCCGAAGCTCGTGTGCGTCGCCGGCGCGCTCAACGGCCGCGAGTTTCCGATCGGGCAAGGGCTCGTCATCGGACAACAAGGGCAGATCGCGATCGCGGATCCCAACGTCGCCGCGCAGCACGTATGGGTCGGGCCCGGCGCGGGCGGAAGGATCGTCGCGCGCGATCTCGGATCGCAGACGGGCACGTATCTGAATCAGGGACAGCCGGTACGCGAGTCGCCGCTCGCCGATCAGGACGTGATCTCCCTCGGCCAGCAAGGGAGCGTTCGGTTCGTGTTTCGCGCGAGCTGATCTTCGGCGGACGAGCGGGCTCGCGCTAGCGTCGTTTGCGCGCGATCACCCGCTCGTAGACGTCGCGCTTCGAACGTCCGCTCCACGCCGAGAGCAGCTCGGCCACTGACTTCGCGTGCACGCCGCGCGCGAGCTCTTCGTCGATCCGCGCGTCGATCGCCTCGTCGTCGATCGCTTCCTGCCGCGCCGCGGGCTCGTGCGCGGCGAGGACGATCGCGACCTCGCCGATCCAATCGCGATCGATCGCCGCGAGATCCGCTAGCGTCCCGCGCAGAAGCTCTTCGTGGATCTTCGTCAGCTCGCGCGCGACGCACGCACGTCGCGTCGGCGTCGCGGCCGCGAGATCGCGCAGCGTCGCCGCCGTTCGATTCGGCGCTTCGAACACCACGACCTGCTCCGCCGTCGCGCACACCTCTGCGATCGCGTCTCTCCTCGCCGATCCGTCGCGCGGCAAGAACCCGAAGAATCGAAACCGCCCGTCGCCCGCGAGCCCGCTCGCCGAGAGCGCCGCGAGCACCGCGCTCGCACCGGGGATCGGCACGACGCGCACGCCCGCTGCGACCGCCGCTTTCACGAGCGCGTCGCCCGGATCGCTCACGACCGGCGTCCCCGCGTCGGTCACGAGTGCGATCTGCTCGCCCGCCTCGAGCTTCGCGACGAGCCGCGCCACATCGTCCGCGGTCGAGTGCGCGTGCAGCGCATCGAGCGGCTTTCCCGCGATCGCGAAATGCGTCAGCAGCCCGCGCGTCCGCCGCGTGTCCTCGGCCACGACGCGATCGCACGCGCGCAGCGTCTCGACCGCGCGCATCGTGATGTCGCCCATGTTCCCGATCGGCGTCGCGACGACGTAGAGCGTCCCGCGAGACGAGTCACCCATGCGAAACGATACCTCAGACGACTTCGGTCGCGTCGCCCATCTCTTCGCGCAAGTAATCGCGAAGCCGCGACGTCAGCCGCTGCTCGAGCTGCCGCACGCGCTCGCGCGAAATCCCGAATCGATCGCCGAGCTCTTGGAGCGTGAGCGGATCGTCGGCGATCAAGCGCTCGTCGAAGATGGCGAGCTCCTTGTCCTTGCCGTCGAGCGTCTTTCGAAAGCTCCCGAGCTTTTCTTTGAGCAGCGCTTGCAGCTCGCCGTCGGCCAGAAGTGCCTCGGGCCCGTCGACCCCGCTCGGCATCATGTCGATCTTCGCGATCGATCGTCCTTCGGCATCGCCCACCGGCGCATCGAGCGATTTCTCGTTCGACGTGAGGCGAACGTCCATCTCCGCCACGTCGGACTCCGGAACGTTGAGCCGCTTCGCGATCTCTTCGTTCGTCGGATCGATCCCCATCGCGACGAGCTCGGCGCGCTTCTTTCGCAAGTTGAAGAAGAGCTTTCGCTGCGCCTGCGTCGTCCCGAGCTTCACGAGACGCCAGTTGTTCAAGATGAACCGCAGGATGTACGCGCGGATCCACCACGCTGCGTACGACGACAGCTTCACGCCGCGATAAGGATCGTAGCGTTTGACCGCCTGCATGAGGCCGATGTTGCCCTCTTGCACGAGGTCCATGATGTTCTTGTAGGCGCGGCGGTACTCGTACGCGATCTTCACGACGAGGCGCAGGTTGGCCGTCACGAGGCGCGCCGCGAGCTTCGGATCTTGCGTCTCGACGAACCTCACCGCGAGCGCGCGCGTCTCTTCCGGCGTGAGCAACGGATGGCGCTGGACCTCGCGCAGGTACGCCGCCATCGCGTCGAAGCGCGCGATCGATCCTCCCGACTCGGAGGTCGCGCGCGCTGCGGCGGGGAGCTCGGACTCGACGATCTCCGCGTCGGCATCGTCCGTGTCGGCGTCCGCGTCGAGCACCGGCTCGCCGGCGACTTCGGTCGGCTCGCTTTCGTCCGCGCCCTCGCCGTCGGCGGAAGAGTCCGCGCCGTCTTCCGACTCGGGAGCTTCGTCCTCGTCGTGATCCGCAGGCGCCTTCGGGGCAGTCTCTTTCGCCGCCTTCGGCGTTGCGCGGGTCTTTGGTGTTCGCGGCACGCTTCGGCTCCTCGTCGGGTCCGATGACTAGCACGGGATTCGCGTCGCGGGGGACCCACCCCCACACTTCGCGCGACCGCGTATTTCTATTTCGAAGTCAGCGCTGTGCGAGCCACCACGTCGCGGAAAGCGCGCACAGTCCGATGCCCCACGCGATTCCGACGAGCAGCTCGTGCGCGTCGTTCTGGCCATGATGTTCTCGGCTCATACCGAAAACGTAAGTCGCTAACGCGTTGCGTCAAGTGGCGTGCAACTCGCCGATTACAGTGTGTTATTCGACGATTCCGCCCTCGGCGTCCGGCACCACGTCGAGCGCTTCGGTCTCCGGGCGCGCGATGCCGCGGCGGGCGCGGTAGCACTCTTGGCAGAAGACCTGGCGCCCTTCGATCGGCTTGAACGGCACTTGCGCCGCCACGTTGCATTCCGCGCAGGTGATGTCGAACTTCGGGCGCTCGGGACGCGGCGCCGCGGGATCGCGCGGGGGCCGCGCGTTCGGTGCGTTCGTGTTCGGTGCGTTGGCGTTCGGCGCGCGACCCGCGTGAGGCGCCCCGTCGCGACGCTGATCGGGGAACGCGGGGCTTCGGTAGTCGTTCGGTCCCCGCGCGTCGGTTCGACGCGGGCCGCTGTTGCCGCCTTGGTAGCCGTTGTTTCCGCCGCCGCGCGAATCGTGCGAGCCGCCGTTCGGTGCGCGCGATCCGGATCGCGCGTCGCCGCGCGCCTGAAATCCGCCTTGGCCGCCGCGAGGTGCGCCGCGTCCCGCGCCACCGGCTCCGCGTTGCGGTGGACCACCGCCTCCACCACGCTGCGGTGCGCCTCCGCGCGGCGCCCAGGAGTTTCCGCCCAGGTTCATCGGGCTTCGGTACTCGCTCGCGCCGCCGCTGTGACGCGGCGGTCCGTTCGATCGACCGCCGCCGCGATCGCCTCCGCTCGCGGCCTTGCGCGCCTGACGGCATGCTTTGCAACGCTTGGGCGGTGCGGCGAGTCCCTTCTCTCGATAAAATGTCTGCTCTGCGTCGGTGAACAAGAATGTGTCACCGCACTCGCTGCACGCAATCTGTTGGTCGCTCATGGCACTTTCCGAACGCGCGATGGATTCGGCGAAATAGGAGGGTCGTCGTGTGTCGTGGCGTGAGCGTGCGAAGAGAGGAGCGCCATATTTCCCGGGCGCCTTCAGAGCTTACGTCGAACTCTGACACGGTGGGAGGGCCGGTCAAGATGGCGCGCGTGCGGCGTCGATTGACCGTTCGTGGACGCTTTCGTAGAACGTGCGGTCCCGGGATGAGCACGAGCGAGCCTTCCAACGATCCGCCGCTGCACCTCACGGAGGCGGACTTCGATGCCTACTTGCCCGAGCGGGCGGCGTCGAACGCGTTCACGCGGCCGCGCCTCGAGCTAAAGCAGCGGATGCTCGCGTGGGCGCGCGGGGTCGTCGCGCGCCTCGACGAGATGAAGATCGCGGTCGAGGCGACGGGCTCGGACGAGCATCCGAACGTGCGCAACGCGCGGCGCGTCGACTGCCAGCGCGTCTTCTTTTGGCGCGATGCCGACGCGCGCGCGGAGCTCGAGCGCCTGCTCGATCAGAAGCGATCGCTCGCGGCGGTGCTCGGCGATCCGGCGCCACACAAGAACCACGCCTACCTCGCGCTCCGTCTCGACAGCGCGCGCGTCGAGGTGAGCATCGAGGTGCACGCCGAAGCGTGGGTCGACGCGCGAAACTTGCGCGAGCGGCTCGCGGATCCGGGGCGCGCGCTCGAGCTGAAGGCGGCGCTCGAGGCGTTGCCGGAACAGTTCGCGATCGGGCTCGCGACTTCGCTCACCGATGCGGGCGAACGGGCGCAGGCGCAGGGCGCGACGAACGACGAAGTGCGCGCGCTGCTCGATCGCGCCGACGCGGAGAAAGCGCCGCTCTGGATCGGGTGGAGCGTTCCGCGCGACGTCGTGCTCGCGCACACCGACTTGCTCGACGAGCAGCTCGAGGACGCGATCGTCGCGCTCGGTCCGCTCTTCAAGCTGACCGCGTGGGCGCCGGACAACGATCTCGCGGTGCTCGATCGCGAGTGGGACGCGGCGCGCGCCGAGCGTGCGCGCGCGCATGAAGAGGCGGAGCGTGACGTCGCGGAGTGGGAAGCGCGCCGCGAGCGCGAGCGTCAGAAGCGGCTCACCGCGAAAGAGCGCGGCGACGAAGGGCGCGCGTGGCGCGACAACGAACGAAAAGCGCACGAGCGAGCGACGCCCGACTCGGACGCCGAAGGAATGCCGCCGCCGTCCGTCGCCGCCCGCCCCGGCGATGGCGCGGCACCGCAGGCACCGCGCGTCCTTCCCGCGCTTCGTCCGCTCGCGCGCCGCGCGCCGCGCGTGACCGAGGTCGATCCGAGCGCCGCCGTCGAGAAGGGCGCGCGCGTCCAGGTATTGAGCGGTCCGTTCGAAGGCAAAGTCGGCGTCGTCCAAGAGCTCGACGGTCAAGGCGGTGCGCGCGTCATGCTCGGCCTCCTCGCGATGCGCCTCGAGGTCAAGGACCTGATCGTCAGCGCCGAAGGGCGCGATCGCCCTGTCCTTTCGTCGTCCCACCGGCGTCCGCTCCCTGCGCGGTAGGCGCGTCCTTATCCTCGGCGTTTGGCCCGTAACCAAATGCCCTCCACCGGCATCCAAACCCCACGCGATTGCAGAAGCTCGACCCGACCCAGCTCCCCGCGACCTTAGGCGGACAGCTTCGCCGGCATCTCCCGGCGTATGCGCTCGGCATGGTCATGCTCGGCGCGTTCCAGCTCGCGATGAATCGGATCGACTGGCTGTCCAAGCACGCCATCGATCGCATCTTCGGAAACGAAGCCGGCGCACCGTCGATCCCCGCGCTCACGATGCTCGTCATCGCGGTCGGCGCGTTCGTCACGCGCGTCGCGAGCCGTTGGTTCATCTTCAACGCCGGGCGCGACGTCGAATACGAGATGCGCTTCCTGATGCTCGACCGACTGCAGAAGCTCGGGACGGCATTCTACCGAAAGATGAGCGCGGGCGAGATCATGAGCCGCGCGACGAGCGATCTCGCGCAGGTTCGACTCCTCTACGGCTTCGGCGTCTTGAACATCATCAACGTCGTCTTCGCGTTCGCGAGCACGCTGCAAGTGATGCTCACGCTGTCGGCGTTTCTCACGCTCGTGTGCCTCGCCAACATTCCAATCCTCGTGATGATCTCGCGAACGGTCTCGCGAAAGCTCTTCACGGCGACGCGCGAGAACCAAGATTCGCTCGGGCACTTGAGCGAAGTCGTGCAGGCGAACCTCGCGGGCGTGCGCGTCGTGCGGAGCTTCGCGCTCGAGGAGCGGGAGCGCGAGCGCTTCGAGGTCGCCAACGAGCGCTACCTCCAGGCGAGCCTCTCGCTGGCGCGTCTGCGCGGATCGTTTCAACCGATCGCGGGCGCGACGGCGGCGATCGGGATGCTCGTCTTCTTCTGGTACGGAGGCACGCTCTTGCTGAAGGGGCCCGAGAACGGCGGGCTCACGCAGGGAGATTTTTTCGCGTTCTGGCTGGCGTTCGTTCGCATGACGTGGCCGATGATCGCGCTCGGCTTCGCGTGGTCGATGATCCAGCGCGGTCGCGCCGGCTTCTCGCGTTTGAAGGAAGTGTTCGACGCGAAGCCCGAGGTGGTCGACGGGACGCGGCGCGCGCCGGCGCACGTGAGCGGCTCCTTGCGCGTCACGGAACTCGATTTTTCGTACGCGGCACGCGACGCGGCGGCGGGCGCGAAGTCCTTGCCGCGCAAGGTGCTCGACGGCGTGACGTTCGACGTGCGGGCAGGGGAGTCGCTCGCGATCGTCGGGCGCACGGGATCGGGCAAGACGACGCTCGCGCTTCTCCTCGCGCGCCTCTTGCCGACGCCGCCGGGCGCGGTGCGCATCGACGGCATCGACGTGTGCGAGCTGCCGCTGTCGGCCGTAAGGTCGCAAATCGGATACGCGCAGCAGGACGCATTTCTCTTCTCGACCACCGTCTCGCGCAACGTCGGCTTCGCGATCGACGATCCGGACTCGCCCGGCGCGATGGAACGCATTCGCCACGCCGCGACCGAAGCGCAAGTGCTCGGCGAGATCCTCACGCTCCCGGAGCAGTTCGACACCGTCGTCGGCGAGCGCGGCGTGCAGCTCTCCGGCGGACAGAAGCAGCGCGTCGCCCTCGCGCGCGCGCTCGTGTGGGAGCCGAAGATCCTGGTGCTCGACGATCCGCTCAGCGCCGTCGACGCGCGCACCGAAGCGGCGATTCTCGAAGCGATCGAGCGGCAAGCCGAGCGACGCACCGTCGTCCTCATCACCCATCGTGTCGCGGCGGCGTCGCGCTGCGACTCGATCATCGTCCTCGACGAGGGGCGCATCATCGAGCGCGGCACACACGACGAGCTCGTGCGCGCGGGCGGACTCTACGCCGCGTTCGCCGAGGAGCAGCGGATGGCGAGCGAGCTCGACGAGCTCGACGACGTTGCGATTCCGTCGAACCCCGCGCCCGTCGAGGTGACGTCGTGAGCGCGGACGAGGCGCCGAAGAGCGCGACACCGCCCGCGTCGCGCGCAGCCGAGAAGCTCAAGGCGTTCCACGAAGAGAGCTCGATCGGAAAAGCGTACGACGCGCGCCTCATTCGTCGTCTCTGGCCGTACGTCCGCCCGCACTCCAAGTTCATCGTCGTCTCGCTCGTGATGCTCGTCTTCCTCACGGCGCTCGGGCTCATGCGTCCGATCGTGATGGGCGACGTCGTCGCGAAGGCGGCCTCGCGCGACGCTCACGGATTGATGCGCGACGGCGCGGCGCTCGCGGGCTTGCTCGTCGTGATGCAGCTGATGAGCTACGCGCAGATCTACGCGATGCAGCTCGCGGGCGCGCGGTCGATGTCGGATCTGCGCCGCTCGGTCTTCATGTTCCTTCAGCGCCTGCACTTGCGCTTCTACGATCGCACGCCGGTCGGTCGTCTCGTCACGCGCGCGACGAACGACGTCGACGCCGTGGGCGAGCTCTTCGCGCAAGGCGTACTGAACGCAATGGGCGACGTCTTCACGCTCGGCGGGATCGTCGTGATGATGCTCGTCCTCGATTGGCGCATGTCGCTGATCGCGTTCGTCGCGCTGCCGGTCGTCGGGCTCATCGTGAACTTCGTGCGCAAGCGATCGCGCGAAGCGTTCCGCGACATCCGCGCGAAGACGGCGCGCCTCAACGCGTTCTTGAACGAGCAGGTGAGCGGGATCTCGGTCGTGCAAGCGTTCGGCCGCGAGAAGGCCGCCGCCGCGGAGTTCGACGAGATCAACGTCGCCTACCGCGAAGCGAACAAGCGATCGGTCTACTACGAGGCCGTCCTCGACGCCGCGATCGAGATGGTGTCGACGCTGTGCATCGCGAGCATCCTTTGGTGGGCGGGCTTCGATCACCTCGGCGAGCACACCATCACCTTCGCGCTCCTCGTCACGTTCACGCAGTACATCCGGCAGTTCTTCGAGCCGATCAGCATGCTGTCGACGCGGTACACGATCATGCAGAGCGCGATGGCGGGCGCCGAGCGGATCTTCCAGCTCTTCGACGAGAAGGCGGTGCATCCGCCGGCGTCGGGCGCGAAGTGCGCGCCGAGCGGCGACGAGGACGTGGTCGCGCTCGATCACGTGATCTTCTCGTACAAAGAAGGGACGCCGGTGCTCAAGGACGTGAGCCTGCACGCGCGTCGCGGCGAGAAGGTGGCGCTCGTCGGCGCGACGGGATCGGGGAAGACGACGATCGCGAGCTTGCTCTTGCGCCTCTACGACGCGGACGCGGGGAGCGTGAAGGTCTTCGGTCGCGACGTGAGCGAGTACGACGAGCACGAGCTGCGTCGGAGCTTCGCGGTCGTGCCGCAGGACGTGTTTCTCTTTTCGGGGACGGTGCTCTCGAACATCGCGATGGCCGACGCGAAGCCCGATCGCGCACGGGCCACGCTCGCCCTCGAGCGCATCGGCGCGCTCGAGCTCTTCGAGCGGCGCGAAGGGGGCCTCGATGCGCGCGTCGACGAGCGCGGCGCGAACTTCAGCGGGGGCGAGCGCCAGCTCCTCGCGTTCGCGCGCGCGCTCTACCGCGACGCGCCGATCCTCATCCTCGATGAGGCGACCGCGAGCGTCGACTCGGACACCGAGTCGCGCCTGCAGATCGCGCTCGACGCGGTCATGCAAGCGCGCACGTCGATCGTGATCGCGCACCGCCTCTCGACCATCCGTGCGGCGGATCGGATCATCGTCCTCCACAAGGGGCGCGTCGCCGAGACCGGCACCCACGACGAGCTCCTGACGAAAGGCGGCCTGTACGCGCGCCTTTATCGCATGCAGTTTGCACACGAACGCGCGCAGGCGTCGGATCGCACGGTCGGCGTCACGCCGGCGCCGCCTCCCGCCTGAACGGCGCGAACGGGGCGCACACTTGGCCGATGGGCCTGCGAAGTGGTAACGAGGAATCGCGCCGTCCACTGCGCGCGTTAAGTCCTGCATGACGATCTCCACGCCGCTCCCCGCTGCCCAAGAGCCTGCGCCCGCCGCACCCGCGAACGTCGAGGTTCCGCGCGCCGCGCCGTCCGAGCCGCGCGTGCTCAAGCCGCGTCGCGCCGCGCCCGCAGACGCCGTGCGTCCGACGCGCGCCGAGGTGAACCTCGAAGCGTTGCGTCACAACCTTCGCATCGTCGCGCGTCACGCCGGCGCGTCGAAGGTGTGGGCGGTGCTCAAGGCCGACGGGTACGGACACGGTTCGGCCGCGGTCGCGCGGACGCTCGAGCGCGCAGGTGCGCACGGCTTCTGCGTCGCGCTCCTCGAAGAGGCCGTCGAGCTGCGCGAAGCGGGCATTCGCGCGCCGATCCTCGTGATGGGCGGCTATTACGGCGGCGCGTACGACGAAGTGCTCGCGCGCGATCTCGTCCCCGTCGTCTACGACATCGCGCACGTCGAAGGGTTCGCGCGCGTCGTTCGCAGCGGCGCCCGTCCGCGCGCGCTCGGGCCGATCGACGTTCACCTCAAGGTCGACACCGGCATGGCGCGTCTCGGCGTCACGATGGAAGCGCTCCCGGCGTTCGCGGAGCGGCTCGACGATTTCCCCGAGGTGCGTGTCACCGGACTCATGACGCATCTCGCGTGCGCCGACGCCGCGACACCCGCCGAGACCAACGAGCAGATGCTCCGCTTCGACGAAGCGACCGCGCTCCTCGCGCGTCACGGCATCCGCGCCGAGGTGCGGCACGCGGCGAACAGCGCGGCGCTCTTGCGCGGGCTCGGTCGGCTCGACGCGGTGCGACCTGGCGTCGCGATCTTCGGCGTCGCTCCGCGTGTGGACGGAGGCGAAGCGCTGGTCAGCGATCTTCGCCAGGTGATGCGCGTTCGCACCGAGGTCGTCGACGTCCGCGAGATCGACGCCGGACAACCGGTCGGCTACGGCGCCTTGTGGCGCGCGCCGCGCCGCTCGCGCATCGCGACGATCCCGATGGGCTACGCCGACGGGCTCCCGCGCCTTCTGACGAACCGCGGCCACGCGATCGTCCGCGGCAAGCGCGCGCCGATCGTCGGCGCGGTCTCGATGGACATGACGATGCTCGACGTGACTGATTTGCCCGGCGTCGCGATCCGCG
>JBBQXV010000020.1:0-57926 GCA_038209335.1 Polyangiales bacterium | reverse complement strand
AGATCGGCGAGAGCGAAGGGGACTCGACCGCGTTCGAGTGGCGCGCGCTCTTCATCGCTGGGATGTGGTTTCAGGATCTCTTCAACTACGACTTTCGACGAACCGAAATGTGCATCATTCCGTACGGCACGCAGATGGGGGAAATCAGCTTCTGCGCGTACAACACCGGCGTCGGCTGGCGGAACATCATCGAGAAGATGAAGGCCAACGCGAGCGTCGCAGACTGGAATCGTACGAAGGGACGGCATCCCGTGTACGCGAAGAATCAGGCGCTGCCGCTGCCGGCGCCGATCGGATCCATCGTGATGCCGGAGTCGGCGCTGGCTCTCGAAGCGCGCGACGCCGCGAACGCCGCTAAGAAGACGAGCGACAAGCGCGTACGACTTCGTTTGGTTTGACTAGAGCGCCGTGACGACGACGTGCGCGCGCTCGGCCGCGGCTTCGGCAGCCTCGGCGCTGACCACCGACGGCCCGTCGCCGTGCGCGAGATCCGCGCGGCGCAATCCGAGCGCGTAGAGGACGAGGCGCGACGGCGCGAGACCGAGATCCTTCTCCTGCATGAAGAGGCGGCCGAGCTGCTCGCCGTACGCGCGTGCGAGGACGCCGAACGGGATCTTGTCGAAGCGCTGCGCGCGACGGCGGCTCGCCGCGGCGGACGCGAGGAGCGCGACATAGAGGAGATGATAGAGACGCGCGAGGCGTGCGCGTCCGCCGGGAGTGCGCGCGAGGACGCGGCGCAAGAAGTGGACGTTGAGCGGAACGTGAAACGATTCGTCGCGCGTGAGGATCGTGAGCATCTGCTTCACGGCCGGATGGCGCGCGCGACGGAGCGCGAGACGGTACGTCGTCGAGCCGATCGTCTCGAACATGAGGTTCGACAAGACAATCGTGTCCATCCGCTCGGCGCGTCCGTACAAGCGATAGAACGTCCCGGTCACGCGACCCATCGGACGAATGTCGCCGCCGAGGTACGCGAGGAACTCGGTGAGCAGCTGGCGGTGCCAGCCTTCTTCGTTGCCGTAGAGGACGAGGCACTCCGCGAGCTCGGGATCCGAAGCACGCACTTCTTCGGCGAGCGAATGCGCCTGCGCGAGGCCCGACTCTTCGGCGCGGTACGCGGCGTTGAAGAATTTGATTGCGGCGAGGCGCTCTTCTTCGGACTCCCAGACGATCGGCCGCGAGAGATCGAGGCGTTCCTCGTCCATCCGCTCGGCGCGGCGGCGAAGCATCGAGAGCCACCAGGACGTCGGGCGGTCGCGCGCCGGGATCGCGGCTTCTCGGGTCGTCACGCCGGACATGATTGCACGTACGGCGCGGCGAGCGTACTCGGTTCGGGTGGGCGAACCGAGTAAGCTGAAGCGTGCATGGGCGCGCGTTCGCGGCGGCGAGCTGACGCCGGCGCGCGCGTTCTGGTCGGTCGCGATTGGGATCCTGATCGGCGTGCAGCCGACGCCGGGGCTTCATTTGCCGATTGTCCTCGCGCTTTGTTTGCCGCTACGCCTCGACGCGGCGGTGAGCTACGTCGCCGCGAACATATCGATCCCGCCGATCGCTCCGTTCTTGTGGATCGCATCGGTGCAAATTGGCTCACTCCTTCTGGCTGGGCACACCGTTCCGCTGACGGCCGAAGGGGCGCGCGAGATGGTGCATTCGCCGGGGCCGCTGCTCGCGGCGCTCGTGGTGGGATCGCCGCTCCTCGGGATCGCGCTCGGCGTCGTCGGCGGGACGCTCGCGTACACGGCCGCGCGGCTGCGGCGCGGACCACGCGCGACGACGCCGTTCGACGACGCGGTGACGCGTACGGCCGAGCGCTTCGCGCGCGCCTCGGCTCGACGCGCGGACCTCTACTACGTGCGCGCGAAGCTCGGCAGCGATCCCTCGGCGCGGGCCATCGTCGATCGCGCGCCGCTCGGTGACGTGCTCGATCTCGGATGCGGGCGCGGTCAGCTCGCGATCTTGCTCCTCGAGAGCGGCGCAGCGACGCGCGTGCGCGGTGTCGATTGGGACGACGCGAAGGTCACGCTCGCGACGCGCGCCGCCGACGGGCTCGACGCGCGGTTCGAGCGCGCCGACGTTCGAAGCGTCGCCGGAGATCTCGCGGACACGGTGCTCCTCGTCGACGTGCTCCATTACCTGAGCGCATCGGAGCAAGACGCGCTGCTCGCACGCGCCGCGGATCGCGTGCGCCCCGGCGGACGACTCTTCGTCCGCGACGCGAGCACCGGCTATGGATTTCGCTCATGGCTCACGCGCTCGGCCGAGCGCATCGGGACTGCGGCGCGCTTCAATCGCGGCGAGCGCGTCCTCGTCCGCGACGTCGCGCGCGATCTCGTTCCGGTGCTCGAAGCGAAGGGGTTTTCGTGCGCCGTCGAGCCGTGCTGGCGCGGCACGCCGTTCGCCAACGTGCTCGTCGTCGCTACTTCTTCATCAGGAAGAACATGACGGCTCCACCGACCGCCACGACGATCGCGACCATGATCGCCATCCGCCGCCAATCACGCCGCACGTTCGCGTCGTGATCCGCGCGCGAGCTCTCGCCTTCATCCTTCGCCGCGCGGAGCTCGGTCTTCGTCGATCGCTCGACCGAGCTCACCGACTTCGCCGACGTCGCGAGCGCCGGCGGCGGAGCCGTGCGCCGCTTCCCTCCGCCCTTTTTCTGCTTGTCCGCGGCGGCGAGCACGCGCGCCTTGCGTCGTTCTCTCTTCGCCGTCGCCTTCGCGCGCGCTTTCTCTTTCCTCGCTGCCGCGCGGGCCTCGCGCTCTTCGGGCGTCATGCCGGGCGGCGCGGGCTCCTCCGGTTCTTCCGGCTCGTCGAGCTCGTCCTCGTCTTCCCAGCCCGCGTCGAGATCGTCGACGTTCGGAACCGAGGCCTCCGCTTTCGGCGGATTCATCAGAGCGCCAGCGTCCGCACGATGTCGCGGAAGTAACGCGCGGCCGGCGCGAGCCAACTCGTCGGCCTGCGCTCGTCCGGACCGTGCGCGATGTGCGCGGCGCGAGCCTCGGCGATCGAGAACGTCCCCGGCGAGACGCCGTACGCGCGGATGCCGATGCCGCGTAAGAAGCGCGAGTCGGTCGCGCCGGCCGACATGAACGGCAAGACCGGGATCCCCTGAAATGTCGCCGCGGCGACCTTCTTCACGGCCTCGATGACCTCGCCGTCGAACGGCGACCCCGCCGATTCGCCGTACGACGGGCTCGCGATGAGGTCGATCTTCGCGTCGCCGATCGCCTTCGTCAGCGCCTCTTGCACTTGCGCGCGAGTATCGCCGGGCAAAAGCCGGCAGTTGATCGTCGCTTCGGCCGTCGTTGGCAACACGTTGTCTTGCGGTGACGCCTGCAGCATCGTCGTCACACACGTCGTTCGCAGCATCGCGTTGTAGCCGGCGTTCTCGGAGAGAATTTTTTCGTCCGCGGGGGCGATCCGCGGCGCCGATGCGATGGCGTGTCGGAGCGCGCCTTCGTATTTCTTCTCGACGCGCGAGAGCTCGAGCTCGAAGTCGGCCTTCACCTCGGGCAACACCCCCGCCGGAAATCGTATGTCACCGATCTTCACGAGCGCGCGCGCAAGCGCGACGACCGGATCGCCGCTCGTGGGCGGACGCGACGAGTGTCCCCCTTTGCCGCGCGCCACGACGCGGTACGTCTGGAACACTTTCTCCGAGACGCCGAGCGCGACCTCGAGCGCCTTCGACATGTCGTCGGCGATGCGCACGGCGCCGCCTTCGTTGAGCGCGATCTCGGCGTCGATGAGCTCCTTGTGATTCTCGACGAGCCACCGCGTTCCCGCGAATCCGCCCGTCTCTTCGCCCGCCGTGAGCGCGACGATGATGTCGCGCGTGAGCGGCGCCTTGGTCCGCGCCATCTCGAGCGTGACCGCGACGATCGCCGCCGCCATTCCTTTGTCGTCGTTGATCCCGCGGCCCCAGAGAAAGCCATCCTTCTCCGTCGTCTTGAAGGCCGGCACCGTCCACGGCTGGCCTTCGACCGGCACGACGTCGACGTGTGCGATCAAGAGGAGCGGCTTCTTCGCGCCGCTCCCTTTCAACCGCGCGATCAAGTTGCCGCGTCCCGGCGACGACTCGAGAATCTGCACCGGTACGCCGACGCGCCGGTACCGTTCGGCGATCGGCTCGAGCAGCTTCGTCTCGCCGCCGTGGCTCGTGTCGACAGCGACCATCTCGTCGAGCAGCGCGCGATCCTCCGCTTCGAACGAGAGCGGCGATGGCTCGGGCGCCGTCGCGTTCGAAGACGACGATGGCGCCGTGCTCGCCGCAGACGTCGTCGGCGCGATGCTCGAAGGCGACGGCGACGGCGCAAGACTGGAAGGTCGATCCGCGGCGCCGGCACAAGCAGCCAGGAGCGGGAGGGCGACGAGGAAACGCAAAGGCTTCACGCGAAGCAGGCTACTTGATTCGCGGTCGCTCCGTTGAATGTCGCAAGTTGCCTCACGCGCGCACGGATGCCGCCGCAGATCGCTACGCACCCGCCTTGCGTGCCGAGCTAGTCGCCGTTGCCGTTCTGACCGCCGCACGAGACCATGCCGCCGCATCGCGCGCTCGCTGTGCACGTCGCGCACGTTTTGACGCACGCGTCGTCGCAGTGTTGCGCTTCCTTCGCGCATTGGTTCAGGCATCCACCGGTCGTGCAGCGCGATCGGCAGGATGCGCTGGTCTGCGCGCACGTGCTTTGGCATGCAGCGGAATCGGTGATGCAGACAGCGCAGGCGCTTGCGTCCGCCGCCGATGGGGGCGCGTCGGCCGGCGGCGTCACCGAAGCGTCCGAGGCCTGATCGACGCGGCTCGCCTCGTCGACGGGCGAAGCCTCGAGGGCGAGCGACGCCCCGTCGGGGGTCGGCGACTCGGTTCCCGCGTCCGCGAGCGTCGGTTCGATCACGCGATCTTCGCTGCCAACGACGAGCTCGCATGCGCACAGCGGCATCGCGACGAGCATGCCCGCACCGATCCATTTCGCCACCCGAGCGTCCATGCGCCGCGAGAATTGCACGCGTCGTGCCTGGAGCCAGCGCGACGCGAATTGTCATCGTCGCCGAGACGACGCGGTCACTCCGCCGACTTGAATCGGTAGAGGACGTCGGTGAGCCCTTTGTCTTTCGCGCCGAAGCGCACGCCGCCTTGGAACAGCGTCGGACCGGGACGAAGGATCTTGTGATGGAGCCCCGTCGCGCTCGCGATCGCGGTGTCGGCGCGTCGCACTTCGACGTCGATACCTGTCTCCTTGAGCGCTTCGGTCGTGACGACGACGTCGCCATCCGCAGCGACCTCGGGCGGAAAATCGGCGTGTTGCGCGGTCGCCGACGGCGACGCCGACACGGCGCGCGCGGGCTTCGTGCATTTCCAATCCTTGCCTCCGGTCGGACGCGAACAGAGCACGACGCTGCTCGCGGGCGCGGGTTGCGACGAACCGCTCGCGGCGGGGAACGAGACGCGCATCGGCGAGAGCGTCCACGACGCGTTCGGCGCGAGCTCGCACACCGCGCCGACGCACGCCGTGCCCGGCCACGCGCACCCGCACGACGACGAAGGCGCGGGCGCCGAGGCGGTCGAGCCGCCGCCGCTCTTTCCCGACCGCGTCACGATGCGAAACAACACGACGGCGAGCACGAGACCGACGACGACCGCGCCGACGACAATCCACGGGCGTTTGCTCTTTGGAGCGGGAGGGGGTTCCGCGAATGGGTCCATCGTCTCTCCTTGATCTCCGAGCATAGCCGCGTCACCCGTTCGGGGACGGGCGATAGCGACACACAGCCAACGTCGCGATCGGCGTGACCCGCGATTCACGCGCATCCTGCGCGCGCGGAAAAACAGGCGCGACGCGGCTCGGTTCCTTGCGAATGGCGCGTGTGCGCGTCACGGCACACCCGTTGCGATGTGTCTTGCCATGCGCTTCCCTACTTCTTCGTTACGCCTCGCGGCCCTCGCGGCCACCTTCGCCACCCTCACCAGCGCATGCGCTGTCCACACGACGACGAGCGACACGCCACCGGATGTCGTCAAGGACACCGCAGACGTCGCGACCCGTTACATCGAGGTCGACGCCAGCGCCCAAACGTACGGCGGCGATCTCGCCGTCTACGCGCGCCTGTCCTACGCGTTCGGGGGGGGCCTGCCGCTCGGTGCGGGCGACGCGCTCATCGCGACGGTCGCAGGCAAGTCACGCGCTCTCGTGATCAACGCCGGCGGCGACTACACCGCGACCTTCCCGATGCCGGCGAGCGCGGAGGATGTCGAGATTCGCTTCGAGCGTCCCACGGAGAAGAGCAGCGCATCGCTCGTCGTGCGCGTGCCCGCAGCGTTCCGCCTCGTCTCGCCACCTTCGACGTTGAACGCGGACGCGCCGATCGTCTTCCACGTCGATCCGCCGCTCCCCGAGGGCGCGACGGCGACGGTGCGTGTCGACAGCACTTGCTTTTCGACGTGGGCCGTCGATCCCCTCGTGCTCACGGCGCGCGGCGCCGCGGACGGAACGGTCACGCTCGATCCTTCGGTGTTCGACAACCTCCGCGGAAAGGACGTGGACATCAACTGCAGGTCCCTCGTCGGCGTGCGATTCGAGACGCACGACGCGCCGTCCGTCGGCTTCGCGAAGGCATCGGTGTCCGGCCTCGAGGAGCGCGGGTACCAAGCCGACGTCCACCTCGCGAAGGGCAAGTGAGCGCGAGGCCCGTGTCGTCGCTCAGCGCTTCTCCGCTGCCGCGAGAAACGCCGGTCGCTCTCCACCGCCGTGAACGACGAGGCTCGCGCCGCTGATGTAGCGCGCGAGCGGCGACGCGAGGAAGAGACAGGCATCCGCGACGTCGCCGGGATCACCGAGACATCCGAGCGGAACGGTCGCCGCGACGCGCGCGATGCCGTCCTCGTCGCCGTAGTGGAGCGCCGACTGCTCGGTGCGA
The DNA here is from genome assembly GCA_038209335.1 of Polyangiales bacterium. Classification (GTDB taxonomy): domain Bacteria; phylum Myxococcota_A; class Polyangia; order Polyangiales; family Polyangiaceae; genus JBBQXV01. The sequence goes on along the minus strand of JBBQXV010000020.1, from coordinate 51,014 downwards.
ATGAGCCCCGCCGTCACCGCGACGACGCGAACCTTGGGAGCCCATTCAATCGCGAGCGACTCGGTGAGGTTGAGGAGCCCCGCCTTCGCCGCGCCGTACGCTGCGGTCCCGGGTGACGCGCGCGTGCCGCTCACGCTCGCGATGTTCACGATCACGCCGCCCGCGTCTTGCGTCTGCATGACGGCGTTCGCGCGCTGGGCGCAGAGGAGCGGCGCGAGCAAGTTCAAGCGCAGGATCGACTCCGAGAAACGCGGCGATGCCTTCGCGGCCTCGACGAACGGCGAGCCGCCCGCGTTGTTCACGAGGACGTCGAGACGCCCGAAGCGCGACACCGCTTCGGACACGAGACGGTCGACCTGATCGACCTCGCGCACGTCCGCCACGACGAACGCCGCTTCGCGATCCCCCACGCGCGGAAGGCTCTCCGGCGGCTTGCGCCCGCAGACGACGACCTCGGCTCCGGCCTCGAGAAAACGGCTCGCGATCGCGCGGCCGATCCCCTTCCCGCCCCCGGTCACGATGACCACTCTGCCGCTCATGTCGATCGCTTCGCGCATCTCGCCCTCGCTGGACAGCGAAAGTGAAACATGTTCTAGTTCGGGATACCAGCTTCACACGAGAGGCGCTTTTTTCCCATGGGCATCACGCACACGACAAGGGACGGGATCGCAGAGGTCGTCATGGCCCGCCCGCCCGTCAACGCGCTCGACGTCGCCGGCTGGCACGAGCTCGCGCGGACGATCCGCACGCTCGGCGAAGACCCGAACGTGCGCGTCGTCATCCTCGCGGCCGAGGGGCGCGGCTTCAACGCGGGCGTCGACATCAAAGAGATCCAAGCGGCGAAGGGGCACGACGCGCTCATCGGCGCGAACCGCGGATGCGCGGCGGCGTTCGCGGCGGTCTACGAGTGCGAGGTCCCGGTCGTCGCGGCGGTGCACGGGTACTGCCTCGGCGGCGGCATCGGCCTCGTCGGCAACGCCGACATCATCGTCGCGTCGACCGACGCCACGTTCTCGCTTCCCGAGGTCGACCGCGGCGCGCTCGGCGCGGCGACCCATCTCATGCGCCTCGTGCCGCAGCACAAGATGCGCGCGATGGTCTACACCGGTGCGTCCGCGACGGCCCTCGAGCTCCACGCGTTTGGATCGGTCCTCCACGTCGTGCCGCGCGAAGATCTTCGCCGCACCGCGCACGCCGTCGCCGCCGACATCGCGAAGAAGAGCCCGACCGTCATTCGCGCCGCGAAGCAGTCGCTCAACGGCATCGACCCGATGGATGTAAAGCGCAGCTATCGCTACGAGCAGGGATTCACGTTCGAGCTCAACTTGTCCGGCGTCTCCGACGAAGCGCGCGCCGCGTTCGTCGAGAAGCGCAAAGCGGACTTCGAGAAGTAGAGATGGCCGACAAACGCATGACGGAAGCCGACGTCGTCGCGCAGCTCGCCGACGGAATGACGATCGGGATCGGCGGCTGGGGATCGCGGCGAAAGCCGATGTCGCTCGTGCGCGCGATCCTTCGTTCGCCGCTGAAGGACCTGACGATCGTGTCGTACGGCGGTCCCGACGTCGGGATGCTTTGCGCTACGGGCAAGGTGAAGAAAGCGATCTACGGCTTCGTCTCGCTCGACTCGATCCCACTCGAGCCGCACTTTCGCGCCGCGCGGCAGGCGGGAGCCATCGAAGCGGTCGAGCTCGACGAAGGGATGCTGCAGTGGGGGCTCTACGCGGCGTCGATTCGGCTGCCGTTCTTGCCGACGCGCGCGGGGCTCGGGAGCGATCTCGAGCGAATTCATCCGTGGCTGAAGAAGGTCACGTCGCCTTACGACGACGGCGAGACGCTCATTGCGATGCCGGCGATCGAGCTCGACGTCGCGCTCGTCCACATGAACCGCGCCGACGCGGTGGGCAACGGGCAGTTCCTCGGACCGGATCTCTTCTTCGACGATCTCTTCTGCGGGGCCGCAAAGAAGCGCTTCATGAGTTGCGAGAGGATCGTTGCGACCGAGGAGCTGTCGCGCGGCGGATCGATCCACACGCTGCGCATTCATCGCGGGATGACCGACGGCGTCGTCGAAGCTCCCGGCGGTGCGCGCTTCACGTCGTGCGAGCCGGACTACGATCGCGACGAGGCGCTGCAGAAGGAATACGCAGCGAGCGCGGCGAGCGCCGAAGCGTGGAGCGCGTTTCATGCGAAGCACATCGTCGCGAAGGGAGGCGCGTCGTGACCGACTTCACGCTCTCCGAGCTGTGCGCGGTCGCGTGCGCCGAAGCGTGGCGCGGCGACGGCGAGATCCTCGCGAGCCCCATCGGAACGATCCCCATGATCGGAGCGCGCCTAGCGAAGGCGACGTTCGCGCCGGACTTGATGCTCACCGACGGCGTCGCGAGCTTGGTCGCGAACGTCTACGCGATCGGCGCGCCTCCCGATGCGCGCGTCGTCGAAGGGTACATGCCGTACCGATCGATCTTCGACGTCGTGTGGTCCGGTCGACGCCACGTCATGATGGGCGCGAGCCAGATCGATCGTTTCGGCAACCAGAACATCGCGTGCATCGGCGACTTCGCGAAGCCGAAGAGCCAACTCCTCGGCGCGCGCGGCGCTCCGGGCAACACGATCAACCACACGACGAGCTACTGGATCCCGAACCACGGACCGCGCTGCTTCGTCCCCAAGGTCGATTTCGTTTCGGGCGTCGGCTACGACCGCGCGAAGGCGCTCGGACCGAAGGCGTCGCGCTTTCACGAGCTCCGTCGCGTCGTCACCGACAAGTGCGTCCTCGACTTCGAGACACCCGATCACGCGATGCGATTGCGCTCGGTGCATCCCGGCTGCTCCGTCGACGACGTCGTGAAGGGCACCGGCTTCGATCTCGTCGTACCGAGCAACGTCGGCGAGACGCGAGCGCCGACAGTCGACGAGCTGCGTTTGATTCGCGACGTGATTGATCCGAACGGATTCGGAAAGAAGGAGCTCGCGCGATGACGCACGCCGCTCTCCACACGCGCGCGTGCGCGCTCTTCGGCGTGAAGTATCCGATCGTGCAGACCGGCATGGGATGGGTCGCAGGCGCGCGCCTCACGTCGGCGACGAGCGAAGCGGGCGGTCTCGGGATCCTCGCGTCGGCGACGATGACGCTCGCGCAGCTCGAGACGGCGATCCGCGAGGTAAAGTCGCGAACGTCGAATCCGTTCGGCGTGAACATGCGAACGGATCAAGACGACGTCGACGCGCGCGTCGAACTCCTGGTGCGCGAGAAGGTGAAGGTCGCGAGCTTTGCTCAGGCGCCGAGCAAAGAGATCGTGAAGAAGCTCAAGGGCGAAGGCATCGTGACGATGCCGACGATCGGCGCGCGTCGCCATGCCGAGAAAATGGCCGAATGGGGCGTCGATGCAGTGATCGCGCAAGGGCACGAAGGGGGCGGTCACACAGGCGCGGTGCCGACGTCGATCCTCCTTCCCGACGTCACGCGCGCGGTCGACATTCCGGTGCTCGGCGCGGGCGGCTTCGTCGACGGGCGCGGTCTGGTCGCGGCGCTCGCGTTCGGCGCGGCGGGGATCGCGATGGGGACGCGCTTCTTGCTCACGAAAGAAAGCACGGTGCCGGACGCGGTGAAGGAGATCTACTTGAAGACTCCGGTCACCGGCACCGTCGTCACGAAGAGCATCGACGGTCACCCGCAGCGGGTGATTCGCACCGCGCTCGTCGACGCGTTCGAGAAGGCCGGCGCGATCGGATCGCACGTGCGCGCGCTGAAGCACGCTTGGGACTTCCGTTCGATCACCGAGACATCGATGTTCGCGCTCGTTAAGGAAGGGTTCGCGATGCAGCGCAAAGGCGAGATGACGTTCGCGCAAATGGCGATGGCCGCGAACGCGCCGATGCTGACGAAGGCAAGCATGGTCGATGGACGACCCGAGGTGGGGATCCTTCCGACGGGACAAGGTGTCGGCGTCATGGACGAGCTGCCGTCGGTGGACGAGCTCGTCGCGCGAATCATGAGAGAAGCCGAGGCGACGTTGTCGCGTCTGGGGGCGGCGTCATGAGCGACGAATCGAGCGAGATCGTTCTCTACGAAGCGCGCGGGCCCATCGCGATCGTCACGATGAACCGCGCGCGTTACCGCAACGCGCAGAACGCGAAAATGACGCACGCGCTCGATGCGGCGTTCACGCGCGCGATGACCGAGGACGCGATCAAGGTCGTCGTCCTGCGCGGCGAGGGCGATCACTTTTCCGCGGGTCACGACATCGGCACGCCCGATCGCGACATCCATAAATCGTTCCCGCGCGTCGCGACGCAATGGTGGGAGCACGAGGACAAAGAGGGCGCCGAGGCGATGTTCGTCCGCGAGTCCGAGCTCTACCTCGGGATGTGCAGGCGATGGCGCGACATGCCGAAGCCCGTCATCGCGATGGTGCAAGGCGCGTGCGTCGCGGGCGGGCTGATGCTCGCGTGGATTTGCGATCTCATCGTCGCAGCCGACGACGCATTCTTTGCGGATCCCGTCGTGAAGATGGGAATCCCGGGCGTCGAGTACTTCGCGCATCCGTTCGTCATGAGCCCGCGCCAGGCCAAGGAGTTCCTCTTCCTCGGGGAGAAGCTCGCGGCGAGCGACGCGCTCCGCATCGGAATGATCAACCGCGTCGTCCCGCGTGCGAAGCTCGAAGAAGAGACGCTCGCGATCGCGACGCGGATCGCCACCATGCCGCGCTTCGCGCTCGCGCTGACGAAGAAGGCGATCAACCAGGCTGAAGATCGCATGGGATTGCGCGACACGATGGACGCGACGTTCGCGCTTCATCACCTCGCGCACGCGCACAACTCGCTCACGTCCGAAGATCACCTCGCCGGGCAAGACGCGAAGAGCATGGCCAAGGGGCTGAAGTAGGCGCCATGGATCTCACGTTCTCCGATCGCGAAGAGGCGTTCCGCGTCGAGGCGCGCGCGTGGCTCGAAGCGAACGTGCCGCGCGAGTCGATCCCGTCGGGCGACACGGCCGAAGGGTTCGCGCTCCACAAGCGATGGGAGAAGAAGCTCTTCGAGGCGCGCTGGTCCGCGGTGTCGTGGCCGAAGAAGTACGGCGGTCGCGAAGCGTCACTCCTCGAATGGCTCATCTTCGAAGAGGAGTACTACCGCGCCGGCGGGCCGCAGCGGATCGCGCAGAACGGGATCTTCTTGCTCGCGCCGACGCTCTTCGAGTTCGGAACCGAAGAGCAGAAGGATCGGATCCTTCTTCGCATGGCGTCGGCCGACGATCTCTGGGCGCAAGGTTGGTCCGAGCCGAACGCGGGGAGCGATCTCGCCGGCATCAAGAGCGTCGCGGTGCGCGACGAATCGCGCGGAGGTTGGCGTCTGTCGGGACAGAAGACGTGGTGCACGCGCGGCGCGTTCTGCGATTGGATGTTCGGGCTCTTTCGCTCCGACACGTCCGCGGAGCGACATCGCGGCCTCACGTATTTTCTCGTGCCGCTTCGCACCAAGGGCGTGACGGTTCGATCCGTCGATCGCCTCGACGGCGACGCGGGGTTCGCCGAGGTGTTTCTCGACGACGTCTTCGTTCCGGATCGCGACGTCCTCGGCAGAGTGCACGACGGATGGAACGTCGCCATGGCGACCGCGAGCTCCGAGCGCGGGCTGAGCTTGCGAAGCCCCGGACGTTTTCAAGCGACGGCGAAGCGGCTCGTCGACCTGTACACGCGCTATGGCGACGGGAGCGATCCGTCGCTGCGCGATGCGGTCGTTCGCGCGTGGATGGACGCGGAGGCGTATGCACTCTACACGCTTCAAACCGTGTCGCGCGTGTCCGGCGGCGGCACCATCGGCGCCGAGGCGAGCCTCAACAAGATCTTCTGGTCCGAGATGGACGTTCGCATGCACGAGACCGCGCTCCGCGTCCTTGGAGCACACGCCGAGCTCGTCGACGGCGCACCCGACGCGATCGACGGCGGCGCGTGGATGAAGGGGTTCGAGTTCGCGCTCGCGGGTCCCATATACGCCGGCACGAACGAGATCCAAAAGAACGTCGTCGCTGAGCGCGTGCTCGGCTTGCCGAGGAAATGAGATGCGCTTCGCCTTCACCGAAGAGCAGCAGATGCTCAAAGACTCGGTGCGTGCGCTGCTCGCGCGCGAGTGTGCGCCGACCGCTGTGCGCGCGGCGTGGTCGAATGCAGACGGGCGCGTGCCGGGGCTGTGGGCGAAGCTCGCGGCGCTCGGTGTCGTCGGAGTCACGGCGCCCGAGACGCACGGCGGGCTCGGGTTGGGTGCGATCGAGCTCGTCGCGATCGCCGAAGAAGCGGGGCGCGCCGCGTTGCCCGAGCCGCTCATCGAGACGACGGCGGTCGCGCTCCCGCTGCTCGCGGAGATCAGAGATCCAGAGACGAACGCGCGGTGGCTCGCGGCGATCGCATCGGGGAGCGCGGGGGTGTCCGTGCGACTCGGCGGCGCGCCGCACGCAGCTTACGCGCACGCCGCGGATCTCCTCTTGCTCCAACGCGACGACGAGCTTCACGCGGTTGGACGCGACGCCGTGACGCTCGAAGCGCAGCGCTCCGTCGACGGCACACGTCGGCTCTCGCGCGTCACGTGGACGCCGGAGAAGGCGACGTGCATCGCGCGGGGTGCGACCGCGCGTCAGGCGGTGGCGGAAGCGATCGATCGCGGATCGCTCGCGGCCTCCGCCGAGCTCCTCGGGCTCGCGCAGCGGATGATCGACATGACCGTCGACTACACGAAGATCCGCGAGCAGTTCGGCAAGCCGATCGGCAGCTTCCAAGCCGTGAAGCACCACATGGCCGAGGCGCTCTCCGCGCTCGAGATAGCTCGTCCCGTCGTGTACCGCGCGGCGTGGTCGGTCGCGACGTCGGCGCCGGATCGCGCCACACACGTGTCGATGGGCAAGGCGTTCGCGTCGGATGCGGCGCTCGTCGTCGCGAAGAAGGCGCTCCAGTGCCACGGAGCGATCGGGTACTCGTTCGAGCACGACCTTCACCTTTGGATGAAGCGCGCGTGGGCGCTCGCCGCCGCTTGGGGCGATGCAGCGAGCCATCGCGCGCGTGTGGGCGCCGCACTCTTCGGCGCGCAGTTCTCCATGGCATCAACGAGGTAGGAACATGAGCGAAGCATTCATCGTCGACTGTGTCCGCACGCCGGTCGGCAAGCGCAACGGCAGCCTTTCGAAAGTGCACCCGGGCGATCTCGGCGCGCATGTGCTCAGGGCGATCGTCGAACGCGCGAAGATCGATCCGCTCGCGGTCGACGATGTCGTCTTCGGTTGCCTCGACACGATCGGCCCGCAAGCCGGCGACATCGCGCGCACGTGTTGGCTCGCGGCCGGGCTCCCGCATGAAGTGCCGGGGACGACGGTCGATCGTCAGTGCGGATCGTCGCAGCAAGCGGTGCACTTCGCGGCGCAGGCCGTGATGAGCGGCACGAGCGATCTCGTCATCGCGGGCGGCGTGCAGAACATGAGCATGATCCCGATCGGCGCTTCGATGATCGTCGCACAGCAGTTTGGGTTCGATCACCCGTGGGCGGGATGCAAAGGGTGGGAGGCGCGCTACGGCAACGCGCCTGTGTCGCAGTTTCGATCCGCCGAGATGATCGCCGCGAAATGGGAGCTGACGCGCGAGACGATGGAAGCGTTCGCGTTCGAGAGCCACACGCGCGCGCTCCGTGCGATCGACGAAGGGCGCTTCGCGCGCGAGATCGTCCCGTTCGGCGAGCTCGTGCACGACGAAGGGCCGCGCCGCGATACGTCGCTTGCGAAGCTCGCGGGGTTGAAGCTCCTCGCCGACGGCGGGCGGATCACCGCGGGCACGTCGAGTCAGATTTCGGACGGCGCGTCCGCGCTCCTCATCGCGAGCGAGCGCGCCGTGAAGGCACACGGGCTGAAGCCGCGCGCGCGCATTCATCACATGAGCGTCCGCGGCGACGATCCGATTTGGATGCTGACTGCGCCGATCCCGGCGACGAAGCGCGCGCTCGAGAAGAGCGGGATGAAGCTCAGCGACATCGATCTCATCGAGATCAACGAAGCGTTCGCGTCGGTTGTCCTCGCTTGGCAGAAAGAGACGGGCGCGGACATGACGAAGGTGAACGTCAACGGCGGCGCGATCGCGCTCGGGCATCCGCTCGGCGCGACGGGCGGGCGACTGATGACGACGCTCCTCTGCGAGCTCGAGCGGACGAACAAGCGCTGGGGACTTCAGACGATGTGCGAAGGCGGCGGACAAGCAAACGTGACGATCCTGGAGCGCCTCTCGTGAGTGGAGGGAAGCTCTGCGAAGGGCGCGTCGCGATCGTGACCGGCGCGGGACGCGGCATCGGTCGCGCGCACGCGATCGAGCTCGGGCGTCATGGCGCGAAGGTCGTCGTCAACGACATCGGCGTCGAGCTCGACGGCCGCGGGCGGTCCGGCGGTCCGGCACACGACGTCGCGGCGGAGATCCGCGCGCGGGGCGGCGAAGCGATCGCGAACGAGGACGACATCGCCGATTGGGGCGGCGCCGAGAACCTCGTGCAGACTGCAATCACATCGTTCGGCAGCCTCGACGTGCTCGTAAACAACGCCGGATTCGTGCGCGATCGGATGCTCGTGAGCACATCGGAAGAAGAGTGGGACGCTGTGATTCGCGTGCACTTGAAGGGGCACTTCTGCGTGACGCGCCACGCGGCGACGTACTGGCGCGAACGATCGAAGGGTGGCGCGAAGAACGACGCGCGCGTGATCAACACGAGCTCCGGGGCGGGGCTTCAGGGGAGCGTCGGGCAGGCGACGTACTCCGCGGCCAAGGCGGGAATTGCCGCGCTCACGCTCGTCGAGGCGGCGGAGCTCGGGCGCTACGGCGTGACGGCAAACGCGATCGCACCGGCGGCGCGCACGCGCATGACCGAGGGCGTGTTCGCCGAGATGATGGCGAAGCCCGAGAGCGGGTTCGACAAGATGGCGCCGGAGAACGTCGCGCCGCTCGTCGCGTGGCTCGCGAGCGCCGAGTCACGCGCCGTGACGGGTCGCGTCTTCGAGATCGCAGGCGGAAAGCTGAGCGTCGCCGACGGATGGCGCGAAGGTCCGGCGATCGACAAGGGAGCGCGTTGGGAAGCGAACGAAATTGGATCGTGCGTGCGCGATCTGCTCGCGCAAGCGGTGCCGGCGCAAAAAGTCTACGGGAGCTGAACGTCATGACCGAAGCTTGGATTGTCTCCGCGACGCGCAGCCCCATCGGACGCGCGACCAAGGGATCGCTCGTCGACATGCGCCCGGACGATCTCGCGGCGGCGATCGTCCGCGCGGCGCTCGCGCAGGTTCCGTCGCTCGATCCGAACGCGATCGAGGACGTCATCGTCGGATGCGCGCAACCTGCGGGCGAGGCGGGTTACAACGTCGCGCGCGCCGCGAGCTTGCTCGCCGGGCTCCGCGACGTGCCGGGTACGACGGTGAATCGGTACTGCGCATCGTCGCTGCAAGCGATCCGCATGGCGTTCCACGCGATTCGGTCGGGCGAAGGCGACGCGTTCGTCGCGGCGGGCGTCGAGACGGTGAGCCGTTTTCCGAAGGGAAAATCGGACGGGATGCCGGACACGAAGAACGCGCGTTTCGGGGACAGCGCGGAACCGGGGATGCCGAATCTCTACGTCACGATGGGCGAGACGGCGGAGACCGTCGCGGATCGCGAAGGTATCACCCGAAGCGAGATGGACGAATTCGCGGCGAGATCGCAGGAGCGCGCCGTCGCGGCGCAGAAGGACGGACTCTTCGCGCGGGAGATCACGCCCGTGACGACGCCGGACGGGAAGATCGTCGACCGCGACGATGGACCTCGCGCGGGAACGACGGTCGAGAAGCTCGCGACGCTCGCGCCGGTGTTTCGGCCGGACGGACGCGTCACCGCGGGCAACGCGTGCCCGCTGAACGATGGCGCCGCAGCGGTCGTCGTGATGAGCGACACGCGCGCGAAGGCGCTCGGGATCGCGCCGCGCGCGCGGATCGTCGCGACCGCGGTGTCGGCGCTCGCGCCGGAGATCATGGGGCTCGGTCCGATCGAAGCGACACGACGCTTGCTCCGCCGCGCGAACAAGACGATTGCCGACATCGATCTCGTCGAGATCAACGAAGCGTTCGCCGCGCAGGTGATCCCGTCTGCGCGTGCGCTCGAGATCCCGATCGAGAAGCTCAACGTCCACGGCGGCGCGATCGCGCTCGGCCATCCGTTCGGCATGACCGGCGCGCGCCTCGTCACGACGCTCCTCCACGCGCTCGAAGCGCGCGGCAAGAAGACCGGCCTCGCGACGTTGTGCGTCGGCGGCGGCCAAGGGATGGCCCTGATCCTCGAACGTCCATGATGACGAGCTGGGCGCTGCTCGCGTTCGGTGTCGCGTGCGCGTACCTCGCGTTCAACGCCTGGCGCCCGCCGCGTGCACCTGCATCGTTCGCGCTCGTCATGTTCTTCGCGAGCTGGCTCACCGCGGAACTGGCGCTGCATCACGTCGCCGCGCAGCTGCTCGTCGCGGCCACGCTCGTCCTGTTCGGTGCGCTCGACGCGTGGCCGGGTGCGGTCGGTGTCGCGCTCGTCGCCGCGTCGTCGTTTGCGCTCTTGGTGCTGCACGCGCGAGGCGGGCGCGCGAAGTCGGCCTTTTCACGCGCGTTCGAGTCGTCGTTGGGCGCGGACCACGCGGGCACCGCCGGCGGGATCACCGAGCCGTGGCTCGCGTCGCGCGTCGGACTCTGGCGCCTCGTGCTCCCCTTCTTCACGCGCGGACGCGACGTCGTGGTGACGCGGAACATCCGCTTCTGGAAGAGCGATCGCGTCGCGCTGCACCTCGACGTCCACGCGCCGCGCACACGCCCGAAGCGCGCTCCCACGCTCGTCTACGTCCACGGCGGCGGCTGGGTCGTCGGGTATCGCCAGTACCAAGGGCTCCCGCTGATGCGGCACCTCGCGTCGCTTGGTTGGGTCTGCTTCTCGGTCGACTACCGCCTCAGCCCGCGCGCCACCTTTCCCGATCACCTCGTCGACGTGAAGCGCGCGCTCGCCTGGATCCGCGAGCATGCCGAAGAGCACGGCGCCGATCCCGACTTCATCGTCCTCGCGGGCAACTCCGCGGGCGCGCACCTCGCCGCGCTCGCCGCGCTCACGCCGAACGATCCCGCGTTTCAGCCCGGCTTCGAAACGATCGACACGCGCGTCGCCGGATGCGTCGGCTTCTACGGCATCTACGACTTCGAAGATCGTCACGGGCACTGGCCGCATCGTTCGTTCGCGAGCTTCATCGAGCGCTCCGTCATGAAAGCGCGTCGCTCCGAGCGCCCCGATCTCTTCGCGCAGGCGTCACCGATCGCGCGTGTCCATCGCGACGCACCGCCGTTCCTCCTCGTGCACGGCGATCGCGACACACTCGCGCCGCCCGCCGAAGCGCACCGTTTCGCCGAAGCGTTGCGCGCGGTTTCGAGCGCCGCCGTCGTCCACGTCGAGATCGAAGGCGCGCAGCACGCATTCGAAGTCTTCCCGTCGCTCCGCGCCGCACACGCCGTCGAAGGGACGACGCGTTTCCTCGCGTGGCTCTACGAGCGCGAGCTCGACACTCGTCGCTCGTCGAGCTCCGTACGAGCCGATCAGCCGACCTCGCGCACGAGCGCGGCGAACCCATCCAAGATCGGCAGCACGACGTCGCTCCCCGCCGGAGGGAGCTGCATCACCACCTCGCCAACGCCGAGCGACTTGTAGTACGCGAGCTTCTTCGCATCGGGCACCGCAGCGTAGATCGTCACGCGCGCCGACTTCGGATCGCGCTTCGCACGTTCGAACGCGTTCGCGAGCTCGGGCATCATCGCCGCGACGCCCGCGCCGCCGATCGGCATCCATCCGTCGCCGACCTCCGCGATCAGATCGAACAACTTCTGTGTCGCCGCTCCGCCGAAGAAGATCGGCGGGCGCGGACGCTGCACGGGCTTGGGCCACGCCCAGCTCGGCGGCAGCTTCATGTGCTCGCCCGTGAACGACGCCTCATCGCTCGTCCAGAGCGCGTTCATCGCCATCAATCGCTCGCGCACGATCGCGCGCCGCTTCTTGAAGACGATGCCGTGATCCTCCGCTTCGTCTTCGTTCCAACCGGTGCCGACGCCGAAGACGAAGCGACCGTTCGAGACGAAGTCGAGCGTCGCCACTTCCTTCGCCGTGACGATCGGGTCGCGCTGCGCGACGAGGCACACGCCCGTCCCGACGCGAATCCGCGACGTCACGGCGGCCGCCGCCGCGAGCGCGACGAACGGATCGAGGATGCGCTTGTACTCCTCGGGGAGCGGACCGTTGGTGACGGGATATGGCGTCCTCCGGCTCACCGGAATGTGCGTGTGCTCGGGGAGGAACATCGAGTCGAGGCCGCGCTCCTCGACCGCGCGCGCGACGTCGACGGGGCCCATGGTCTGGTCGGTGATGAACATCGTGACGCCGTAATGCATGCAATCTCCAATCACTTTCGTGCGCATTCGCGCGCGATCGTGCGCGCGACGGCGAGCCAGGTGAGCTGTCCGGGCGTGATGAACGGCTTGCCGCTCGTCATGAGCCCGACGCTGATGTCGCGATCCGGATCCGCGTACGCGATCACGTTGGTGAAGCCGATGTGTCCGTAGGCGTGACGCGAGTCCGGGCCGAAGGGGCTCAGCATGTCGGTGCCGAGCATGAAGCCCATGCCGTAGCGCACCGGTATGCCGAGGAACGAATCGATCTCGAGGTACGACTGCTCGGCGACCGCGCGACGGACAGTGCGGCGATCGAAGACGCGCACGCCGTCGAGCTCGCCTTCGCGGAGGAGCAGCTCGAAGAAGCGCGACGCTTCGTTGGCGGTGCCGATGATGTTCCCCGACGGGATGATCGACGTGAGGAAGCGCGCGTCGTTCGACATCGCCGCGGCCTCACGCGCGCTGACGCCGAGGATGCGCTCGATGAACCATTTGTAGGGCGGCACCGAGGGCGCGCCGGTGTACGCGTTCTCGGCGACCTCGGGGATGCGCGAGGCGGGGACGCCGTAGTCGAAGGCGTCGAAGCCGAGCGGCGCGAGCACTTCGTCGCGCAAGAAGCGTCGGATGTCGCGCCCGGTCACGCGCCGCACGACCTCGCCGATGACGAAGCCGCCCGTCAGCGCGTGGTACGCGATACGACGCCCCGGCACGCTGAGCGGTTTCGCGTCACAGAGAATCTGAACGATGCGCTCGCTGTCGGCGAGGAGATCGAGATCGATCTTCGTCCCGGGCACGGTCGGAATGCCGGCGCGATGCGTGAGGATCTGCCGGAGCGTGATCGCTTCTTTGCCGTGCTTGCCGAACTCCGGAATGTACTCAGCGACCGCGTCGTCGAGGTGCACGAGGCCGCGCTCGTCGAGGAGGTGCACGACCATCGCGGTGATGGCCTTCGACGCGGAGTAGAGATCGAACAGCGTGTCGTGACGGACGAGGGTCTTCGGCGTCGTCGGTGCGTCGTCGGGCCCGTTGCCGCGGACGTGTCCGATCGCGCGATCGATCACGACCTTGCCGCCTCGCCGGACGCAGAGCGCGATCGCCGGATGCAGACCGCTCGCGTAGAGGCACTCGACCGACGCCCACATCGCGTCGACGTTCGCGCGCGTGAGTCCGGCCTCGCGCGGCTCGATCTCGCCGGCGGTGTTCGTGCTCGTCACCTCGGCCGCCGGGAAGACGCGGACGTGCATCGGCAAGAAACCCATTTTGCGGAGGACGGCGCTCATCGTCACTCGTCCACGAAGGCGCTCTCGACGCCGTCACGGAGCACGCTCCGCAAGAGCTTGCCTGTCGCGTTGCGCGGCAAGGCTTCCGCACGAATTTCCCATCGCGCGGGGACTTTGTAATACGCGAGCTCGGAAGCCACCCACGCGCGCAGCTCGCGTATGTCTAGCGCGACGTCGGGCTTCGCGACCACGATCGCCTTCACCTCTTGTCCGAGCTCTTCGTGCGCGACGCCGATCGCCGCGGCCTCGGCGACGCTGGGATGACGCTCGATCCGCTCTTCGATCTCTTCCGGTGAGATGTTCTCACCGCCGCGCAGAATGAGATCGCGACGTCGCGACGCGAGCCACAGTCGTCCGCCGCGCATCGTGCCGACGTCGCCGGTGCGAAGCCATCCGCCGGGGAGGATCGACGCCGAGGTCGCCGCAGGGTTGCGCCAATACGTGCGCATGACGAGCGGGCTGCGGACGTGCACCTCGCCTTCGATGTCGTCGCCGACGGACGCGCCGTGCTCGTCGCGGATCTCGATTTCGACGGTCGGGAGCGGACGGCCGACCGACGCCGGGAAGTCGCGCAGCTCATCGCCCGCGGCGAGCGTCGCGAGCGCGGTGCACTCGGTGAGGCCATAGCCGACGCCGAACGTCGCGCGCGCGCCGGTGAACACGTCGCACGCACGCGCTTGCAACGCGGGCGGGATCGGCGACCCACCGCCGCCGATGTGCGTCACGCTCGAGAGATCGAACGTGCCGACGTCCGGATGATGAACGACGCGATGAAGCAACGTCCGCGTGTACGACCACGCGGAGATCCGCTCGCGCTCGATGATTTGCATCGCGGCGCGCGCGTCGAAGCGACCGGTGAGCCAGACGGTTCGTATGCCGCCCGCGAGCCCGGTGATCGCCGCGCTATGCAAGCCCGACACATGGAATAGCGGGCTGGTGACGAGCGTCGATCGCACGCCTGACGTCGTCGCGACGCCTTCGGTCTGCTCGCGCACGCGCGCCATTCGCGCGCCGTGGAAGAACGCGAGCATCACGTACGACGCGACGTTGCGATGCGTGTGGACGACACCTTTCGGCCGCGCCGTCGTTCCGCTCGTATAGAGCAGGATCGCGTCGTCGTCCTCGTGGATCGCGACGTCCGCGAGCGCGGCGTCGGGCGCGTGGCGTTCGAGCGCGGCGAAGGCGTCTTCGATGACGACCGTCGGCACGCCGGGATCGCGTCCGTCGAGGCGCGCGAGTCGTTTGCGATCGGTGACGAGGAGCTTGGGCGCGGCGTCGTCGAGCGCGGCGAGGATCTCGGGGCCGGTCCACCACGCGTTGAGCCCCACCGCGACCGCGCCGAGGCTGATCGTCGCCCAGAACGCGAGGATCCACTCCGGGCAGTTCGCGGCGAGGATCGCGACGCGATCGCCGCGGCCGATCCCGTACGTCGTACGCATCGCTTCGGCGACGCTCGCGACGAGACGTGCATGCTCGCGAAAACCGATGCGTCGCTCGCGCACGCCGTCCGTGAAGACGAGATGCTCCGCGTCGCCATGCGCCGTCGACGCGACGAGGATCTCGCGAAGCGTGCGCGCGCGCCGCTTGAACACGCGCAGTCGTTCGCCGCCGACGAGCGCGTCTTCCAGCTCGAACGGCCCGCCCGCCGCGAGGAGCTCGCTCTCGATCGCCTGCATCATCCGCCGCGCGCTCTCTCGCGCAGCACGTACTTGAGCACCTTGCCGGTCGCGTTCATCGGAAGCGCGTCGACGATTTCGACGCGCCGCGGGACCTTGAAGTTTGCCATTCGCTCGCGGCAAAACGCGATCATCTCGTCGGACGTGAGCGCTTCGCCGGCGCGGAGTACGACGAAGGCGACGCCGACTTCTCCGAGTCGCCCGTCCGGCGCGCCGACGACCGCGGCCTGTGCGATCGATGCATGTTGCAAGACGACGCGCTCGATCTCCGCCGGGTAAGCGTTGAACCCGCCGACGATGAACATGTCCTTCTTGCGATCGGTGATCTTGATGTAGCCGCGTGCATCCATGACGCCGACATCGCCGGTGTGGAGCCAACCGTCGGCGTCGATCGCCGCCGCGGTCTCTGCCGGGTCGTCGAAGTAGCCTTTCATGACCGTGTAGCCGCGCACGAAGATCTCTCCCGCTTCGCCGCGCGTGACCTCGGTCCCCGCGTCGTCGACGATGCGCACCTCGACGTCCGGGATCGCGCGACCCGACGTCGTCGCGATCGTCTCGGGATCGTCGCCCGCGCGGCACATCGTCGAGACCCCCGTGCTCTCCGTGAGCCCATAGCCGGTCACGATCGTCTCGAACGCGAGCTCGCTTCGCATGCGATGAATCAGCTCGACGGGGATCGCGGCGGCGCCGGTCACGGCTAAGCGGAGCGACGACAGATCGCGATCGCGGAGGTTGGGCTTTGCGAGGATCGATTGGTAGAGCGCGGGCGGACCGGGGAGCACCGTGATGCGATCGCGCGCGACGCGCACGAGGATGTCGTCGACGTCGAACACCGGCTGCGGAAACACGGTCGCGCCCATCATCAGCGACGCGAGCCAGCCGGCTTTGTATCCGAACGTGTGGAAGTACGGCAGCGCGACGAGGTAGCGATCGCCCGCGCGCAGACCGACGACGTCGGCCCAATCGCGGAACGCGCGGAGCGACTGCGCGTGCGTCGCGAGCGCCCCCTTTGGATGGCCGGTCGTTCCGGACGTGAAGAGGATGTCGCCGAGATCGTCGGTCGCCACGTCGAGCGCGCGCCGCTCAGCCTCGGCTTCCGGGACGCGCTCGCCTGCGTCGACGAACGCGCTCCACGCGACGACATCTCCGGGCGCCGGTCCGCGCAGCGCGACGACGCGCTCGAGGTGCGGGAGGCGCTCCTCGGTCGCGCGAAGCATCGCGTGAAGATCCGCGCCGAGGAAATCGCACACCGTGAAGAGAACACGCGCGCGGCTCTTCGCGATGACGTAGCCAGCCTCTGCGCCCTTGTAGCGTGTGTTGATCGGCACGAGGACGCCGCCGACCGAGTGCACCGCGAGCGCCGCGACCTCCCACTCCCACGAGTTCGGCCCCCAGATCGCGACGCGATCTCCCGGCGCGATTCCGACGGCGATGAGCGCGCGCGCCGCGTGGCGAACACGCGCTGCGAGATCGACGAACGAGAGCGTCGTCTCGCCATCGACGATTGCGTCCCGCGCGCCGTGGCGCTCCGCCGCGATCCCGACGAGGCGCGCGATCGTCCCGAACTCGAGATCGCCGCGCTTGCCTACGTCGTCGGTGCTCATGGAAAGTGAAACATGTTCTACTACGCCGTCCGACCCCCCGCAACGGTTCGAAACACGCGGTAAATCGCTACTGTTGGACGCCCTGGGTGGGGTCGATGTGCGGCGTGAACTCGAGGTAGCTCCCCATCGTGCTCGCGAGCGTGATCACGTCGATGCACGAGGCGTCGTCGTCGAGTCGCATCGCGCGAAAGTACGTCCGCGACGCATCGGGGTGCGTGCTCGTCACGGCGTCGTTGATGAGCTCCTTCGTCGTCGCGCCGAGCACGGTCGCGGCGCTCGCGCTCGTGATGAGCCCTTGCATGTGATCGTCGTCGATCACGCTCGCGTTGAAAATCGCGACCCATCGCTGCGATTGGTAGAGATCGCCGCTCAGCGCGCCGGTGACGTTTGCCGTCATGCCCGGGAAGCCGTCGCGATCCTGATCCCACTGGTTCGTCAGATCTTTGTAACTCGGCAGCGGATCGATCTCCGGATTCATGAGCCCGCGCGCGCCGCGCAGATCGATGAGCTTGCTCGTCACGAACGTCGCGCCTTTCGCGAGCGCGGGGATTCCGGGCACGCGGATCGTCGCGACGAGAATGCTGTCGACGTTGCGATCCGGAACGACCACCGAGAACAGATTGAACGGAGGTCGGTCGCTCTCCTCGAAGTTCTTCACCGCGCCCGTGCACCACTTGAGCGTGATCGAAACGTCGGCGCCGTCCCACGTCACCTTCGTGAGCAGGTGCTGGATGTTCACCGAGTTGAGGCGCGTCACGATCGGCACCATGTCGACGCGGACCGCCGACGTCGCGATCCATCCCCACGTCCCCTGGTAGCGCGCCGACGGGGGATCCGACGCGGCCTTCGCTTTGTACGGCGAGCTCCCCTTCTTGCACTCGCCGTAGACCGGCATCGGGCTCTCTTCGTTCGTCTTCGGATCCACGCCCGCCGGGAGCGCGCACGCGTACGACCAGCCGTGGAACCAACAGTCGGCGTCGCGGAAGCACGAGCGGATGCAGACCCCTTTGGTGCCGCACGCCCATCCGCGTCCGACATCACGGCACGCGACGTCGTCGGTACAGGAGCGCGCGCAGAATCCATCGCTCGCGCATTGGTAGGCGTCGCCGAGCACGGAGCGGCAGTCGTTGCTCGACGCGCACGGTTGGTCGACGGCGCTGAGGCAGCGGCTGTCGCGCACCCCCTTCGCGACGCATCGTCCGCACAGCGAGCACTCGAGATCGTTCGGCGCGTTCGGATCCGCGAGCGCGGTGACGCAGTCGGCGGACTTCACGCAGTCGATCGCGCACGTCGCCGCGTCACTGCAGTGACGCCCCGGACCGCAGTCGAGATCGACGCCGCACGCGCGCACGTCGAGCGCCGCCGGATCCACCGGCGCGCCGTCGGTGCGCGAGCAGCTCGCGGCGATCGCGAGCGCAACGACGCAAAGGACGACGACTCGTGTGGCTTGGAGCGCGCGCGCGATCATGACGCCTCCTAGAACGGATACGCGAGTGACAAGCTCGCGGCCGTGAGCCAGCCACCTGCACGGTAGCCGGGAAATCCAGGGTTATTCGACTGCAGGCCTTGCGCCTCGGGCATCACGCGCTTCGACTCGAGCGTGCGCACCGCGTCCGGCATCTCGTCGACCATCTGCGACGGATCCTTGTACGTGATCCGTTCGAGCATCACCCAGAGCTGCAGCGCGGCCGAGAGAATCAGCTTGCGATCGAAGACGTGGAGCTCGTGACGATGGCCGAGCGTGAAGCCGACGAGCGTGTTGTCGACGTAGTTCGTGCGACCGACCTGCGCGGGGACGGGCGACGGGTACCACGCCGATCCGATGCTCGCCTCCATGCCGCGCGTGTAGCGCCACGACACGCCGCCTTGCAGCGAGACGGTGTCGCTGAAGGCGTAGCGCGACGTATCGATCTGCGGCCGCGCGAACGGCGACGGCGGCATCGCGGCGGCGTCTTGCGGTGTGCTGCCGTGATGATCGAGGTAGCCCGACCACCGATGCCACGTCGCGACGAGCTGCGCAGTGATCGGTCCGCGCGACACGCCCGTCGCGAGCGCGAGCTGCATCGGCTCGTAACCGAAGACGATCGGGAACGCGAGGACGGTGCGCTTCAAGATCGTCTTGTCGGTGCCCGCCTCGTGCTGGTTCCAGAGCGTGACCTCGCTCGCGCCGTCGACGCGGAAGTAGCTCTCGTTGCGCCACACCGCGCCGACCGCGAGCCACTCGAGCGGCTTCCACCGCGCGCCGAGGATCGGTCGGAGCTTCGTGCTCACCTCGGACTCGAGGTTCGTGTTCGCGTAGCTCTGCACCGCGGCGTCCGGGATGTAGACCTTGAGGCGCGCGACCGCGGTCGCGGAGAGCTCGCCCGACGCGCCGACGCTGAGGTTCGGCAAGAAATCGTACGCGGCGCCGACGGTCGCCGAGATGACGGGCTGCCACTCGCCGAAGCGCATGAAGTGGACGCGGTTCGAGAACGCGGCCTCGCGCTCGTCGTCGTAGTGCGTCGCGATGTCGGCGGCGCTCCCGCCTTGAAGCGGAAGGACGAGGAGCGCGCCGACGCGGAGCTTGGGGACGCCGAAGCTCGACGCGAAGCCGACGCCGAGTCGCTTGCCGACTCCGTTGACCGTCGAGTCGCCGCGACGCTGCCCGAGCTCGGACGTCGGGAGCGCGCGATCTTGAACGCCGGCGGTGGCACCGAGATCCGAATCGTAGATCGAGACCGGGACGTCGGTGCCGCTCGGCTTCGGCTTCATCCGCAAATGGAGCTGCGGCGCGATGAGCATGAAGCCGACGTACGCTTGCTGATCGACGCTCGTCATCAGCGCGGGGTTCGTCTGCAGAACGCCGAGCGAGCGACCGTACGCGACGTTCGCGTTCGCGACGCCACTCGACTCGGGATCGAGGCCGAGCGTGTCGAACGGCGGCGCGGCGTGCGCGACGCGCAAGGAGACCGTCGTCGTCATCGCGGCGACGCACGCTCCGATCGCCATTACGCGTGCCCTGTCCGCCCGCACTTCGCTACGGTACGCGAGCGCTGCGAAAAGCCAAGCCTGGATTGAAACATGTTTCACTTTCGGTTAGAGATCTGACGATGCGCGTCGATGGGACGTCCCCGCTGTCGGACGACGACGCGCTCGCGTTGGCTGAGATCGGCGCGGGCGATCTCGCGGAGCTCTTGGCCGCAGCGCGCGCGGTGCGCGATCGCGCGTGGGGTCGCCGGGTGACGTTCTCGCCCAAGGTGTTCTTGCCGATCACCAACCTGTGCCGCGACCGCTGCACGTACTGCTCGTTCCGGCGCTCGCCGGGCGACGCGGGCGAGTGGACGATGACGCCGGACGAGATCGACACGTGGCTCGATCGCGCGAAGGCGCAAGGGTGCGCCGAGGCGCTCCTCTGTCTCGGCGATCGACCGGAGTCGGCGTTCGGCTCGTACCGGCTGACGCTCGCGACGTGGGGGCACGCGAGCACGGCGTCGTACCTCGAGGACGCATCGCGACGCGCGCTCGCGCGGGGGATCCTCCCGCACACGAACGCGGGGATCCTCACGCGCGACGAGATGACACGCCTCGCGCGCGTGAACGTGAGCCTCGGCTTGATGCTCGAGACGGCGAGCGATCGCTTGTCTGCGCGCGGCATGCCGCATCATCGCGCGCCGGATAAGCGACCGAGCGTCCGCCTTCGGATGATCGACGAAGCGGGCGAGCTTCGCATTCCGTTCACGACCGGGATCCTCATCGGGATCGGCGAGACGCCGCGCGAGCGCATCGAGGCGCTGCTCGCGATTCGACGTTTGCACGCGCGGCACGGTCACATCCAAGAAGTGATCGTCCAGAGCTTCCGCGCGCATCCGTCGACGCCGATGCACGACGCTCCCGAGCTGACCGACGACGAGATCGCGCACGCGATCGCCGTCGCACGCCTCGTCCTCGACGACGGCGTGACGGTGCAAGCGCCGCCGAACCTCAACGCCGAGGCGACGCGACTCTTGCTCGACGCCGGCATCAACGACTTCGGTGGTATCTCGCCGGTGACGCCGGACTACATCAACCCGCGGCATCCGTGGCCGCACCTCGAGGCGCTCGCCGATGCGTGCGCGAGCGCGGGCTACGAGCTTCGGCCACGCCTCGCGATTCACGATGCGTTCGTCGATCGACCGGGCTTCCTCGCGCCAGAGCTTCGCGAGCCGACGCTGCAAGCGCGCGATCGCCTCGCGCGTGTGTCGCGCCCATCGGAGCTCGCGTGAGCGTCGCGATCGAGTCGTGCCTCGGCGACGCGAGCCCGGCGATCCGCGCGCTCCTCGAGCGTTGCCTCGGCGGTCACGAGCCGTCATGGGAAGAAGCGATGCCGCTCACGAGCGCGCGCGGCACCGATCTTCACGCGCTCGTCCTCGTCGCGGATCGCCTTCGCGCGGAGCAGGCCGGCGACGTCGTCACGTACGTCGTCAATCGCAACGTCAACTTCACCAACGCCTGCGTGAAGGCGTGCCGCTTCTGCGCGTTCGCACGCGGGCATCGCTCCGAAGAGGCTTATTTTCTCGGGGAGGACGAGATCGTACGGCGGGCTCTCGAAGCGCGCGCGCTCGGCGCGACCGAGGTGTGCGTGCAAGCGGGGCTCGCGCCCGGGATCGACGGACGTCTGTACATCGAGCTCACGCGCGCGCTCAAACGCGCGGCGCCGGAGATCCATCTGCACGCGTTCTCGCCGGAAGAGATCAAGTACGGCGCCGGTCTCGCAAAGGTACCGATCCGCGCGTACCTCGAAGAGCTGAAGGACGCCGGGCTCGGCTCGCTCCCCGGAACGTCGGCGGAGATCCTCGACGACTCGGTGCGCGCGCGGATCGCTCCGGGACGCATCACGACCGCGGAGTGGATCGACGTGATTCGCACCGCGCACGCCGTCGGCTTGCCGACGACGTCGACGATCATGTACGGCCACGTCGAGACCGACGCCGAGCGCCTTCGGCATCTCGAGCTCTTGCGATCGATCCAGCGCGAGACGGGCGGCTTCACCGAGTTCGTGCCGCTGTCGTTCGTGCACGACGAAGCGCCGATGTTCAAGAAGGGGATGGTCGCGGGGCTTCGACCTGGACCGACCGGCAACGACGTGGTTCGCCTCTTCGCGATCTCGCGGCTCATGCTCGGGAAGAGCTTTCGGAACATCCAAGTGTCTTGGGTCAAAGAGGGATTGCGTCAGGCCGCGGTACTCCTCGGGTGCGGCGCGAACGATCTCGGCGGCACGCTGATGAACGAGAGCATCTCCACGTCCGCGGGCGCGGGTCACGGTCAGCTCGCGACGCCGTCGACACTGCGTCGGATCGCGCGCGACAACGGGCGCGTGCCGGCCGAGAGGAACACGCGCTACGCGATTCTTCGAACCTTTGGCGACGTCGAGACCGACGCCGACGACGCGCTCGATCGACTCGACGACTCGGAGGCCGTGCTGGGCAGCTACGCGGCGCTCACGCGCGACGCGCGGTTTCGTTTTCGCAAAGAGGCGAGATCGGACGGGACGTCGACGTCGAAGCCGAGGCGATCGCTGGTGTGAACGCCGACGCGCAGCCCGAGGGCGCGCGCGCGGGCGAGGTGGCGCGTGAAGCTGTCGGCGTGACCGAAGCAGGTCGGGAACGCCAGCGGCGACGCGAGCGCGAGCGCGTTCGTCCCCTCGCCGCGCAGATCGGGCACGGCGACGACGTCGCGCTCGCCGAGAAACCCCGCGAGCGTTCGCACGTCGGACGGGGCGAGCTCCGGGAGATCCGACATGAAGACGATCGCGCCGCGCGCGCCGCCGGCCACGACGCCCCGTAGTGCGTGGTCGACGATCGCGCCGAGCGAGCTCGCTTCGTCGCGCACGGAGATCGCGCCGTGACGTCGCGCGATCTCGGCGACCGTATCCGAGTCGGTGACGACGACGCGCTCGCCGATCGCATCGGACGCGGCGAGCACGTCGAGCACGTGGATCAAAAATCCGCGCGCGAGCGCCTCGCGCTCCGGCTCATTCAACACCGCGGAGAGACGCGATTTGCTCTGCGCGAACCCCTTCGCGGGGACGAGCGCCCACGGACGCGCGCTCACGTGAACGCCTCGGCGAACGCGAGGACCTCGCGCGCGAGGCGCAGGCTGTCGTCGCGCGTGCGCATGATCGTCCGCGCCGAGTGCACGCGAACGCCCGCGAGCCCTGCTTCGTCTCCTTCTTCGACGACGATCCCTGCGAGGCGCGGTCCGTAGTGCTTCGCGATCGCCGCCGGACCCGGGTCGGTGTGCGCGAGATCGCCGATCATCTCCGCGAGCGGACCCTTGATCGCGCGCCCGCCGACGATCGGACTGACGGCGACGACCGGTCGCGCCATCACCGCGTCGAGCACACCGGGGAGCGACAGGATCGGATCGACCGATACGTACGGATTCGATGGGCCAATGACGACGAGCTCGGCGGCCGCGATCGCGTCGAGCACGCCAGGTGCGGGCGGCGGCGATCCCTCGAAGCGCACCGCGCGAACGCGAGGCGCGCCGTGCCGCACGAACCACTGCTGAAACGGGAGCACGCCGTGATCGACAGTGTCGATCATCGTCGGGCGCGGAACGTCCGCCATCGGGAGCACGCGCGACGCGATGCCGAGCGCGCGGCACTTTCGCGCCGTCACCGACGCGAGCCCTTCGCCGCGACGCAGCGCCTCGGTCCGAACGATGTGTGTCGCGAGATCGCGATCGCCGAGCTGAAACCAGGCGTCCCCGCCGTACGTCTTCATCATCGCGAGCGTGGCGAACGAATCTTCGGCGAGCCCCCAACCGCGCTCCACGTGCGCGAGATCCGCGAGCGTGTACATCACCGTGTCGACGTCGGGCGAAATCCAAAGCCCCCAGTGCTCGAAGTCGTCGCCCGTGTTGACGATCGTCGTGAGCGCGTCCGGCTCGAGCGCGCGCGCGAGGCCGTGCACGAGGCGCGCGCCGCCGACGCCGCCCGACAGTGCGACCACCGAGCGCCAGCGCCGCGTCATGCGTAGAGATCTCCTTCGGACGGTCGCAAGAGATCCTTCGCGGAGCCGCCCGTGATCGGGAACGAGAGGCCGCGCACGTGGACGACGCCACGACGCTCGGCCCCTTGGCCGGCGACGAGATCGGCGGCGGCGGCGACTTGATCGGCGAGCGCGGTCATCGTGTGCTCGAGGATACGCCCGAACAGATCGCTTTCGCCGCGTTGATCCCATGTCGCGGGGAGCCCCGCGAGGCCAATCGCCGCGCCGACGGTGCCGAGACGAAACGGCCGACCGTGCGAGTCGCTGACGACGATCCCGATCGCCGCGTCGGCGGAGAGCGCGGCGCGGAGTCGCTCGGCGGACTCGTCCGGCGACGCGGGCAAGAGGAGCGCCCACGGCCCGGTTCCGTGCATCGTCGACGGCGGCGCCGCGTTGCTGAGATCGATCCCCGCGTTCGCGGTGACGAAGCCGAGGTGATGGCGCACGACGAGCGCGCCGCGTGCTTTGCGCGAGACGTGCGTCGACTCGCGCAACACGAGCTCGACGATGCGTGCGTCGCCCGCGATCTCGCGCGCGAGATCCTCGGCGCGCGCGGTCGGCGTGACCGTGGCGAGATCGACGAAACGCCCTTCGGCGCGCGAGACGATCTTCGACGCGACGACGAGCACGTCACCGTCGCGAAGCTGAATCTCGGCGCGCCCGAGCGCGTCGCGAACCATCCCCGCGAGATCGTCTCCAGGCTGCACGATCGGCACGTCCGGGAGCGCCGTGACCTCGAGCCGCGCTGCACATGCGATCCCGTTCATCGTCGCGCCTCGCCGCGTGCATCACGATAGAACATGTTCTAGAGTCGATACCAGAGAGGCGAACGGATGAACATCGGTCTCATCGGAGGAACGGGTCGTGAAGGGCGCGGGCTCGCGCTGCGTTGGGCGCGCGCGGGGCACAGCGTTCGCATTGGGTCGCGAGACGCGGCAAAAGCCAAGGCCAAAGCCGACGAGCTGCGCGCCGAGGGCGCGACCGGCATCGAAGGCGGCGACAACGCTTGGGCCGCGAGCGGCGCCGACGTCGTCCTCCTCTCGGTCCCGTACGGCGCGCACCGCGAGACGCTCGAAGCGCTCCGCCCAAGCCTCGAAGGGCGCATCCTCATCGACATCACCGTCCCGCTCAAGCCGCCGCGCGTCGCCGAGGTTAACCTCCCCGTCGGCCAAGCTGCGGCGCTCGAAGCGCAGGCGATCGTCGGTCCGTCGTGCAAGGTCGTCGCCGCGCTTCATCACGTCAGCTCGGTTCATCTCGGCGATCCCGATCACGCGCTGGAGTGCGACGTCCTCGTCTGCTCCGACGACGTCGCCGCGCGCGAGACCGTCGTGCGCCTCATCGAAGACCTCGGCACGATCGCGCTCGACGCCGGGCCGTTGCGAAACGCGATCGCGCTCGAGTCGCTGACGCCCGTGCTCTTGCATTTGAACAAGCACTACAAGAAGGCCGGCATCGGCATCCGCTTCACGAACGTTCGCTGACGTACGCTCTCAAGCGCCGATCGCACCGAGCGCGAGCAACCGATCGAGGATCCGAAGCGTCTCGAACGGCGGCATCCCGCTGAGATCGAGCAGCGACTCGTACGTCGTCGCGCCGTCGACCTGCGCGAGGACGAACGCCGCGCGATGATCGAGCGCGAGCGCCTTGACCGCCGAGCCGGAGACGAGCACGCGCGGTCGCGCATCGAGCCGCCCGATGTGCGCGAAGTACCGGTCTTGGAGGCGTCGCCGGCATTCGCGCTCGCACGTGTCGACGATGACGTGATCGTCGCTCGTCTTCGGGATGCTCTGCGCGAGCGCGAGCGCCTCTTCGAAGCGCGCGTCGGCGAAGAGCTCGCTCATGCGAATGAGGATCGATCGCCGAACGCGCGGGCCGGTGCTCGGGCGGAGATCGCCGGACGGCTCTTCGGCTTCGGGCGCTTGGAGCTGCGCGGGGCGCTTCGTCGGCCTCTCGTGCAGATCGCGCGCCTCGTCGCTCGATCCTCGGGGCGGCCGGCGCGTGGTCATTTACGGGCCTCATCCTTCGCGCTGCGGCGAGCGTCGTCAACCATCGGTGAGACTTCCGAGCGGTCGACTTGCCTCGAAGTAAGAGCTCAACCGCACTCGCGAGGCACGTCGCGGCCGCGCTGCCGCAACAGCGCGACGAGATCCTCCACGTCGTGGATGCACGTCGACGCGAGCAGATGCTCCGTGTCGTCCTCTTCATCCGGCATCCGTGCGCCGGCCGCGTCGATGCACCGTCGCGCGCGATCGCACAGCGACTCGATCGTCGGAAGGCTCGCGATCCGATCGAGCGTCACGCGCTGCTCCTCGGCGGACGGGCGCTCGAGCATCGCGCGCAGCCCTCCCGATGTGAACGAGAGCGCGTCGCTCTCCAGCGCGAGCGCGATCTCGTCCTTCTCCCCGCGCGTGAGTCGCCACGACGTCTCCGACGTTGCCTCGGTCGTGAGGCGCGCGCCGTCCCAACGCGTCGTCATGAAGAACCAATACCGATCGCGCTCGAAGCAGATCATCGTCACCCCCCGGAGCGGACCGGCCGGCGGACGCGGACGCCAGCACCCGAGGTACGAACGGGGCTCCGGCGTCGTCGACGCGACGGGGGCGACCGGCGCGGTCACCGATTGCGCCGAACCCGCGCACGACACCACGAAGAGCGCGCACGTGACCGCGAGGCTTCGCATCCTGCTCATACGCAAGCGTACCCGCGCTTTCACGAAAAGGCCGATGCGCTCCGCGTACGTCATCTATTCTCCAAGGCTTGCGGCCGTCCGCCGTGAGCCCGTCGCATGCCCGAAGCCCGCTGGTATTGCCCACTGTGTCAGTCCGAAGGCACCGAGCCAGGCGCGGTGTTTTGTCGCAACGACGGCGCGCGCGTGCGGCCGATCGCGGAGCGCGGGGTCGATTGGATCGGCAAGGTGCTCGACGACAAGTACAAGATCGTCCGCTTCATCGACGCTGGCGGCACCGCCGAAGTGTACGAAGCCGAGCGCGTCGGATCCGAGAAGCGCGTCGCCGTGAAGCTCTTGCACGCCGCGCTCGCGGCGAGCCCGGAGGCGATGGCGCACTTCCTCCAAGAAGCGCAGCTCGTCTCGCTCATCGCGCACCCCAACGTCGTCGCGATTCAGGACTTCGGCACGCTGCCGAACGCCGTGCACTACATGGTGATGGAGCTGCTCGACGGCCGCCCGCTCTCGGTCGAAATGCACCGCGGCCCGCTGCCGGTGCTCACCGCGCTCAAGTACGCGATGCAAGCGTGCGAGGGGCTCGCCGCTGCGCACACGCGCGACGTCCTCCACTGCGACATCAAACCCGCGAACGTCTTCCTTCAGCGCGTCCCCGGCGAATCGGTCGACGGCGAGCCGATCGTCAAGATCCTCGATCTCGGGATCGGCAGGCTCTTCGCGCGCAGCGCGCCGGAGGGCGACGCGAAGGGGATCGTCGCAGGCACGCCCGATTACATGTCGCCGGAGCAGGCGATGGGGAAGCCGCTCGGCGCCGCGTCGGACATCTATTCGATGGGCGTCACGATCTACGAGATGCTCCTCGGCGTTCTCCCTTTCGTCGGCGAGAGCTACGGCAAGCTGATGATGAGCCACGTTCACGACGCGCCGCCATGGCCGATCGACGTCGCCGAGGCGCGCGGACTGCCGCCCGAGACGCGCGCGGTCGTGTTGCGTGCGCTCGCGAAGGAGCCGTCGGAGCGGCAGGGTTCGATGCTCGATCTTCAGCGCGAGCTCGGCGGGATCGCGCGGCTCGTGCGCGCGGGTCACGCCGCGGCCGAAGGCGAGCGCGCGCCGACGTCGCAGAGCGGCATGGACGCGGTGCGCAAATCGCCGTCGGTGCGCACGCGGTTGCCCCCGTCCGATCAGCTCTTCACGACCGAGGAGGCGCCGTCCGGACGGTGGCGCGTCGCGCCGGAGCGATTGTCGCTCACGCCGCCGCGCGCGTCGTTGAAGCCCCCCGCCCGCGCGTCGATGAAGCCGCCGCTTCGAGCGTCGGTGAAGCCCGCGCGCAGCGGCTCGTCGAAGCCGCCGCGCTCGCGCGTCGAGATCGTCAAGCTCGCCGACGCGACCGGCGGCGACAACGAGGTGGTCGAGATCGCGCGCGACGTGTTCTGGGTGGGACGCCGCCACGGCGGTCTGCTCGAGTGCAACGCCTACCTGCGCGTGTTCCGAAACGGCGACACCGAGGTCTGCGTGCTCGTCGATCCCGGGCCGCCGAAGGATCTCGACATCGTCTCCGCGAAGGTCGCCGCGATCATCGGATCGATCCGGCGGCTCGACTACGTGTTCATCAATCACCAAGATCCCGACGTGGCGAGCAACGCCGCGCCGATCCAGCAAGCGTCGCAGCGAACGCGCGTCATCTGCTCCGAGGATACTTTCCGTCTCGCGCAGTTCTACGGCCTCGATCCCGCGCGGTTCAGCGCCGTCGAGACCTTCCCCGGCGGACGCATGACGCTCGCCACCGGGCACGAGATCCATTTCGTCCCGACGCCGTTCTGCCATTTCCGCGGCGCGGTCATGCTTCACGATCCCGAGTCGCGCGTGCTGTTCTCGGGCGATCTCTTCGGTGGCGCGCGATCGAGCAGCCTCGTGGCGAGCGAGCGGAGCTGGCCCGGCGTCGAAATGTTCCACTCGATCTACATGCCGAGCAAACGTGCGCTGGCCCTCGCGGTCGCGCGCGTTCGGCGACTCCACGTACAGCCAACGACGCTCGCGCCCCAGCACGGCGCTCTCGTCGTCGGCGACGACGTCGGCCCGATGCTCGACGCCATCGCCGATCTCGACGTCGGTCTCGATCTCCTCGAATCGCCGGAGCGCGACAGACGCTTCGCCGCCGCGGGCGACGATCTCGTGCGCGAGTTCACCGAGCTCGCGGGGGCCGAAGGAGCGCGACGTTTGTTGGCGAGCCACGGGGACGACACGTCGTTCACGCGCCTCTTCTCTCTCGACGAACGCGGCGCGATCGCCGAGTTCAAGGTCGCGCCGATGCTTGCGCTCGAGACGCTCGCAGGCGACGCGCTCGCCGCGCTCCCGGCCGAGCAGCGCGGCGACTTCCAGCGATCGGTGCTGATGATCTGGCGACAGCACGAGATCGATCGCGCCGGCCCGAGCCCGCTGAGCAAGCGGGCCATCGACGGACGCACGCGCTCTTAGTGCTGCACGCCGGCCGCCGACGCCGCGGCGAGGAAGTGAACGTACTTCGGATGACTCGCGTCGTTCCCGAAGTACGCGAGCGCCGCCGTCTGGAGCGCGGGCCACGTGAGCGTCAAGACGCTCTGATGCGCCTTCGCGTAGACGCCGACGATCTCCGCCATCGTCAACGCATCGACGCCATAGTTGAGAGCGCGCATGAACTCGAGCATGTCCCACTCGACCCCGCTGTTCGCCTTCACGCAGTGGTTCTCGAGCCACTTCACCGGCGCCGCGCAGCTCACCGGATACGGCGGCGCGTGCACCACCGCCTGATCGTCGCGGACCTCTTTGTAATAGACGAACGTGCAGTCGGCCTGGTCGTTGCGATTGAAGACGTGCTGCGAGTGAAAGTGCGCGAAGCCCTCGGTGTGCGCGGTGCTGAAGTCGTGACGCGACTGGAGGCAGTGCCACTTGTTCGCGCTGACGACGTGATCGCAGCGGCAGCTGAGCGGCGCCGACGGATCGGGGATGCCACTATTGTAGTTCACCGCGAAGTTCCCATACGCATGCTGCTCGAGCTGGTGACCGAGCTCGTGCGCGATGACGAACTTCTCCGTCGTCGTGTCCTTGTGCCCGACGCCGATGCTGAGCCCGAAGAACGCATCGTTCGCGGCGCACGCCTCTGCCCAACCGAACTGCTCACAGCCCGAGTTCGCCCAGATCGTGTACGTCTCCGGATCGAGCGCGTTGTCGGCGAGCGAGAGGATTTGCCCGGCGACCGCGGCGACACGAAACGCAGGCGTCGCGCTCCCCGACGAGATCGTCGTCGAGAACGACGAAAGCGTGTTGGGGACGGTGAAGCTGCCGCTGAAGGCGTCGTTCGATTTGCACTCGAGCGCGCCGCCGACTCCGTTCGACGGATCGCACGGCGCGTCGACGATCCGCGGCTCGAGGCGATAGACCTCGTACGTCGACGTCCCATTCGTCAGGTGCGTGTAGACGTACGTCGTGTACGCGCCGGGATTCAGGTTGAAGTTGGCGCATCCGTTCGCGTCGAGGTGCCCCTGCCAGACCATCGCGCCATGCGAGTCGTACAGGTTCATCGACGCGAAGCGCGCGGGGATCGGCGACGCAAGCCAGAGCGGAACGCCGTTCCAGAACAACGTCGTGCCGTCCGCGAGAAAGTCTTCGCCGCGGTGCGCGTCGGTGAACGTGACTTTGTACGTCGCGCAGACCTTCACGTACGGCGGGATGTGATTGCCGGGACCGGGAGGACCGGCGCTGTCGGTCGACGGAGGAACCGGCTTCGCGGCCGCGTGGACCGCTGCGCCGAGCGTAGCGCTCGGGAGTCCGGCGCTCGCGCCTTGCGACGCGATCGGAACGTCGCCGGTCGGCGTGCGGACGCGGCCGGTCGGCGAGCCGAGTCGCGCGACGAGCGCATGCGCGTCGGCGAGATCGACGCGTGAGCCGGCGAGGAGCTTTGCGACGCGCGCGTCGGTGACGTCGAAGCCCGCTGCGGCGGCGACGAGCGGACCGATCGGATCGGTCGACGCGAACGCTTGCGCGTAGTCCGGCGTGAACGCGACGTGCAAGCCATCGGACGCAAAGCGCTTCGCGACTCCCTCCTCATCGGCTTCGACGATCAGCGTGATCGCCGTCGGCGCATGCGTGCTCTGCGCGGGGATGCGATCGAGCGGCACGTCGATGACTCGTCGCTCGCCCGCCGCGAGCGTCACCTTCGCGAGGAGCGTCGCCGCCGGTTGATCGAGCCCGGTCGCGACGACCCACACGCGCGCGTCGATCGCGACGGCGCGCTGATTGATCAACGACGCATGCATCGCGTCGGTTCGAACGAAGAGGCGCGCGCGCTCTTCCCATCCGACGAGGACGGGCGCCGAGCTCGCCGCCTCCGCGACCGTCGGATCGAGCACCGGCGGCGCCGCGACCGATTCGCTCTTCGGCGCCCCCGATTCACTGCTGCACGCGACGGCGAAGACGCCGATCGCCACGATGCCGATGAGCGCGCCCGAGCGCGCAACACGAATCCCGTTCTTCATCTTCGAGCCTCCGTTCGAGCGGAGACCCTACGAGGCGTAGCTGTCCGTTGCTTGATCGCGCCGCTACCGTTTCCTGATCATCGGCAGACGCCGCGTCCGCGCCGGCGTCGATCCGCGTCCGGCACGACGATCCCTCGGACGCACGCGGCGCCAGATACACGCAGGTACGCCGTTGACCTCGCGCGCTTCCTCGGTTCCTCTTCGAGTGTGACCGAGCATGGGATCACCGATCGGCGCTTCGTCGTCTTCGTCTACGGGACGCTGTTGTCGAGCGAGCCGAGCCACGACCTCCTCGCCGGCGCGCGCGCAATCGGCGCGGCCACGACGGCTCCGACGTTCGATCTGTTCGACCTCGGCGCCTATCCCGCGCTCGTCGCAGGCGGAACGACCGCCGTCGTTGGCGAGCTCTACGAGATGACGGCGCAGCTGCTCGCGGCGATCGACGTGCACGAAGAGGTTCCGATCCTCTACAAGCGACGACGCATCGCGCTCGCGGACGGCGTGGAGGTCGAGTCGTACGTGCTCGACGCCGACCAAGTGCGCGGTCGTCGCCGCATTCGGTCCGGCGATTGGCGCGCGCGGTTCCGAGCGACGCCCACACCGGGCCTGCGCGACGCGCCGATCGTTCGCTGGGCGCGAAACCGCGACCGCGGCTAACGATACAGCCCGCGAGGCATCTCCGATCCGCAAGCCGCTACCGCGAGCGCGATGGCGGCGTCCACGCGCGCGACGCTCGGCCACTCGACCTCCCACGCGATCCTCGCCGTCGCGCCCGCGTGCTCGTAGTCGAACGCGCCTCCCGCCGCGAAGGCGAGCAGCGCCGCGCGCGCATGCGGCGGGAGCATCGCGCGCACCGAGGCGTCGCTCACGCCTTCGACGTAGAGCGTCGCGTCGATCTCCGGATCGCTCGTCGTCCGTCGATCGAACCCGAGGCGCGACGCGAGCGACGACAGCGCCGTCGAAGGCGTCACGCGCACGAAACCGGTCGACGCGATCGCCGCGTGCGCGCGAACCGTGAGGTGCGCGAGCGGCCACGCGCCCCGCGTCGTCACGCGGTAGGCGTGGATGTCGACAGGGACGCCGCGGACCGAGCCCGCGACGCGGATGTCGAGCGGCGAGAGGGCGCACACGACGATCTCCAGCTCGCGCTCGTGCGCATACGCGCGCCACGCGGCCTCGAGCTCGTCGTGCTCTCCCGTTTTCATCGAGTTTTCGTACGCGAGCGTAATCGAGTCGTCGATTGGCCGTGCTCCCCTTGTCTGCGGGTCGCCGGGTGGTACGCTCTTTGTGGGGGAGGTAGAGCTATGCGCTGCGTGGCGTGCGGTAGCGAACGGATTTCGCCGAGCGAACGACGCATTCAGGTCGATCGCGGCGCGGTCTTCGACCAGCCGCTGCGCGCGGTGCAGTGCGAGGCCTGCGGTTACCTGTGTGCAGACGACGAAGAGCGCGCGCGCGCTCTGCAGATCGAGGTTTCGCCGGGAGATTCGTCGAAGTTGCCGCGCTGACCCCTCGACGGCTCCGCGTGTCGGCGCTACGTCCTGTGGCATGCGATTGTTCGCCGTGCTCGCTTGCGCCATGGCGCTCGCCGCCTGCTCCAGCTCCAGCTCCACTCAGACGCCTGCCTCGACGATCGACGTCAACGCCTTGAAGGCGAGCGTCGGTCCGATCGAAGTCCCCGCCGGCATCGAGACGACCCAGTGCATCGTCGTCCCGCTCGGCAACAAAGAGGACGTCGTGATCCAGAGCATCGAGGTCAACCTCATGCCCGGATCGCACCACCTCATCGTCTACGCGACGACGGAGCAAGAGCGCGCCGAGCCGCTCAACTGCGCGCCGTTCACCGGCATCGCGCTCGGGACGGACATCCCACTCTTCTTCGCGAACAAAGCGAAGGCGGAGTTCGCGTTCCCCGACGGCATCGCGCAAGAGATCGCCGCGAACCAGATGGTGAAGATCGAAGCGCACTACATCAACACGGGCGCGACGACGATCCAGGGACAAGGCACGGTCACGTTCCACACGTTGCCG
Source organism: Polyangiales bacterium (assembly GCA_038209335.1). Taxonomy (GTDB): domain Bacteria; phylum Myxococcota_A; class Polyangia; order Polyangiales; family Polyangiaceae; genus JBBQXV01. Next base: position 17,768 of record JBBQXV010000020.1, on the reverse strand, counting down.
AAGGCGACCGCGCCCGCATACCAGCCGACCAACTTTCTCTTTTGGGGGAACACCCACATCGACATCGCGCCGAGCGCGTCGTTCTCGACCGGGCCGCAGTTTCAGATCGCGCCCGCCGGGACGCACCTCTTTCTCGTGACGACGCACCAGCATCACTTCGGAACGCGCGCGCGCGTGTGGGCGAGCTCGAAAGAGGGCGATCTCTCGACGCCGATCGCCGACGACGCGGATTGGTCGAACCCCGCGTGGAAGATGCTGAGCCCGCAAGTCGCGTTCGACGGAACGAACGGTCTCTCGTTTCAGTGCGATTGGACCAACACGTCGACCAAGCAGGTGAGCTTCGGCGAGAGCGCGCTCGACGAGATGTGCTTCGTCGGCGGCTACTACTATCCGTCGCACGGGCTCAGCCTGTGCGTGAACGGGCAGTGCCGGAGAAAAGGGACGAACTAGCGCCGCGTTCGCGCGCGTCGCCGCGAGCGGACCGCGAACGCGAGCGCGAGAAGCCCAGCGCTGCCGAACGCTTGACCCGTCCCGCCGCGACCGATCGAACAACCGCTGTCCGTCGACGGCGCGTCCGCATCCGAGACTCCGCCTTCGGGAACGCCGCCGTCGACGTCGACACTTCCATCGGCGCCACCGACGCCACCATCGCTGCCAGGCGGCGGCGCGCTCGTAATCGGATCGTCGACGAGGTAGACCGCCGGACCCGCGCCGCGAATGGCAACCGGACGGTTGCGAACGGGCGCGCGCGTCGTCAGGGCGTCGACCTTCGCCTTCGGCCATGTGACGACCGCGCCGAGATCGAAGTGCCAGCGCGCAGCCACCGTCGGGTTCGGCACGTGATGCTTCACGGCGCCATCGACGAGCCACACCTCGGGCGACTTGTCGTCCGCGCGAACGAGCACCGGCGCATCCGGCAGCGGCCCTTCGTCGGCCAAGCTCGCGACGACGGCGTCGCTCACGCCCATCACGTCGGAGAAGAACGTCAGGTGCCACGCGGTGAGCACCGCTTCGCTCTTGATCCACCGCTTGACGCCCGACACAGCGAAAGGTGCGCACGTGAACGTCTTCGGGCTTCCGACGAGCTCCGGGTTCTGGCTCCCCGCGCCCCCCTTCGAGTCGATGCCGTACGTGTGGACCTCGTGCGCCTTCGCGTCGAGGAGCGACAGCGGCACGTCGAGCGTGAAGCCGTGGTTGCACGTTCCGAGCGGCGCGCAGAGATCCGAACGATCGACCGACGCCGTCAACGCGACGCCCGTCGCCGTCGCCGCGCCCGCCGGACCGTTGAAGTACGCGTGCACCGCGATCGACTGCGTCGGCACGTCCGAGTCCTGCGCCCAACCGGAAAGCCCGGTGCACGCCGCCGCGTCGAGGTATCCGGCGGGCGGACGATTCGGACACATCGGCGCGTCGCCGGATCCCTTCGCGCGAAAGCCGAGGTGGTTGTTCACGAGGCGACCGCTCGTGACGATCTGCCCTTGCCCGCGAACGTACATCTGCGACGAGCCGCCGCCGTCCATGTTGCACGCCACGTCGAGATCGGCGCGTCCGCCGATCGATGCATACTGCAAGAGCTTCGCGGCGAGCGACGTGCCGCTGAGCGCCGCGTTGCTCGAGAAGAGAAAGAGCGCGTCGCGCCCCGCGCTGAGACCGATCGCCGTGCGCCGGTACGATCCCAAGATGACGGCGTCACCGTCGAAGTTGGGGGCGAGCGACGCGCCGCCTTGGATGATCACGTTATGGCATCCGACGATCTCGCTGATCGCGGGACCCGCGGGCGGTCGATTCGTGTCGGGTTGCAAGTCGGAGAGGTGCGGACCGAATCGAAAGTGATGACGCGACTCGTGTCCTTGATTCGGCCAGTCTTCGCCGGCGCCGCGCGCGAGACCGTTCACGAGCGTCCACCCGGGGAAGTCGAAGAAGTCGGCGTTGACCGCGACGTCGACGTCGACGCCCGGCTCGTTCGCCCAACCTTCGGGTGTCGCTTTTCGTTCGGCGAACTTCGTCGCGCGAACCGACACGCCCGCCGCGCACAGATCCGCGATCGCCAGCGCCGACGTGCCGTCGCTCACGAGCGTCACGCCCGGAAGCGGATGCGTGACCTGCTGCGCGGAGGCGATCGACGAGACGGAGATCGCCGCCGCGAGCGCGAAAAGGGACGACGATCGAGAAAACACGCGACGCATGAAGCTGCACTAGGCAAGCCACGCGCCACCGCGTTTCGGCGCGTGGGACGATCCCCTGGATCGCGCGCGAGCGCGAGATCGCGACGCCTCGCGAACGACTACCGCACGGCCTTCGCCGGCGGCACGGTCTTCGGCACCGGAAACCCGCGCTTCCTCAGCAGCGCGTCGATCGACGGATCGCGTCCGCGAAACGCGCGGTACCCATCCGCGGGATCGACGGTGTTCCCGACGCTGAAGACGTTGTCGTGCAGGCGCTTCGCGACCGCTTTGTCGTACGGCCCTCCCGCTTCGACGAACGCCTCCCACGCGTCCGCGGAGATCGTGTCGGACCACAGGTAGCTGTAGTAGCCCGCCGAATATCCGTCGCTCGAGAACACGTGACCGAAGTGCGGCGTGCGATGGCGCATGACCATCTCCGTCGGCATGCCCATCGCGGCGAGCGTCTCCTTCTCGAACGATCGCGGCTCGATCGGCGTCTCGCCCGCGAGATGCAGCTTCATGTCGATGAGCGCGCTCGCGAGGTACTCGACCGTCGTGAATCCCTGATTGAACGCTTGGCTCTTCTTGATCTTGTCGAAGATCGCCGCCGGCATCGGCTTGCCCGTCGTCGCGTGGAGCGCGAACCGATCGAGCACCTCGCGCGTCGAGAGCCATCGTTCGAGCACCTGCGACGGAAACTCGACGTAGTCGCGCGCGACGTTCGTCCCCGCGAGCGTCGGGTACGTCACGTTCGAGTTGAGCCCGTGCAGCGCGTGACCGAACTCGTGAAAGAGCGTGCGCGCGTCGTCCCAGCTGATGAGGATCGGCTCGCCCGGTTTCCCTTTCACGAAGTTCGAGTTGTTCGACACGATGACCGGCACCTCGCCGTCGACGCGCGACTGCGGTCGGTACTCGTTCATCCACGCGCCGGAGTTCTTCCCCGGCCGCGCGTACGGATCGAAGAACCACAGACCCACGTGCTTGCCGCCCGCGCCCGTCACGCGCCAGACGGTGACGTCGGGATGATAGACGGCGATCGATCCGTCGGTGATCGGCGTGAACGTGAGCCCGAAGAGCTCTCCCGCGACCCAGAACATTCCTTCGCGCAGCTTCTCGAGCTGCAGGTACGGCTTCACGTCGTTCTGATCGAGATCGTATTTCGCTTTGCGAACCTTCTCCGCATAGAAGCGATAGTCCCACGCCGCGATCTTGATCCCCGCGCGCTCCTTGTCCGCGATGGTCTGCATGTCGCGCACTTCCTCGTGCACGCGCAGGACGGCGGGCTTCCACACCGCTTCCATCAGCGCCATCGCGCGCTCGGGCGTCTTCGCCATCGACTGCTCGATCTGCCAGTGCGCGTGCGTCGGGTAACCGAGGAGCTTGGCCTTCTGCGCGCGGATCTCGAGGATCTTCGTGATCGTGGCGGCGTTGTCGTGCGTGTCGCGGTTGTCGCCGCGGCTCGTGAACATGCGCCAGACCTTCTCGCGGAGATCGCGTCGCGTCGCGTACGTGAGAAACGGATCGACGCTCGATCGCGTGTTGACGACGGCCCACTGTCCGGACTTTCCGCGGCTCGTCGCAGCCGCGGCGGCGGCTTCGCGAAGTGACGGCGGGAGCCCGGCGAGATCGGCCTCGCTGTCGAGGAGCACCATCTGCGTGCTCTCTTCGGCGAGGACGTTCTGCGAGAACGTCGTGTAGAGCGTCGCGAGGCGTTGGTTGAAATCGGAGAGCTTCTTCTTCGACGCCTCGTCGAGCTTTGCGCCCGATCGCACGAAGCCCGTGTACTGCAGCCACGTGAGGCGCTGCTGCTCCGGGGTGAGCTTGAGCTCCGGATTCGTGCGCGCTTCGTACACGACGGCGATCCGCTGGAAGAGGCGCGCGTTCTGGGTGATCGCGTCGGCGAACGCAGCGAGCTTCGGCGACATCTCGCGCTCGAGCGCCTGCACGGCGTCGTCGCTCATCGTGCCGGTGTAGATGTTGTAGACCGCGCTCGCGCGTTGGAACGCGAGGCCGGACTTCTCCATCGCCGCGATCGTGTTCTCGAACGTCGGCGGCGCCGGATCTGCGGCGATGTGATCGATCTCGTCGAGGTTCTCGGCCATGCCGGCTTCGAGCGCCGGCTTGAAGTCGGCCACCGTGAAGTGTCCGAACGGAGGCACCCCGCCGAACGGTCCTGACCACGGCGCGAGGAGCGGGCCGGCGTGCGGGGCGATCGCGATGATCGACGTCGTGGGCTTCGCGGTGCTCGCGAGCGCCGCGGCGGCCGACGGCTTCGGTGGTTGCGCGTTGCCCGGGGCGCAGCGGACGAGGCCGACCATCGAGAGGACGGCGAACGAACCAACGACGGCGAAACGGAGATGACCGGAGATCATGATGTGCCTCGTGCCCCGGCTCTTAGCGCGAAGATCGGTGCGAGTGAATACGCGATGGGCGCGCTTCGTGCGAAACTACGCCGACATGCTTTCCAAGCCTCTTGGATTTGCCGCGCTCGTCGTGGCGTCCGCTTCGTTCGTGCTGCCTGCGCGCGCCGAGGGTCCCCCGCCTGCGCCCCCCTCGTGCGAAGCGGAGCGCGCCGCGTGGCAAAAGGATCCGAAGCTCGATCCGTCGACCGCGCTCGCGGCGTGCGAGCTCCGCGCGGAGCATTACCTCGAAGCGGCGCGCGTCATCGCGCCGTTCGTCAGCGCCGGCGCAGGCACGGTGCCCGAGCGACGACGCACCGCGAAGATCTCCGACGCCGCGCGCGCGCAAGTTCTCACGGTGAAGGTCGAGGTCGACGTGCTCGACGCCGAGGTCCTCGTCGACGGAACGTCGGTCGGGCGCGCGCCGTTCCCGGTGCCGCTCTTCCTCGCGCCGGGAAGTCACACGATCACGGCGAGGGCCGAGGGGCGCGCGCCGGTGCAACAAATCGTGTCGGGCGCGGCGGGCGTATCGACGTCGGCGCATTTTCGGATCGTGCCGCTTCGTCGCGACTACATCGGCTTCGACGTCGCGACGACGCAGCCACCGCCGAAGAGCGACGCCAAGAGCGTTCCGCTCATCGTCGCGGGGAGCGCGATCGCCGGTGTAGCGTTCATCGTCGGCGCGACGTTCACCGTGCTCGCCGTGAGCCAAGGTTCGACCGTCCGCGATCACCAAAAGACGATCGTCGCGAACGGCGGGACAATCGGGTCGTGCGCCGCGCCGACGGCCCCGTTCGCCGACGAATGCGGAGCGCTTCACGATTCGCTGACGAAGCGCGACTCGCGCGCGAACATGGCGGTCGGCAGCTTCCTCATCGGCGGCGCGGTCGTCGGCGCGACCTTGGCCTACGCGTTCTGGCCGACGCGGCGCAACCGCGAAACATGGACGCCGTCCTACGGCGGCGTGCGCGTTCGCCCCGAGCCGATGATCGGCGCGGGGGTCGGCGGTCTGCAGCTCCGGGGATCGTTTTGATCCGCCCGCTCGCGCTCGCGCTCGTCGCAGCTGGGTCGGCGATGCACGTCGCAGGATGTTTCTCCGCGGCGACCGATTGCCAGCAAGACTACTCGTGCGTCGGCGTCGGCGACGGCGGCATCACCGGCGACGGTGGCGACGCGACGACCGACGGAACGATCGGCGACGGCGCGCTCGCCGACGTGCGCGTCCACGACACCGATCCCAACTGCTTCGAGAAATCCGATCCGGCGACCACGCCGTGCATCATCGACGAAGTGTTCGGCGCCTTCGTCGATCCCACGGCCAAGGGCGCCTCCGACGGATCGCGCGACCATCCGTTCGCGACGATCGAGGCCGCGTTGAAGGCGGTCGCGGGGACGACGAAGGCAATCTACGTCTGTGCGGATCACGGACCGATCACCGAGATCACCGTCACCATCGACAAGGCGAACGACGGACTCCGCATGTTCGGCGGCTTCTCGTGCGCCGGCGGAGCGTGGACCTATTCGACGAGCGCGGCGGCGATCCTCGCGCCGTCGATCCGCGGGACCGCGCTGACTGTGCAGAACCTCGCGAAGGGGGCGCTCTTCTCCGACTTCGCGATCGTCACACTCGACGCGTTGCCGGACGCGAGCGCCATCGCCGCGATCGTCGCGAACAGCGTGGGCGTCACGCTTCGTCGAACGACGATCACCGCGGGCGCAGGCGGCGCGGGCTCATCGGGCGGAGCCGGAGTCGCGGGCGGAGCAGGCGCGGCCGCGGGCGCGGCGCAATCCGGGATGGCCGGAACGTGCACGAGCGCTCCGGCGTTCCAGGCCGGCGGATCGTGGACGAGCGCAAGCGCGTGCGGATCGACCGGCGGCATCGGCGGAAGCGCGTTCCAAGGCGCAGCGGGATCCGGCGGCGCGTCCGGTCTCCCCGACACCGGCGTCGTGCCAGCGATGGTGAACAACGCCGGGCCTGCGGGCGCTGCGGGATTCAACGGATCGCCCGGAGCCGCGGGACCGTCCGGCACCGTCGGCGCGATCGGAACCTTCACGCAAGCGGGCTACACCGTCGCGGCGTCGACCGCGGGCGCGAGCGGTCACGTCGGACAAGGCGGCGGCGGTGGCGGCGCGAGCGCGGCGCCGAGCGGGATGTGCGTCGGCGCGAGCGGCGGCGCGGGCGGGCTCGGCGGCTGCGGCGGCGGCGGTGGCGGCGCGGGACTCGGCGGCGGCGCGTCGATCGCGCTCCTCAGTTGGGCGAGCACGGTGACACTCGACGGCGCGAAGCTCATCGCGAAGAACGGCGGAGGCGGCGGCGCCGGTGGAAGCGCAGCGATCGGCGGCCCAGGCGGCGCAGCGGGAACCGGCGGCGCCGCGTCGACGACGGGGACCGTGATCGCAGCCGGAGGCAACGGCGGTACCGGCGGAGCCGGCGGCGACGGCGGAGGCGGCGCGGGCGGAAGCGGCGGGCCATCCTTCGCGATCGTCTACTTCGGAACGGCGCCGTCGCAGTTGAACGCGACGACGCTCACGTTCGGAGCCGGAGGCGCGCCGGGCACCGGCGGATCGGTGGCGCCTGCCATGACGAACAAAGCGCCGGACGGCGCGATCGGCGCGGCCGCCGCGACGTTCCAGTCGATGTGACGCGCGTCTAGTTGATCGATCCCGAAAGCGTCATCGTGTTCTGGATCCGAAGCGTCCCCGCGGTCGCGGACGCGCCGTAGCCATAGACGCGAACCTCGATCGACCTCGAGCCCTGCGCCGCGAGCGAGACGGTCGCGGTACCGGTGCCCGAAACCGAAGCGCCGTGCGTCGCGAAGCCGTCCGCGCTCGTCGCGACGTCGATCGTGGCCGGCCCCGTGCCCGACGCGTGCACGTCGATCGCGAGCGACGTGAGTGAGAGCGTGCACCCCGAAGCGACCGTCAGCGAGAACGTGAAGTACCGCGTCGGATCCGCGCTCGCGCCCATCGCCCAGTTGCTCGCGTTGATCGATCCGCTACCCGCGACCGCCGTCAGCGCCGACGCACGCGCGAGCGCACCTCCGGTCACGTCGGTGGCGGACGACATCGGCGCGGCAGTCGCTTCGTTGCCCGGTTGGACGCCGAGATCGAACGTGACGAGCGCGCCGCTGAAGCCGCGCGACGTGCACGTCGTCGACGCATCGGGGAGCGCGCTGTCGATCGCGGTGCCCGTGTCGTTGGCTCCTGCGTCGACGTGCGTGGACGCGTCGTGTGCGCTCGCATCGACGTGCGTCGCGGCATCCGGCGTGGTCGCGTCGGGAAGCGACGCCGCGTCGCCCGTCGGCGGCGCCGCATCGAAGCGGGGCGCGCCATCGCTCCCAACGGCGCCATCGCTCGCAGCCGCGGCATCGATCGCCGAGCCGCCGTCGAGATCGGCCGAGAGCCCGACGTCGGACGTGCCGATCGCGCAGCCCGCGGTGGCCATGGCCAACACGCCGAGCGCTCGAAACGAATTGCAGCGGAGGAATTGCACGGCGGGCGCACCCTAGCAGCCGTCCGAGCGAGTGCACGCGCCTACGCCCAAAGTCACCGATCCGTTTCCATACGTCCTCGAAAAATTGAAGTGTCCGCCGACACACGAGTGCGGTTTCATCGCTCGACATGCCGACGATCGCTGGGAATCGCTTGCCTATCCTCGCCTCCCTGCTCGCGTTGTCGGCGCCGCTCGCCCTCGCGACGTCCGCGGCGCACGCGCAAGATCCGCCGCCCCCCGCGTCTTCGGCGTCCGCACCGCCGGCGTCCCCTCCCCCGCTCGACGTCCGCGAGCCGCCGTTCGCCGGCAAAGACTTCACGTGGCTCAACGGCTCGAACCGCCAGCCCGAGTCGCTCCTCAAGGTCGGCCCGCTCGTCATGTCGCTCTACGTCGACGCCTTCTACGCGTGGCAGTTCCGCCACCCGAGCGATCACACGATCTTCCCGACCACGACGGCGCCGCGTCACAACGAGATCGGCCTCAACTTGGCGTCGGTCGGATTCGAGCTTCCGCCGAACGCCATCGACTCGCCGAGCGGCGGCCCGATCGGCCAGCTCAACGTGCAATACGGCGCGCTCACCGATGCGACCGGCGGCCAAGATCCGACGGTCAATCGCGGGTACTTCCTCTCGCGCACCGGTCTCCAGTCGCTGCGAACCGCGTCGGCCGGCTGGCACTTTCATTGGTGGCACGGCGTCAACGCCGAGGTCGGCATCTTCCCGTCGTACATTGGAATGGAGAGCTACCTCCCGCAAGAGAACTGGAACTACACGCACCCGTTCGTCTCCGACTTCACGCCGTATTATTTCTTCGGCGGTCGCGTGCAGATGTACCCGCGCGACGACCTGAAGGTCGAGCTGTGGGTCGTCAACGGTTGGCAGACGTTCGGCCAATGGCACGAAGGGCGCGCGGGCGGTTACCTCCTCAACTGGCGACCGACGGAGCGTCTCTCGTTCGCGAATGTCGTCTACGCCGGCCAAGAGCAGCCGAACGACGCGAAGGCCGTGCGCGTCTACACCGACAACTACGCGATGTTCCAATATTACAAAAGCAGAGCGGGCGCCCTCAGTAGCGCCGCGTTCTGCATCGTCGGCGACGTCGGATACGAAGAACGCAGCGTCGGAGCCGGCGGGATCATGCTCGGATCGTCGCTCACGCACCGCCTCGATTTCTCGAGCGGTTGGGCGTTCACCATTCGCGGCGACATCTATTACGACAAGAGCCGCGCGATCACGACGCAACTCCCGCTCGGAAGCCCGTACACGCTCCCCGAAGGCGACAAGTCGTTCCTCGGCGGCGGCTTGGCGACGACGATCGACTATCTGCCGAGCCCGTGGCTCCTCTGGCGCCTCGAGTACGCGCACCGCGAGGCGAACGTGCCGTTCTTCAGCGGGAACAACGGAATCACCGGCGCGGCCAACACGGGGGCGAGCACGTTCTCGCCCGACCTGCTGCGGAGCGACAACCGGATCATCGCCAATGTCACGTTGCGATTGTGATCACGACCACTTCACCCGAATCACCATCCGCTTCGGCCCGTCGAGCGCGTGCATCTCGGTGACGTTCTTCGCGCGCGTCTGCGCGAAGGCGTGACGGTAGATCTCCGCGATGCTGGCGCGTCCGTGCGGCGTCTCGACGAACGGGCTGTTCGAGAGATGGAGCGTCGCGCCGTTTCCACCTTCGTCGAGCGTCGCCTCCATCTCGCCCGCGGTGTTGTCTTGCTTCCACATCGCGCCGAGCCTCGCGACGATCGGCCCCGGCGGCGCCAAATGCAAAATCACGCGGCGCACGACCCCCATGCTGAGATCCCATTGCCGCCGAATGAAGCGCGCCATCTCGTCGCGCGTGCGGTTCGCCGGTCCTTCCCAGATCGCGAACGCCCACGCGATGACGTGGCGCGTGGGAATCCAAACGCGATTCGCCCCGACGACGTCTTGAACGAACTCGTCGCGCGAGTCGCCGGAGAGGTTCGAGATCATCTGCTCGCGGCCGGCGTCTCCCCAGAGATCGACGACCGCCTGACGAAACGCCGGCACGACGATCCGTTTGACGCACGGTTCTGCGGGGATCGTCTGCGTCGACGGCACGGTCCAAGTGTACCGCGCCCGCGCCTATTTCTTCGTCGCTTTGCTCGTCTTACGCGCGGCCTTCGCCTCTTTCGAGTGGACCGACTTCGCGAACGCGACGTACGCGTCCATCGGCATCGCGGCGATCGACGCTCCGATCACATCGAGCGGCACGTCGTCGAGCTTCTTGAAGCGCACGCAGCTCTTGCCCATGTCGAGCTTCTTTCCCGCCGCTTTGTAGCCGTCCTCGAGCGCCTTCTTCACTTTTGGATTCGCGTACGCGGTGCACAGATACACCGCCATGTGCCCCTTCTGGCTCGACAGCGCGGCGTACATCAACGGCTTCTTGTTGTACGTGTCCGGATAGACCTCGAGCGGCACTTGGTACGACAAGAAGCCGCCGCCGTACGACTCCTCGTACCCGCGCGGAAGGTTCGCGAGGATCGTCTTGCGAAGCGCGACGAGCGCCGCCTTTCGATCGGCCGGAAGTGCGTTCAAGTAACCTTTGATGGTCGTCTCGGACGAGCGCATGGCGGGCCTCCTTGCGCTACCGTACACCGCATGCTGACGCTCCATCACGCGCCGAAGACACGCTCCTCCCGCTTCATCTGGATGCTCGAGGAGATCGGCCAGCCGTACGAGATTTCGCTCGTCTCGATCCGCGGACGCGAAGGCGCCGACAAGCAGGACGCGAGCTACCGGAAGATCCATCCGCACGGCAAGGTCCCCGCACTCGTGCACGACGGCGTCGTCGTGTTCGAGTCGGCGGCGATCGCGCTCTATCTCAGCGACGCGTTCCCCGACGCGAAGCTCGGCCCGCGCATCGGCGACAAAGCGCGCGGACCGTTCCTCACGGCGCTCGCCTATTACACCGGCGTCATGGAGCCGGCGTTCGTCGGCAAGGCGCTCGGCTTCACGACGACGAACAGCACGACGGGCTGGGCCGCGACCGACGACATCCTCGCGTACATCGGCGGTCAGCTCGCGCGCACGCCGTACTTGCTCGGCGACACGTTCACCGCCGCGGACATTCTCTACGGGAGCACGTTCGCGCTGTTCAAAGGGAGCCCGATGATGCCGGCGGACGCCGCGATCAGCGCGTACATCGAGCGCGTCACCGCGCGCCCCGCGTTCGTTCGCGCGCTTGCGAAGGACGCCGGATGAAGAGCGTCGCCGTCATCGCGCTCATCGCCGGATGCGGCGTCGCGCCAGGTCCGATCGCCCCCGTCGCACTCCCCGAAGCGGCCACGACGTACGAAGACGCGGGCCGCTCGTTCTCCGCGCCCGCGCGCGGCGAAGTGCGATGGGAAGGCGACGACGCCGCGGTCGTATACGGAGGACGCGCGAAGCTGACGGTCGCGGCGGTGTCACCGGGCGGCGGACAGATCACCGAGTCGAGCATCGAGAGCGCGCTCCACAGGATCCCGACGCTCGAAGGCAAGCGCCTGCTCAAAGAAGAAACGCCCGGCGTCGGCATCTTCTGCATGGAGAGCGAGCCGCCATCGAAGGTCGCCGCGTGCGCGCGCCTCGACGACGACTCGCGACGCGGCGGCGTCATCGTGCTGACGACGTTCATCGCCGACGAAAAGACCTACGCCGCGATGGGCGGCGTGCGCGCACCTGCGGAGGCCGCGCGCACCGCGAAAGGATTCCACGCGCCGGCGTTGCTCCCTCCCCCCCGCTGAGCGCCTCGGATTTTTTAGGACAGCGCGAGCTCCGCGATCAATCGGATCGCCTCGGGCTGCATCGCGCCGACGATGAGCGTTCCGACCTTCGACGCCTTCCACGCGGCGAAACGATCGCGAATGCGCGCGGGCGATCCGACGAGGTGAAGCGTGTCGACGAGCGCGTCGGGGACGGCCGCGATCGCTTCGTTCTTCTTTCCGTCGAGGAAGAGATTCTGAATCTTCACCGCGTCCGCCTCGAAGCCGACGCGGCGGATGTACTCGTTGTAAAAATTCTTCGAGCGCGCGCCCATTCCACCGATGTAGAGCGCGAGGCTCTGCTTGAGCGGCGCGCGGCACGCGTCGAGATCGTCGCCGACGATGACGGCGACCGTCGGCGCGATGTCGAAGTTCGCGAGGCTGCGTCCGCTCTTCGCGAAGCCTTCGTTCAAGTTCGCTTCGATGACGTCGAAGCGCTCGGGGTGCATGCACGTCAGCAAGATGCCGTCGCACAGCTCGGCGCTCATCGCTTGGCTCTTCGGCGCCATCGATCCGGTGTAAATCGGGATGTCTTTGCGACCGTGAAGAATGCTCTTCAGCGGCTTGCCGAGCCCCGTCGCGCCCGGTCCTTTGTACGGAATCTGGTAGCGGACGCCGTCGAACTCGAGCGGCTTCTCGCGCGCGAAGATCGCCTTCACGATCGTCACGTACTCCCTCATCCACGTCAGTGGCTTGTCGAACGGAACGCCGTGCCACCCTTCGACGACCTGCGGCCCCGACGTCCCGAGCCCGAGAATGAAGCGACCGCCCGACAGCGCGTCGAGCGTCATCGCCGTCATCGCAGTGTTCGCGGGCGAGCGACCGGGTAGTTGCATGATGCCCGTACCGAGGCGGATCTTCTTGGTCTGCGCAGCGATCCACGCGAGCGGGCTCACCGCGTCGGAGCCCCACGCCTCCGCCGTCCACACCGAATCGAAGCCGAGACGCTCGGCCTCGTGGATCATGTCCATGTCGATGCGAACCTCTGCGCCCGAGTAGCCGACCATCAATCCGAGACGCATGACGAATCTCCTTTAACGATTCACGAGGACGACGTGATGAGCACGACGCGGCCGTGAAGACCGCCCGCGCGAACGAGCTGCTGCGCCTCTTCGGCGCGTGAGAGCGAGAGCGTGCGGTCGACGAGACCGACGAACGCGCGCTCTTCGTGCATCGCCGCGACCACGCCCATCTCCGCGCGGTTCGCGCCGCTGCCGCCGACGATCGTGAGACCGAACGTGATGACGTAGCCGAGGTTGAGCGCGACCTTCTCGGGCGAGATGTTGCCGACGATGACGATGCGACCGCCGACCTTCAAGCAACGAAGCGCGGACGAGAACGTTGCGACGCCGACGGTATCGAGCGCGACGTCGACCTTGCCGACGGCGTTGCTGAAAGCGTTCTTGTCGTCGACGACCACGTCGGTCGCCCCGAGGCCGCGAACGAACGCGACGTGCGTCTCCGAACGAACGACTGCGACAACCTCGGCACCGAGGCGCGTCGCGATCTGCACCGCCGCCGCGCCGACGCCTCCGTTCGCGCCCGTGACGAGGACGCGCTCGCCCTTCTTCAATCGCCCGAGCGTCGCGAGATCGCGGTACGCCGTGCCGAGCGTGCAATGCAGCACCGCGGCCTCCGGCGCCGCAATCGCATCGGGCACGCGAAAGAGCGCCGACTCGGGCGCGAGCAGCGAGTGCGCATACCCGCCGTCCGCGAGGATCCCGAACGCCCAAGCGCCGGCCTGGCAAAGCGACTGCTGCCCTTGGCGACAGGCCGAGCATTCGCCGCACGAGTCGCGGTGCATCGTAGCGACGCGATCGCCGACGCGCCAATCCGTGACCTCGTCGCCAATGGCAACGACGCGCCCGACCGCCTCGTGCCCCGGCGTGATCGGCACTTGCAAAAACGGAAACCGCCCGCCGCGATCGAGGAGATCGCGATGGCAGACGCCGCACGCCTCGACCTCGACGACGACGTTCTTCCCCGTCGGCGCCGCGAGGGCGGCCGCGTCGCGTTCGAACACGAGCGCGTCGTCCCACCCCGTCTTCACGAGACGGACGCGCGCGCCCACGATCACTTCTCCGGCGGGAGAAACGCCTGCATCTTCTGCGCGAGCATGACGTTGCCGCTCACCTTGAGCTTGCCCTTCATGAACGCCATCGTCCCGCTCAGCTTACCGTTGACCATGTCGACGTAGTCGGCACCGGTCATCTTGAGCGTGGTGCTCGGCTTCTCGGTCGGACCTTCGGTGACGGTCATCGTGCCGTCGTCGATCGCAACGCTGTACGTGCCGCCGCCGTCGCCGCTCAGCTCGAACTGATAGACGGCCTTCACTCCCTTCGCGGCCGAGGCCACGAACCGATTCGAGAGCGTATCGAAGTACTCTTTGACGCTGGTGACCTGCATGATCGCCTCCTACGCGCAGGAATAGAACGTGTTTCACTTCCGGCGTCAAGGCACGTCGAACGCGCGCGCGACGTACTGCTACTGTCGGCCGCGAATGCAGCTGGTCTTCCTACCCGGGCTCGGCGCCGACGCACGACAGTGGGCCCCGCAGCGCGCCGCTTTCCCCTCGCTCATCGTCCCTGACTGGATCGCGCCGCACCCGCGCGAGCCGCTCGCCGAGTATGCCGCGCGCCTGGCCATGCCCGCCGACGTGCTCATCGGGTCCTCATTCGGCGGCATGATCGCGCTGGAGATGGCGCGCATCATCAACCCGCGCCTCGTGCTGCTCGTCGGCAGCGCGACCTCGGTTCCGAAGCTGGCCAGATGGCTGGCGCCGCTCGGCGGTGTCTCCCGGATGATGCCGAACGCGCTGATGCTCGCGGCCTTCGGCCCGCACGCCAACGGCAGCCGCGCGGTCGCGGCGGCCATGCTGCGCGACGCCGATCCCGCGTTCGTCAGCTGGGGAGCGAGCGCCATGGCGGGTTGGCGTCCGGCGCCTTTCACCTTCCCGGTGAAGCGCATTCACGGCGATCGCGATCGCCTGATTCCGGTCGGTGACGCGGACCAAGTCGTGGCCGGCGCCGGCCACCTCGTCAACCTCACGCACCCCGACGAGGTCAACCGCTTCATCGAACGAGCGCTGCCCGCTCCGATGAACGAGGCTCGACGGCTCCAGCGCAGGCGATAGCATTTGGCGATGGAACCCGGCGTGGTGGATTCGGGCGCACGCACCGTGCCTGTCGCTCAAGCCGACGAGGTATCCGTCGTCGATCTGAAGAGGGACGCGGTCGATCTCTAGAGGGACGCGGTCGATCTCTAGAGATACCTCGTCGATCTCGGGGGGGACCGATTCGAGGAAAAAGGCATCCGCGGTCGATCTCGAGAGGGACGCGGTCGATCTCCAGAGAGGCCTCGTCGATCTCGGGAGGGACCGATGCGCGGGAAAAAGCATCGGCGGTCGATCTCGAGAGGGACGCGGTCGATCTCGGGAGAGGGCGATCGATGCTTTTGGATCGACGCGGCTGCTCGCGAGGTCGACGACGAGACCCTTCGGACATCGCCGTCGATGCGCTGCGCATGGCGGTCGACGCTTTGGGCGCGGCGGTCGATGCCTTTGGGGTCGCCGGCGAGCCTCGGCGGAGCGCGGGAACTCGTCTTCGCGCCGCGCGTTCGCTTTCCATGCGTCCTGTCGAGATCGTCCGTCGTGCCTTGTCGGGGCCGCCGCCGCGCGCGGGCAGCACCCCCGCCGCCACGTGCTCGTCGCGGCGGCCGCGGCCGTGTGGCTCGCGTTCTTGCCGAATGCGCCCTACTGGTGGGGTTCGTCTTCGTTGCTATGTCGCAATGGGCACGCCGGCCACGTCCCCTCAAATCGCGCGCTCGCGCCCCGCCCAATAGGGATCGCGCAGCTTCCGCTTGTACAGCTTGCCGTTCGGATCGCGCGGGAGGGCGTCGACGAAGTCGATCGTCTTCGGGCATTTGAACGCGGCGAGGCGTTCTTTGCAGAATGCAGCTATCTCGGTGCGCAGCGCCGCTTGGTCTCCCGCGCCATCCGCCGCTTCGACGACCGCCTTCACCTCTTCACCCCAATCGTCGTGCGGAATGCCAAAGACCGCGACGTCGCGCACCTTGGGATGCGACCCGAGCACCGCCTCGATCTCCGCGGGGTAGATGTTCACGCCGCCGGAGATGATCATGTCGCTCTTGCGATCGCACAGATAGAGAAAGCCCTCTTCGTCGAGGTACCCCGCGTCGCCGACTGTGAAGTAGCCGTCCTTCCAGCTCGACTCGGTCTTCTTCTTGTCCTTGTGGTACTCGAACGTGTGCTGGCCCATGCTCATGTACACGGTGCCGACCTCGCGCGGCGCGCACTCGGTGCCGTCGTCTTTGGCGATGCGTAGCTTCGAGATCGGCCACGCGTTGCCGACGGTGCCGGGATGCGCGAGCCAGTCCTTCGGCGTCGCGAGCGTGCCGCCGCCTTCGCTCGCGGCGTAGTACTCGTAGATGACCGGTCCCCACCACGCGAGCATCGCGTGCTTGGTGTCGACGGGGCACGGCGCGGCGCTGTGGATCATGTGACGGAGCGACGAGAGGTCCGCCTTCGCGCGCACGTCGGCCGGCAACGCGAGCAACCGCTTGAACTGCGTCGGCACCATGTGGCTCGTCGTCACGCGATGACGCGCGATGAGATCGAGCGTCGCCTCGGGCGTCCACTTGTCTATCAGCACGACGGTGTGGCCGAAATGAAGATGGTTCGTGCAAAAGTTGAGGACGGCCGTGTGGTACATCGGCGACACGACGAGGTGAACGCCGTCGTCCTTTGGCGTGATGCCAAAGAGCATCAGGAACATCGCGTTCATCTCGGCGACGACCTCGGGCTCCACCGGCGGGAGGGCGCGACGCACCCCCTTCGGCTTCCCCGTCGTGCCGGACGTGTACGTCATCGCCGCGCCGGCGCGGCGCTCGGTCGGCGCGGTCGTCGGTTGATTCGCTTTGAGCTCGGCGTACGGACGAAGCGCCGTGTCCTTCTTCGTCGAGAACGCGATCGACTTCGGCATCGACTGCATCTCGATCGCCTGGAGCATCGCCGCTTCGGTGCGCTCACTCGCGAAGACCGCCTTCGCCTCGCAGTCGCCGAGGATGTACGCGACCTCGTGCGCCGTGAGGTGGCTGTTGATCGGCGTGATGTAGATCCCCGCCTGCGTCGCCGCGAGATAGACCTCGAGCATCGCGACCTCGTTCGTCAGCATCGCGGCGATCGCGTCGCCCGGTTTGACGCCGAGCGCGCGAAGTCCGTGCACCACCTGATTCGCCCCCGCGAGCAGCTCGCCCGCGGTGACCGCGCGACCGCTCGGGTCGATCACCGCGACGTGCTTGGGATCCTCGGACGCGAGCTTCCAAAAGCCGTAGTTGGCCATGGCTGTTCTCCTACTAGAACATGTTTCACTTTTCAATCCACGAACTGAATCGCGCAGCGCTTCGTGAGCGGATGCGACTGGCACGCGAGGACGAGGCCGCGCTTGATCTCGACCTTCGTGAGCGCGTCGTTCGCGTCCATCTTCACTTGCCCCTCTTCGAGCTGCGCGACGCACGTCCCGCAAAAGCCCTCTTCGCACGAGTACGGCGCATCGAGATTGGCATCGAGCGCCGCGCGGAGGAGCGACTTTCCGGCGACGTACGGGATGGTGTGCTTCACGCCGCGGAGCGTGACGTCGATCGTGTCCGGCGCGCCGGCGACCTCGGCGGCCGACGCGACGTGCTCTTCGTGGCCGTCTGGGCGCGGATCCGGGAGCGACAGGAAGCGCTCGACGTGGACGTGATGCTCGGGAACGCCGGCTGCCGCGAGCCCGCGCTCGACCGTCTCCATGAACGCGGACGGTCCGCACAGATACGCTTCGCCGACCTCGAGCCCGCGGATGAGCGACGCCACGTCGGCGTCCTTCACGAAGCCGTCGCGATCGTCGAGGCGATGCACGACGGTGAGGCGCCCTTCGAAGCTC
>JBBQXV010000019.1:0-58500 GCA_038209335.1 Polyangiales bacterium | reverse complement strand
CCGCGATCGTGCGGAGTGTCGATGAACGGAACCGGCGTGTAGCCAGGACCGCCCGTGTCGTCACTAGAGCCGCACGCAGCGAGGAGCACGAGGCCGAGCGTCGCTGCGATCCTCCGGGCGAGGTCACTCACGCGATTCGTTCCGGCGACGCAAGATCGACGTCCCGAACGCGTGCGCGACATAGAGAAAGCGATCGTCGAGCACGATCGCCGTCGTGGAATCGGCACCACGGCCGAAGATGCCGGGATCGGGAATGACAACGCGCTTTGGATGCAAGGGGTCCGCGATGTCATAGGCATTCACGACGTCCTCGGGATTCTCCTGCACATAGACGTACGACCCGACGCGCTCGAAGAGCGTCGCTCCAAACCAGAGCCCGCGGGGATTCGTCGCTGTGTTCTCGACGACGAGAAGGGGGTTCGTGGGATCGCGCGCGTCCAACACGGGCATTGGGCCTCCGCAGAAGACGATCCCGGGAGTCGCGACCCACAAGAGTCCGCAGTCGACGACCGTGGTGCTCAATTTGCGGGGCGCGTCCCAATTGCTCACATCCCAGATGTCGACGCCTCCCAGGAACGCGGCGTAGACCGTGTTGCCTTCGATCGCGAGGCTCGTCACGGCGCCGCTGACACTGAAGCGCGCCACTTGCTCCGGGTTCTCCGGGTGGAAGAGGTCGAAAAGGATGACTTCGTTCTTCGGGCCGAAGCCCGTCGTCGCGACCACCGTCTGCGTCGGCGAGTCGTGGATCTCGGCGAGCGCCCAGAGATCGAACTCGATGTCCTTCACGACGCGCAGCGGCTTGATCGTGAGCGGATCGGAGACGTCGGCGACGTTGATGCCGTTCGCGTCGCGGAAGTAGAGACGATCGCCGCGCATCACCAACGTGCTCGCGTCGGGAACGTCGAGGACGCCGACCTCGACGGCGTCGTTTCCGTTCTTCACCTCGAACATGTGGATGCCGCCGAAGGAGAGGTAGAGATACTTCCCGTTGACCGCGACGCCGATGTACGCGCCGTGCTGGCCCTCGCTCTTGAGCAGCTTGGCTTCGCTGAGAGCCGTCGGAGGAGGATCGCGTGTCGGCGCGGCTTTCGATCCACACGCGACGCCGCCACACGAGGCGATTGCGAGGATCGAGCAGACTGCGATCCAGTTTCTCATCTATCGTGCTTATCATGTCGATACGCGTTCGCTGGTCCGCCTTCGTTTGCGCATCCCGCGTCGCCCTCGTCACGATCTTGTCGTCGTGCTCCAGCAGCAACGCCACCAGCGCCGTTGACTCCCCCGAGGTCGTCGAGTTCCCCGCCGACACACCGCTCGGTGAGCAACGGCCCGTCGCGTGGTCGGTGCTCAACTTCCTCGGTGACACCGGACCGTGCACGACGCTGACCACGGATGACGCATTTTTGATCGTGAGGCGCAACGACGTGACGGGGAACGCGCTTCTCCAGAAGTGGGGACACGGCGCCGCGGCCGTGGCGCCCGTGTGGAGCACCGAGCTTCCGTTTCGCCTATGCCAGAGGGTCCTTGCGGCTCCCGACGGCGGCGCCTTCGTCGTGGCGGTGAGCTTGGACGGCTTCAACATCCGCATCGTGCGCCTCGGCAGCGACGGGAGCCTGCGGTGGGACGTGACCATCAACGGCATCGAAACGGCGAGCGCGCCTCTCCCTTCCGGAGACCTCGCTGTGTTCGTGAACGCCGCGGTGACGCCCTCTACGTCGACGACGGATCTGGTCATGCTCGCGGCGGCCGACGGCAAGGAGAAGAGTCGGACGCACGTCTCGGCACTCCCCCCGAGTCCCCGGCCGCCCATCATCAATGGGGTCGCGGTGACGCCGGACGGAGGCATCGTCGGGGTGACCTACGCGTCCGTCTTGCGGTTCGACGCGGCCGGTACGCTCTCGTGGACCAACCAGCAGGGCGAAGGCGCGAACAACCAGTACACCGACGTTGCTTCGCTCTCCGACGGTTCGATTCTCGTGACCGGGTTTACCGAGGATGACAATCGCTTCGCGCAAGCCGTTGCGGTCCGCTACAGCGGCGACGGGCATCTCCAATGGTGGAAGTCTTACCCCGATGGCAAGGCTCCCGGGATTCGGTTTCTCATGCACCTCACGACGTTCGACGCGATCGTTTCGCTCGCCGGCGGCGCAGCCAGCGTCGTGATGCACACGCTGAACGGGTGCCGGCTGCTGCGGCTCGAACCGTCCGGCGCGATCTCGCGGGTCCAGAACCTCGACCCCTCGGGCACCCGCATCGAGTGCTCGCCGCGCACGTTGGGCGCCGACTTGAGCTACTTCAGCGGAAGCGGCTTCTCGAAGATGACTCCATGACTGCGCGCGCCGTCATTCAAACGGGGGACGGCGCTCCGGTAACGATCACCACAGCGGCGTGTATAGAGGAGGATGCTTCGTCGCTTCCTCGCTCCATTCGTCGCGCTCGCGTCCCTCTTCGCCGTCTTCTTCGCCACGCCCGCCGCCGCTACGCCGCAGATCGCGCTCGCGACCGGCGGAGCGAATCCCTTAAAGACGAGCCCGCAGCAAGACCACATCGCTCGCGACCAAGCTCATCGTCCGTACGCGATCAGCTACGACGACTGCAAAAAGGACGCGCGTCTCGAGTTTGCCATCGCAGCAACGCAAGGGAGCTTCGTCGCCGGCGAGTTCATCGTGCAAGCTTGGGCGGGCCTCACGGACTGTTCGCTGGCCAACGAGCGCTCCAACTCGACCCAGGGGACCTGTCAGCCGGTCTCGCGGCCGGTGCCGTTATCCGCGACGTCCATCGTGGAGGTGCGTGGACGGGACTTGGCGTTCGCAGCGAGCGGTGACCATTCGTCGCCCGGCAACGGCGGTCTCGTCGTCATGCCCCCGAGCGCGTTGGACGACTCGGCGTGTCGCGCGCAGACCGAACCTGCCGGCGTGGTGATGAACGTCGTGTTCCTCGTCTTCGCTGCCAGCGGCGCCACCCGCGACGCCGAGGTCTCCCTCACCTACGCGCCGCCCACGCAGGCCCACGCGATCGTCGTCGACACGCTCGGACCGCCCGCGCCCGCGCGCGGCACCATCGCCCCCGCGCCGTCCGGGATGAAGCTCTCGTGGGCCCCCGCCGAGTCGGTCGACACGGCCGGCTATGTCGCGCTCTGCTCAGAGAGCCCGATGGCGTGCCCGAGCGACGGGCCCGTCGTTCGCTCTGACGGGCGCGATCTCGATGCGAGGTTCGTCTGCGGCACTATCTCGGACCGCACGGTGACCGCGTTCGTCGTCGAGAAGCTCCAGCCGGGCACCCCATACGCGTTCGCCGTCGCCTCCGTGGATCTCGTCGGCAACGCGGGGCCGCCGACGGTCGAAGGATGCTCCGTGACCGGCGCGGCGAGCGACACCGCGAGCGATCCCAACGCGGCGGTGAAGGCGGGATGCGCGTGCACGGTGACACGATCCGCGCCCGGCGGCGGAGCAGGCGGCGTCGCGGCGATCGCGATCGTCGCGTTGGCGATGGCGCGGAGATCGCGGCGCGCGAGACACTAGTACACGAAGCACTCAGCTCTGCGATTTGTAGAGCGACGGCGGCGCGCCGCACGCTTCCTCGCCGACTTCGATCTGCACGGTGACGTACTCCACGTCGAACTTCTCGCGGAGTGACTGCGAGAGGCGCGACGACAAGGTCGGGTCGGCGATGTTCGCGTGGACGTGGACGCTGATCGCGTCGTGGCCGGCGCCGAGTGTCCACACGTGCAGGTCGTGGACGTCCTTGACGCCCGGGAAGGCGATGATGAGATCGCGGATCGCGTTGACGGGGAGGTGCGGCGGCGACGCTTCGAGCAAGACGAGCGTCGCGTCGCGAATCAGCCGGAGCGCGCCGAAGACGAGGATCAACGCGACGAGGAAGCTCGCGAACGGATCGACCGCGGCAGGCCCACCGGCGCGAATGATGATCGCGGCGACGAGCGCGGCGACCGATCCGAGCGTGTCGCCGAGGAGGTGAAGCCACGCGCCGCGCAGGTTCATCGCGTGGCCGTGCGTCTTCTTCGCGTGCGGGTTGTCGGGATCTTCGACGACCGGTTTCTCGGGCGCGTGCGCGTGGCCGTGATCGTGCGCGTGCTTGTGATCGTGTGCGTGACCGTGATCGTGGTGAATCGCGCCGTGCAAGAGCCACGCGCTGAGGCCGTTCACGACGAGCGCGCCGCAGGCGACGTAGAGCATGATGCCGGCCTCCGGCACCTCGTGACCTCGCAGCTCCTCGAGCGCTTGGCGCACAATCTGGAACGTCGCGCCGAGCACCAACATCGCGTTGAAGATCGCGGCGACCGGCTCGGCGCGACGAAGGCCGAACGTGAAGCGCGGCGTCGGGCGTCGCACGGCGAGACGCATCGCGACGAGACTCATCGCGAGCGCGAAGACGTCCATCAGCAAATGGAGCGCGTCCGCTTGCAGGACGACGCTGCGCGCGGCGATCGCCCCCGCGAACTCGAAGACCCAGAACACGCTGACGAGCGCGAGCACCATCGTCAGGCGCCGCGCCTGCTTGCGCTCGCCCGGCGTGAACGATCCCGTCAGCGCAGGCGCGCGAGGCGCTCCCGCGGTGGGGCCGTGATCGTGCGCGTGGTCATGCGCGTGATCGTGCTTGTGATCGTGATCGCCCCCGTGGGCGTGAGCGTGATCGGCCATCCTGCGACGTCAGAGAAGCACGTAATCGTCCGCCACGCTCGTGGTCAGCTCCCCGAGCACGAGCATCGTCTCCGCGTCGCGCTGGACCGCGAGGATGTAGAGCGGATGCAAAATCGCCGGATGATCGCGCACGAGCGCCAAGAAATCCTCGCGTGGCAGGAAGAGCGTCACCGTCGGGTGCACCGCGACGACATCCGCGTTCGCCTTGCGTCGCAAGATGAGCGCGACCTCGCCCGCGGTCTCGCCGGCGCCGAGCGTCGCGAGCACGATCGGCTCGCCCGCCTCGTGACCGACGACCGCGACCTCGCCCGACGCGATCAAATGCAGTCCGCTCGCCTCTTCGCCCTCGACGACGAGCTTCTCGCCCTTCTCGTAGACGCGTGTCTCGAAGCGCTCGACCAGCGCTGGCCGCTCTTCGGGCTCGACCGCGACGAGCACCGGCGACGTCCGCACGAGGTTGGCGACCATGCGACGGCGGCAATGCGCCGCGAGCTCGACGCCGACCTCGGGGCGACGCTCCGCCACTTCTTCGAGCGCGTCGCGTTTGGCCACGAGCAAGATCGACGGACGGCACGCGACGACGCTCGCGGCGCGCGGCGCACGCGACAGGAGCGCCATCTCGCCGAAGAGCGCGCCGTTCGTCAGTCGCGCGAGCACGACCGGCGGATCTCCTTCGCCCACGCCCGACTTTCGCACCTCGAGCTCGCCGCGCGCGACGATGTACGCCTCCGCGCCCTCTTCGCCTTCGGTGATGACGGGCTGATCCGCCGGCACCGTGATCATCTCGAACGCTTCGACCAGCGCGCGCAGACCATCCTTCTCCAGCTGACTGAAGAGCGGGATCGGCGCGAGCAACGTCGGCTCGCAGTCTTCGGCGCCTTCGTAGTCTTTGTGCGCGGCGTGGAGGATTTGCGTCGCCTTCGACAAGAGCGCCGGCCCGGCGAGGAACGGGCTGAGCGGCTGGAACTGATCGAGGTTCGGCAGCGGCGGCGGCGGCGTCTCGGACTCCTGGATCCGCGGCGACCCCAGACAGAACGCGCTCGAAATCGCCTCGAGGTGCGCTTCGACGTCGACGCCGAGCGCGCGCAGATCGCCGACCGCCGCGACCGCGAGCGGCAAGCTCCCCGCGTCGATCGAACGCTTGATCGACAGCTCGAACCCTTCGACCGCCGCTTCGGTGCGACCGAGCGTCGAGAGCAATCGGCACGTGAGAATGAGCGCGCTCGCGATCGACGGATCGCGCTCGACGACCGCCGCGCTCCACCTGAGCGCCGCCTCCGGCTCATCGGCGAGGAGCAACGCGAGCGCGCGATCGAGCGGAGAATCGTTCTTCTGGCTTCCGGGGAGATCCGGCGGGGCCGCGCGCGCCATAGGTGGAAGATACATGACCGGAAGGTGCGGCCGCACCTTTGTCAGTCGTCGTCCTCGTCGTCGGTCGTCGATGTCACGCCCTGGCGCGTGCGATCCATGAACTCGCTCATCGCGGTCGCCGTCGCCGCGACGAGCGGCAGCACCTTTGGATAGTCCATGCGCGTCGGCCCGATGACGCCGACGGTGCCCGCGTTTTGGCCGTGGCTCATGTACGGCGCGCCGACGATCGCGAGTTGACCACCGCCGAGCTCGCCCGCCTCGCGCCCGACGACGACCGCGCCCCCCTTCGCTTCCATCGTCGCGTCGAGGAGACGAACGAGCTGCTCGCGCGCGTCGAGCGCCGACACGATCTGCTTCACGCCGTCCGCGTCGTTGAACTCCGGTTTGTCGAGGAGGAGATCTTGTCCTTCGATGACGACGTCGCTCGCGACGATCGACGCTTCGCCGACCGCCGCCGAGCCGAGCTCGAACGCGCGCCGCCGCAAGTCGTCGTTCTGCACGCGCTCGGTGCCGAGGCGTCGCGCGAAGAGATCGCGGAGCTCGCCGAGCGAGCGCCCTTCGGTGACGTCGTCGAGCAGGTTGTGCACCTTCGTGAGCTCGTTCTCGCTGACGCGCAGTCGCAAGAATCGGTTTTGCACCGAGCCGTTCGACATGACCATCACGGCGAGGAGCTCTTCCGCGGTGATCCGCATGAAGCGCATGTGACGAAGCGTGAGCATCTCGGACTTCGGCGCGACGACGACCGCGGCGGTCCCCGTGAGCTCGCTCAAGATGCGCCCCGCTTCGCGCATCATGCTCTGCCCCGGCTCGATGGCGGCGAACGCGGCGTGGATGCGCGCGTCGTCGTTCGGCGAGATCGCGCGCAGCTGCATGAGCGCGTCGATGAAGAGTCGGAACGCGCGATCGGTCGGGATGCGCCCCGCGCTCGTGTGCGGTTGGTGCAAGTAGCCGCCCTCTTCGAGATCGCTCAGCACGTTGCGAATGCTCGCGGGCGACAGATCGAGCCCCGATTTTTTCGAGAGCGTGCGTGATCCCACGGGCTCGCCCGTCGCGACGTATTCGGTGACGGCGTGATAGAGAACCTGCCGCGCTCGGGGGCTGAGGTCTGGCAATCGTTCTCCTGGCCTTTCGTGGCCATTTTAGCACGCGATGCTAGGTTCTGCGCATGCCGAGTGCCGTTCGCTCGCTCGCGCTCGTCGCCGGCGTCTCGGTCGCGCTTGGTTCGCTGGCTACGACGCACGCCGCGCACGCGTACGATCCGGCGATCGTGCAGCCGCCCGACGCGGCGAACGCGCCCGCCGTGCGCTACGCGCAGCTCGACCGCGGATCGTGCGAAGCGGAGCTCCGCCGTCGCGCGATCCCGTTCGCGCGCGTCGACGCGGCGAAGGGGGTCCTCGCGCCGGTGCGGCTCGCCGGTCCGATCCGCGGCGTGACGTACCGAACCGAGCTCCCCGCCGCGCAGCGCGCGACGACGCCCTACGAGATCCTCGACTGCCGCCTCGTCCTCGCGCTCGACGACTTCTCCGCGATCCTCGCGAAGCACGACGTCGCGCAGGTCATCCACTACTCCGCGTACCGCCCGCCGGGCCTCAAGTGGCCGAGCGGCAAGGTCGGCTCGCGCCACGGCGGCGCGCTCGCGATCGACGCTGGACGCTTCATCAAGAAGGACGGCTCGGTCCTCCACATCGAGAAAGACTTCCACGGAAAAATCGGATCGACGACGTGCGGCCCGAACACCGGCCCGAGCCCCGCGACGCCCGAAAGCGTCGAGCTCCGCGCCATCATCTGCGAGGCGGTCGACGCCCGCCTCTTCAACGTCGCGCTCACGCCCGACTACAACTGGGAGCACCGCAATCACTTTCACCTCGAGGTGACGGCGAACGCGAAGTGGTTCCTGGTGCATTGACGGCGCCGATCGACTAAGCGGCGGCAATGGCGACGGACGGAGTCGTGGCGGCGAACGTGATCGCGCCAGCGCACGCGACGCGCGAGCTCTTCGGCCACCCGATCGGTCTGACGATCCTCTTCTTCGCCGAAGCGTGGGAGCGCTTTTGCTACTACGGGATGCGCGCCCTCCTCGTCTTGTACGTGTGGAAGCACTTGTCGCGTCCCGAGATCGCGGCGCACGTCATCGGCTACGACGCGGTGCGCGCGTTCGTCGACGAGTCGAGCGACAAGGCGTTCGCGTACCAGATCTACGGCATCTACACCGGCCTCGTGTACCTGACGCCGATCCTCGGCGGTATCTGCGCCGACTGGCTCATCGGTCAGCGCAAGTCGGTCGTCATCGGCGCCGTCGTCATGGCGATCGGCGAGTTCGTCCTCATGAAGGACTCGCTCTTCTTCGTCGGCGTCGCGCTCCTCATCTTCGGCAACGGCTTCTTCAAGTCGAACGTCTCGACGCAAGTCGGCGCGCTCTACCCCAAGGGCGACCCGCGCCGTGATCGCGCATTCAACGTCTTCTACGTCGGCATCAACGTCGGCGCGTTCATCTCGCCGCTCATCTGCGGAACGCTCGGCGAGCGCGTCGGCTGGAGCTGGGGCTTCGGCTCGGCGGGCGTCGGGATGCTCATCGGGCTCGCCGTCTATCTCTGGGGACAGAAATACCTGGCGCCGGATCAGCTCATGGAGCGGCGCGCGGCCGCCGTGCGAGCGAAGCCGACGCCGTTCAAAAAGAGCGAGTGGGCGAAGATCGTCGCGCTCGTCGTCTTGTGCGCGCTCAACATTTCGTTTTGGGGAGTCTACGAGCAGCAGGGAAACTCGCTCGAAGTCTGGGCCGATGAGAGCACCGAGCGTCATCTCTTCGCGTGGCTCGGCAGCGACTGGGAGATGCCCGCGACCTGGTTTCAGTCAGTGAACCCGATGTTCATCTTCTTGTGCACGCCGTTCATCAACATGCTCTGGGCGCATCAAGCGAGGAAGAAGACCGAGCCGACGAGTGTCGCGAAGATGGCGATCGGCTGCGCGTTGCTCGGCGTCTCGTTCCTCGTGATGGTCGGCGCGGGGCGCATCGTCGACTCGGGCGCGAAGGCGAGCTTCTCGTGGCTCGTCGGCTGCTCGTTCTTGCTGACGATCGGCGAAATTTACTTGTCGCCGGTCGGCCTCTCGCTCGTCACGAAGATCGCGCCGCCGCGGATCGTTTCGATGATGATGGGGATGTGGTTTCTCTCGAGCTTCTTCGGCGATTACCTCTCGGGAGTGCTCGCGACGTTCGACGATCGGATGGGATCGAAGCCAATGTTCTTCGTGATGCTCGCGGCGATTTCGCTCGCGACGGCGGTGCTCATGCTCGTCCTCTACCTTCCGCTGAAGAAGGCGATCGGCGACGAGAACACGAAAGAGCCCGAGTCAGCTTAAGCGGAGGCGCGTCAGCACTGCCTCGAAGTCCGGCGGCAGCGGTTGCTCCCAGCGCACCTCGCGCCCGGTCGCCGGGTGAATGAAGCCGAGCTCCGCGGCGTGCAGCATGAGGCGCGGCGCGGTGACAGCGCGGCCGGTGAAGTTCTTCATGTAGACGCGCTCGCCGACGATCGGGTGGCCCGCTTCGCTCAAGTGAATGCGAATTTGGTGCGTGCGTCCCGTCTCGAGCTTGCACGCGATCAGCGTCGCGCCGTCGAGCGACTCGAGCGACTCGACGTGCGTGATCGCGAGCTGACCTTCGCCGTGTGCGCGACGCGGCATCGCCTCGAGCGATCCGCGACGACCGTCGCCGCGATCCTCGACGAGGTGCGATCGATACGTCTGCCCGCGCACCGTGCCGTGCGCGATCGCGAGGTAGCGACGATGAACTGTGTGCGCGCGAAACTGCGACGCGAGGCTCTTCTTCGCGAGCCACGTGCGCGTGAAGACGACGAGGCCGCTCGTCTCTTTGTCGATGCGATGCACGACGCCGAGGGTCGGGCGCACGCCGCGCGCGCCGCGCTCCATCTTCGACAAGAGCGCACGCACGCGCTCGTCGAGCGTCGCTTGCTCGTCGCCCGGATCGCCGGCGCCTTTGAACGGGATCGTACTGATGCCGGTCGGCTTCGCGACGACGACGACGTGCGCGTCGACGAAGACGATCGCGCCATCGGGGAGATCGCGATCCGCGCGCGGACGTCGCGCGCTCATCGTTCGGACGATCTCTGCGCCCTTTGCGACGACGGCGCGCGGATCGGTCACCGTCTCGCCATCGACGGTGATCTTCCCGCTCGCGATCCACGCGCGCGCATCGCCCCACGACGCCTCGAACTGCACGCGCACACGCGCATCGAGCGCCGGAGGGCGTGGCGCGGGGCGCGGGGGCTCAGCCTTCGAAGATCGCTTCCGCATGGTTTCCTGACCCGTTAAGCGTGAAGCATGGTGGCCTCACCGGGAGCAGAATCGCGCATTTGACTCCCCCCCGCGCAGCTTGCTTGACACCTCTAGCCATGACTCCGCACAATCGATTGAAATTCCTGAGGAGAACCGCACAGTGTCCAAGACCCTGCTCGCTGTCGATGACAGCGTAACGATGCGCAAAGTTCTCGATATCACCTTCAGCGGCGAGGACTTTCGTGTCGTCGGCGCCGAGAGCCGCGACGCGGCGCTCGCGAAGCTGAGCGAGAGCCCCAATGTCGTCGTCCTCGATATCTCGCTCGGCAACGAAGACGCCTACGCCCTCGCGAAGGAGATTCGGCAGCGCGCGCCGTCCGCGACCTTGTTGCTGATGGCGAGCCGCTACAACCCGTACGACGCCAACAAAGGGCGAGACGCGGGCGTCGACGACTTCGTCGACAAGCCGTTCGACACGCAGCAGATGATCGAGAAGGTGAAAAAAGCGATGCTCGCGCGTGAAGCGGGCGGCGCTGCGGCCGCACCTGCGGTCGGAAAGCCTGCGCCTGCGGTCGGACCGTCGGGGACCGTGCCTTCGATTCAGTCGCCGTTTCAGAGTGGTGGAGGAACGCGACCGAGCGGCATCGCCGCGGCTCCGCCTCCGCCGCCCCCTCCCGCCGCGGCACCGCCTGCGCGACCTGCGCCGCCTCCGCCCCCCGCGGCGTCGACGTCCCGAACGCACACGCTCTCGTTCGAGAACTCTCCGTTCGCGGCGCCTCCCGCCGCGCCGCCGAAGCTTGCTCCTCCGGTGGTCGCTCCGCCGCCGCCCGTCGTGGCGGCTGCACCTCCGCCGCCTCCGGCTGTCGCGACGCCGCGCACTGATCACGTCGCCACCGCGGTCAACGGTCAGCTCGCCGGCAAGCTCGGTGAGCTCGGTCTCTCGCCGGCGCAAGCCGAAGCGGTCCTCGCGTTGTCGCGCGAGGTCGTCGAGCGCGTCGTGTGGGAGGTCGTCCCGCAGCTCGCTGAGACGATCATCAAAGAAGAGATCGCGCGGCTCACCAAAGAAGGCTGAGCGCGAGCGCTTGCGCGCGGCGTCGGGCGACTTACTGAATAGAGAGCGGCTCGCCGCTCCGCATGCCCAACGACGAGAAAGACGCGCGCAAGCAGATCGCCGAGTCGATCGAGCGGCTCGAAGAGATCATCGGCGCGCTCCCCGGCGAGATGGCGCAGAACCTCAAGAACCGCATCTCGACCGTACGCAGCATTCTCCTCGAGCAGCGCGCGCCTGCGTTCGCGCTCATCGGCCGACGCGGCGCGGGCAAGTCATCGCTCGTCAACGCGCTCTTCGGCGCGCGCGTCGCCGAGGTCGGGCACGTCAAGTCGCAGACCGGACGAGGAAAGTGGTTCGAGTACACGTCGCCGGCTGGCGCGATCGCCGTCCTCGATACGCGCGGGATCCAAGAAGGCTCCGCGCCGGAAGAGAGCGACGACGCACCGTCGCCCGTCGCGTCGATCGCGTTCGAGCTGAAGAAAAAATCGCCGGATGGGATCCTCTTTCTCGTTCGCGCGACCGAGGTCGACGCGGCCATCGACGCCGATCTCGACGCGCTCGAACAGATCCTCGGCGAGGTCGAACGCGCGCATCGCTTCCGTCCGCCGATCGTCGCGGTCGTCACGTGCTGCGATCTGCTCGAGCCGAAGGCGACGAAGCTCGACGCGCAGGCCGACGAGTCGCCCGCGGACGTCGAAGAGAAGCTCCGTCACGTTCACGCGGCCGAGGGGGTCCTCGACAAGAAGATGCGCGCGCGTGGAGCGATCGCGCCGCACCTCGTGAAGACGCTCGGCATCTCGGGGTACATGTCGTGGCGCGACGACGGGACGCTCCGCGGCGACGAGCGGTGGCAGATGGATGCTCTGTCGAAGGAGCTGTACGAGCTGTTACCGAACGCGGGTCGCGGCGCGTTCGTGCGAATCGCGCAGGCGAAGGGCCTTCAAGACGAGCTCGCGGAGACGTTGACGAAGGCGGTCGCGGCGCTGTGCGCGGGGCTCGCGGTGGTGCCGGTTCCGCTAACGACGATTCCGATCACGTCGGCGCAGGTGATGTTGGTCGCGGCGATCGCCTGGATCTCGGGACGTGAGCTCGGCATGAAATCGGCGGGCGAGCTCTTCGGCGCGCTAGGCGTGAACATTGGCGCGTCGTTCGCCCTGCGGGCGATCGCGATCACGCTCATCAACGCCGCGCCTGGCGTTGGGATGCTCATCGGAGCGGGGATGGCGTTCGCGGGGACGATGGCGATCGGCGCCGCGGCGCGCGCGTACTTCGTTCGCGGCGAAGGCGTCGACGCGGTCAAACGCATCTACGAGAAGACGAAGAAGATCCGCCGCACCGACGACTGAGATCGCGCGCACGTCAATACGCGACGAGGCTCTCGATGCGCATGCGGATCTGCGGCTCGGTCGTCGGCGCGTCGTGCAAGAGGCGTAGCGCTGTCTCCGCGTGCGGATCGTCGCCGAGCTTGCGCGCGAGGTCGTTGAGGAGCGCTCCTCGCGCGAGAGCCGCGAGGCGCCCCGTCGCGATCGTGTCGTTGATCGCAGCCCACGCCGAATCGTCGAGGGTGTGCCGAAAGAGCGACGACACCGCCGCGCGCGCCACCGCGCCGTTCTTGTCCGTGAGCAAGCGGAGAAGCGCCGGCACCGCAGCGTCCGCATTCATCCTGCGTAGCGCCGTCGCGACCGCGGCGCGAACGTCGTCGCTCGGATCGGAGGCGTAAATCGTGACCGCGGTCACATCCTCCGCTAGACCCGCATTTCCGAGCCCGCGGAGGAGCGCCGCGCGATCGTCGTCTGTCTTCGCGGCGTACAGATCCATCACGAGTCGATCGGCGATTTTTCGCGCGCGCTCGCGATCGGTGTGCGCGACGGCGCCCGCCAACGCTCCGAGCGTGTACGCGCATGCTTGCGTGCGCCGCGCGTCGTGCTTCTTCTGCCACGCCGCGTATTCGCTCCCGACGAAATCGATCGTCGCGTCGCTCGGCGCGGCGAGGAAGCCGACTCGCTGCACGAGCACGATGTACGTGTCCGGCTCGCGCGAACCCCACGACGCGAGCGCCTTGCGAAGCGCCGCCTCCCCTTGCGACGTCCCCGCGATCACGACCAGATCGAACGCCGCAGCCTGCGCGCCGACGTCCGCGTCTTTTCCGACGGCCGCGAGGAGCGCTTCGGCGTCGTCGGGATGAAGCTCGAGGTACGCCGAGTCGCGCCAGATCCACTCCGTCGTCCCGACGCGTGGCAAGAGCCCGCGGATGTGCACGTCGGCGATCACCGAGTCGAGCGTCACGCCGTTGCTCCGCCGTGCGAGCGACGTTGCACGCGACGCGTCGTCGACCGCTGCTGCGGCGGAGCTCGCGGGGAACACGGGAACGGCGGATGGCGCGCGTGTCTCGCTGCGCACGAGCGCGAACGCGATCGACGATTTCGCGTCGAACCATCGGAGCGGGCCGTCCGACTCCGCGACGCGAACCGCTTCGTCGCTCGTGATGCGCACGATCCCGTTCTTCGCGTCGCGCTCGATGACGCCGTTCGCGACGACCGACTGCTCGCCGTCGGCGGAGAGACCGCTCGGTAGCGCTTCCAGTGCCTCGTAGCGCGTCCGACGCGTGAGCGAGCGAGCGTCGTTCTTCGGATCGACACGCTTCTCGATGCGCGCGCGTCCGATCGCGGTCTCGACGAGACCGGGCTCTCCGAGCTCGGCAATGAGCTCGGCGAGGATCGCGCGCATCATCGACCGGTAGAGCGCCGGCGCGTCGGCCGCGAAGCGAACATCGCGGAGCCGACCGGCGACTAGCTCGACGACGGCGTCACGATCGCCGAGCTCGGACCGCGCGGCTTCGACGGTCGGCACGATGTCACGGCCGAGCGCCGACACCCGCGCGCGATCGATCTTCGTGAGCCGCGCGACGAGCAACGTCGTCCCGGCCTCTTCCCCGTGCGAACGCACCACGAGCTCGGCATGCAGATCGAGCTCGCTCGACAGCGGCGCCGACGCATCCGGCACACCGGCGAGCGCCGCCTGCGAGACGCTCTTCCACGTGACGTCGTACGTCCGCTCCACGCCGAGCGGCCACTCCGGCGTGCTCGCGCTCGCGGCCGCATCCGCGAGCGAAGCCGAAGCGTCGGGACCCGGCGACGGGCGCGTCGCCACCCACGCCGTCGCTGCGATCCCTGCCGCGAGCGCCGCGAGGACGATCGCGGTCCGACGCGGCACCCGCATCTAGTGCACGTACTTGAAGCAGGTGTGCGGCGCGCCATACGTGCTGCGACTCGTCATCTCTGCGTAGTCCGTCTTGTTGTAGGTGCAGTAGTACTTCGCGGATCCGATGGCCTTCACGCCCGGGCAAGCTCCGCCGACTCCGGGCTCGCACGTCGCGTTCGAGCAGCATTCCGTCGCCGTGCACATGCACGAAACGCTCGCCCCCGTCGCGCGCCCCGCCATCGCGATGCGAACGACGCCCTGCGGGATCTTCTTGTCGAGGCCGAAGACCGGCGCGGACGCATGGAAGCCGTCCCATCCGAATATCTCCGCGTTGTAGGTGGCGTCGAACGGGCTGACGCCGACGTGCGCGTACGCGGAGAGATGCCCGGAGAGCATGTCGATCTCGACCGTCCCGCCGTTCTTGAATTCGTAGCCTTCGGCGCTGCTCGTGACGTGAACGCCGATCGGGATCGAGAGGTTCAACAGGTTCAGATCGAGCCGAACGCCGGCGCTCGCGACGCCAACGTCGACGGACGCGTCCGCATACGCGTCCGCGCGCGCGTACGGCTTCGCTTCGGCAACGAGCTTGAAGCCCGACGACAACTTGGGATCCGCGCAGTTGTCGCCGACCGCGCCTTCGAGCCGGTAGTCGACGCCCGCGGTCGCGACCGCGCCGAAGACGACGTGGATCGGGATCGGGCCGATCGTGAACCAGAAGGAGTACTCGATGCCGCCCAGATTCACGGGCGGATCGGCGAGCGCGACGTTGTACGTCTCGCCCGGAGCGAGGCGCTTGCCGGCGATCGTTCCGGGCAGCGTCTTCGTCGACATCGTGTCGATGTCGAGATACTGCGCCGTGACCGACACCGTGGTCGGGTCCGACTCCGTGGCCCCGTCGAGCTTGAGAAGGTTGAGCTCGGTGCCGAAGAACTGGATCTTCGCATCGATGTTCGAATGCGCCGCACCGACGAAGCGGCACGACATCAGCGGGTCGCCACCCTTCGGCGCCCCCGTCTTCGTCATGGTCCACTTCGAGTCGTATTCGAACGACGCGCCGAGCGTGCTCGCGTCGCCGAGCCCCTGCGAGTCGTGCGCCCAGTCGAAGAGCGTTCCCGTGGCCGGCTCCCACTGAACTCCCGTCATGGCGTCGCGAATCGCGTCCTGTTGCTGCGCGATGCCGGCGTTGACCCGCTTTGCCTCGCACCATCGCCCGTTGTGCTCGTCGTTCTCCCAGTCGATGTACGTGAAGACCGAGGCCGCGTTCGTCGTGAAATCGCGCCGCGCCGTGCACGGGTAGAGAAAATACTGATTCGGCGCGTTCTTCACGACGGTCGTGAACGCGCGGGCCGCCGTCGGGGTCGGGCTCACGTGCGCGATGTCCGCCGTGATGTGCGAGCGACACTCCTTGAAATCCGCTTCGACGTCCGCGTCGAACAGCGTGCTCATCGTCAGCGCGAACTCTTGGTACGACCAGTCGCAGAGGTTGCCGAGCGCGCCGCGCGGATCGGCGAGGCAGCTGCGATCGCCGAACGCGAGCTCGTTGACGAGGAGGCGCGTGAGCTGACGTTCGATCTCCGTCATCGCACCCGACACCTGCGCGTGCTTCGACGCGAGCGCGGTCATGCACTGATTTTGCGACGGACCGACGGGCGGCTGAATCTGCGGCGGTTGCTTGATCGGCGGGATCTCCGGCCCCGCACCGCCGCCGCGACGCATCTGCCCGAGCACCTCCGGCCCCTTTTGCTTCAGCCCACCGCCAGCGCCGGGACCGCTCGCGCGGAAATTCGAAACCGCGCCCGCGACCTTCTGGATCTGCGTGAGCGCCGAGAGCTGGCCGTACTTCGAGCCGCCGCGGAAGCGATCCTTCAGGTCGATCGGATCGATGATCGCCGGTCCGCCGACACCGTCCTTCAGCCCCTGAAGACCCACCGGCATCGTCAGCGGCGGCGACTCCCACGGTCGGCACCGATGGCACGGATCGCCCGCGCCCGTGCAGATGTTCTCGACCACGAGCGACGCGCGCTGACGCAAGAGCGCGAGATAGTCCGACGCGCGCTTCGAGATGTCGTCGAGCTCTTCGTCGAGCGGGTCGTATTTCGAATCGAAGAGCGCCTTCATCTCGCGATGGATCCCGAGCGGGGTCCGGTCGGTGATCGCCTGGAGCGGGTGGGGCGCGGCGACGAGCGCTTTGATCGTCGCTTTCTGCAGATCCGTGATGAGCGACTTCCCTTTCGCGTCGGTCGTGGACACGGCGCTGTCGAGCCAGCCGGCTCCGCCTGCGATGAACGCGTTCGGCGGCAGCGGCTTCACGGGATACTTGAAGACCTCGCTGATCTGCCGAGGCGTTGGTTCCGTGCCGATCTGATTGAGCGTCATCTTGTTGATGAACGAGTGCGAGCGCGGGTCCGTGGCGATGTTGAAGACCTGGCGATAGTTTCGCCCGAGTCGTTTGGCGGCGAAGGAGAACCTCGAGTAGTCGCCCCAGCGCTTGTACGCATACTCCTCGCACGACGACACCGCGTCGCCCGTCGACACGAACGGCGGTCGGTCGAGGAGCAGCGCCGACACGGCGTTCGCCCTCTCGGTGAACACCCGATTGCCGTTGATGTTCTTCACGGGCACGCCGCGAAACGATCCGAGCTCGCGGTGTACCGGACCGAGCGACTGCACGATGTGCGGAGTGGACAGCGTCGCGTAGCTGCCGCCGCCTCCGCGCGCGACCTTCGGCGTCATCGCGAGCGTCGTCGGTGATGCGACCCGCGTGCCGATCTGGCCGTGCGGCGACCAACCGGGGAACCGGCGCTTTTCGCCGGGGCGACTGCTCGGCTGAGCGGTCATGCGCTTTCCGTGTTCGACGCGCTGCGCAGGCGTGAGCAATGCCGGCGGATAGACGCTGTTCGGCGCGCTCTTCGGGAACAGCGTCGGATCGATCGTCGCGTTCGCGTCGTTCCACGCCTTGAGGATCGTCCAGTTGCACAGCGCACGCATCGCGGCGTTCTTGCCGGAGTCCTTCCAGCAAGCGTCGGCCCCGAGCCACGCCGAGTCGGCGCAGTTCTCGGCCGTCGGCTTCACGCACCCCGCGGGGAGCGGAGGCTCCGGCGGCAAGACGAGCGGCGGCGGCGCCGTGCGGTGAACGGAGTACATGTCCGGCGGCGGCCTGAGGTCGGCATCGGCGTCGTCCGATGCGACGAGAGCGAGGACGACCGGACCCAGCGCGAACAACGACCTGAGCTTCGGCGACATACGGCCTCCGGCGCGAGCTCGTGATTCTAGCCTCGCCGTGCGGAAGCTAGCACCCGACGGAGGTGCACCCAAGGAGCCCGTTCGGATGACAAGGGTCGCGTGCTAATAGCACCGCCCATGAGCGACGATCCGAGCACACCCGATCTCACCAAAGCGTACGAGTCCGGCGCGGTCGAATCGCGCTGGTACGACTTCTGGGAGAAGCACGGCGTGTTCGACGCGAGCGACGATCCGAACGACGCGCGCCCCGTCTACGTCATCCCGATGCCGCCGCCGAACGTCACCGGCTCGCTGCACATGGGTCACGCGCAGCGGTGCACGCTCGAGGATGCGCTCATTCGGTACCACCGCATGCGCGGCTTCAACGCGCTGTGGCAGCCGGGGATGGATCACGCCGGGATCGCGACGCAGACCGTCGTCGAGCGGCAGCTGCAGCGCGAGGGAAAGACGCGTCGCGATCTCGGCCGCGAAGAGTTCGAGAAGCGCGTCTGGAAATGGAAAGCCGAGAGCGGCGGACGCATCGCCGTGCAGCAGCGTGTGCTCGGCGCGTCGCCCGACTGGAAGCGTTCGAAGTTCACGATGGACCCCGAGATGAACGTCGCGGTGCGCGAAGCGTTCGTGCGCCTGTTCGAAGAGGGGCTCATGTACCGCGCGACGCGGCTCATCAACTGGTGCCCGGAGTGTCGGACGGCGCTGAGCGATCTCGAAGTGGAGAGCGAAGAAGGAGCGAACGGAGAGCTGTTCGAGTTCGCGTACAAAGTCGACGGAGATGAATCCACGGAGATCATCGTCGCGACGACGCGCCCCGAGACGATGCTCGGCGATACGGCGGTCGCGGTGCACCCGGACGATCCGCGCCACAAGCATCTTCACGGCAAGAAGCTGAAGCACCCGTTCGTCGATCGCCTCGTACCGGTCATCACGGACGCCGTCGCGGTCGACATGAAGTTCGGAACGGGCGCAGTGAAGATCACCCCCGCGCACGACTTCAACGACTTCGCGACCGGCAAGCGTCACGGGCTCGAAGAGATCAACATCTTCACGCTCGACGGGAACATCAACGAGCTCGGCGGAAAGTTCGCCGGCCTCGATCGCAAGCACGCGCGCACCGCCGTGAAGAAGGCGCTCGACGAGCTCGGCCTCGCGCGCGGCGCGAAGCCGCACGTGCTGACGCTTCCGCGGTGCCAGCGATCGGGCGGTGTCGTCGAGCCGATGATCTCGACGCAGTGGTTCTTGAAGATGGAGGGGATGGCGAAGGCGGCGCTCGAGGCGGTGCACTCGGGTCGCACGCAGATCATCCCCGAGGAGTGGATCAAGACGTACGACCACTTCCTCGAGAACATCCAAGACTGGTGCGTGTCGCGTCAGCTCTGGTGGGGGCATCAGATTCCGGCGTGGCACGGGCCGAACGGGGAGATCAAGGTCGCGCGCGAGAAGCCTGCAGAGTGCACAGAAGCGAACGGGTGGACGCAGGATCCCGACGTGCTCGACACGTGGTTCTCGTCGGCGCTCTGGCCGTTCGCGACGCTCGGCTGGCCCGCGCAGACGCCCGCGCTCGCGAAGTTCTATCCGACGAACCCGAAGCAGACGAGCGATCTCGAGACGGGCTACGACATCCTGTTTTTCTGGGTCGCGCGCATGATGATGTTCGGTATCCACTTCATGAAGGAGGTGCCGTTCCGGCGCGTCCTGCTCAGCGGGCTCATCGTCGACGAGACGGGCGAGAAGATGAGCAAGGTGAAGGGGAACGTGATCGATCCGTTGGATTTGATCCACGGCGCGACGTTCGCCGAGATGGTGAAGAAGACGCTGCCGGGCGCGCCCGAAGCGGAGGCGATGACGAAGTTCAAGAAGGCGTACCCGTCGGCCGCGAACATGGGAAACGGCTTCCCTGCGTTCGGCACCGACGCGGTTCGCTTCACGCTCGCGACGTACCCGCCGACGAACAAGCGGATCGCCCTCGCGCCGAAGCGCATCGAGGGAAACCGCCACTTCTTGAACAAGATTTGGAACGCGACGCGGTTGTCGCTCGAGCTGCTCGATGGGTATGCGTGGAACGACGCGAGCGACGGGACGACCGCGGCACCGAAGGATCTCTACAACCGGTGGATCCTGTCGCGCCTCGCGAACGCGATCGCGACGTCGAAGGCGGGTCACGATGCGTTCCGCGTCGACGAAGCGGCGAGCGCGGCGTACCGCTTCTTCTGGACGGATCTCTGCGACTGGTACCTCGAGCTCGTGAAGCCGATCTTGCGAAAGCGCGAAGACGGCACGCACGCGAAGCCCGAGCTCGTGCCCGAGGCGAAGGCGACCCTCGCGCGCGTGCTCGAGACGTCGTACCGCCTCATGCATCCGCTCATGCCGTTCATCACGGAGGAGCTGTGGCAGCGCGCTCCGCGACCGGCGACGCGGCGCGAGTCGATCGCGTTCGGTCCGTTTCCGACCGGCGAGGATGCGGCGATCGATGCCGAGGCGGACGCGAAGATGGCGACGCTGCAAGCCGTGATCACGGCAGCGCGGACGATCCGGAGCGAGCACGGGATCAAATACGCGGACCCGGTGCCGCTCGCGCTTCGATCGGCGAACGCGGAGGTGCTCGCGTTCATGAAAGAGCGCGCAGGCGCGTTCAGCTTCCTCGTGAACCCCAAGGGCGCGCCGACGTTCGAAGGCATCGGCGGCGCGCGCGAGCCGGGAACGACCGTCGCAGTCGTGCCGACGGCGCTCGGGCCGATCGAGGTGCTCGTCGGATTGAAGGGCCTCGTGACGGCGGACGAAGAGCGAGCACGCATCGCGCGCGAGATGAAGAAGCTCGAGAAGGACATCGCCATGCTCGAGAAGAAGCTCGGATCGCAGAGCTTCATCGACCGCGCGCCGCCAGACGTGGTCGCGGAGTCGCGCGGCCAGCTCGAGTCGTTTCGGGACGCGAAGGGGCGATTGGACGAGGCGAAGAAGCTGGCGGACGAGCTGTAGAAGAACGTCGACGTCGTGTGTCAGAACGGGCGAGCTCGCGTCCCATACCATTCGACGAACGGGTGGTGACTGCACGCTTGGCTTGCTCTTCGCCCGGAAGACTGCGGCGATCTCTCGCATGCTTTGAATACAGCGAGTGAATCGTTCGTCCCTAGGTCTCGCACGGCGCGACGAGTGCCCGGCGAACCGTTACCAACCGACAAGGGTGAGCGCGTGAGAGAACATCGTCGATGGGCACGCAGCGTCAGCGGAGCGTTCGCGCTCGTGGCGGTCTCGGGAGCGATCACGACGATCGGTGACGAGCCGAGCGCGCGGGCCGCCACGCCGGCCGCCAGCTGCAAGCTCGCGGACTGCGGCAATGCGGCGTGGGTGAAGGACTGCAACGCGGCGGTGACGTGCGCGCACATCCCGGCGCCAAATGCGAACCTCGGGGAGCGCGTGCCGTCGCAGCTGCCGCCGAGCCTCGGCGGCAAGGCCGTCCCGTCGATCCACCGCATGCCGCCGCAGATGCAGATGCAGAAGCGTCCCGGAACGGTCGTGGCGACAGGCCCGGGCACGCTCGACGCCGCGAAGACGTACGCGCCTCCGAGCGCGAAGTGGCAGCTCGCTCCGGGTGCGCCCGCGCCGCTGACGATCGATCGTAGACGCATCGGCGCGCGCGCGAGCTTCACGTCGACCGACGCGATGCAGGGATTCGGCATCACGTTCGCCGGGATGAAGACGCAGTGGACGCTCGAGGATCAGAAGGCGACGCAGCGCGCGCGCGAGGACGCCGCGATCGTCAACCGCCGACCGCAGTGGGTCGGCGATCCGACGAAAGAAAATTATCACGCGACGACGGCGCACTCTGCGGTGACGAGCTGCGACGACTACGCCTACAAAAAGATGTTCGAGCAAGCGTGGTTTCGCGACGCTGCGCTCACGCTCGGCTCGGACTACCGCGGCGTCTGGAGCATCGCGACGCGCGCCGACTCGCCGGTTCGTCTGACGAGGACGCTGTCCGCGTACGGAGGATCGGCGATCACGCCGGGCATCACCGAAGACGGGCTCGCCGCGAGCAACGTCTTTCTCGAGTATCAATTCGCGTGGAAGCCCACGGGGGCGCAGGGGTGGGCGCTCGCGACGCAGCTCGAGCAATCGCATCGCGCGATCACCGACGCCGAGTTCGAGGACATCGCGCGCCGCGAGCTGCGCTTCAGCGACATGCTCACGCAGCTCTTCACCGTGAAGCTCAAGCTCGCGGCGCTGTTCTGCCAGGACAAGAAGGGCACCTTGAGCTGGACGACAGGCGACTTCGACTCGATCCAATGCGACTCCGACACGAGCCAAGGCGGCGGGGGCACCTCCACCAAGCCCGGGGACGACGGAAAGAAACATCCGAAGGAGAAGGCGCCTGACGCCGCGTTCGACGCGCGCAAGGCGGCCCGGCCGATCCTCACCGCAGCGCTGCGCACGCATCCGGCGCTGACCGTCGTCGGGCCGCAGTCGACGACCGCGCTGCGCGTGTCGCGCACGAAGCTCCTCGTGTCGTCGCTCAAAGGAGTCAACGCGTATCTGACGAGCGTCGGCGTGACGTCGAGCGCGATCTCTAATCAGCTGACCGTGACGCCGACGATCTCGGGCGGCGGCGCGAACGTCGTCGGGAGCGGCGGACGACACGGCGTCGACACGTCGGCTTGCACGTCTGGCAAGCTCTCGACGAAAGAGGTGCAGAAGTGCTTCGCGCGTGCTCGAGTCACCGCGGTGCAGGCGGACGTCGACGACGCGATCGCCTTCGAGAAAAGCCTAGGCGCGGCCGGCTGCACGCACCCGGACATGATCGCGAACCACTGCAACTGGAGCTACAAGGGTTTCGCCGAAAGTGTCGCGGCGCGAAGCGATTGGACGTACCTCGCCAAAGACTGCAAAGCGCGCATTCCCGATTTCGGCGCGCTCACCGACAAGTCGAAGCAAAGCGCGCTCGCCAACGCGCGCACCCTCTTCGCGAGCGACGTCGGCACCAACTACGCGGCGTCGTGGGGCATGGTCGACCTCTGGTTCAAAGAGGTGAACGACGCGGCGGCCAAGTGGCTCGAGTACGACAAGCTTCGCAAGGTGTACTTGGGGAAGGTCGCGGCGACGGTACGTCAAGCGGCCGGCATGCCGCGCACGGCGACGGGGTACGGCACGTCGAGCAGCGACGGCTTCGACGTCGGGCATCCGGAGACGTTCGGCGGCGGCGCGCACTACGGGTTCTCGTGGGCGGTCGCGCCAATGGCGCTCGGCAAGCCGTTCTATTCGGCCGACATGTCGTGCGGCCCCGCCGAGAGCCCGCCGAAGCCGCCGACCCCGTGCGGCGTCGAGAAGCGCATCTGCCGCTTCAACGGCGCGATAAACGCGACCGCGGACGCCAAGGCGTCGCTCTTCGGCTTCGACGTCAGCATTCTCGACGCGAAGCTGACCGCGTACGCCGAGGACAGCGCGAAGCACGCGAACAAGGGCGGGGGGCACCTCGACGCGCACTTCACCCTCCTCGGCAACGAGCTCTTCACGCAAGAGGTGAAGAACGGCATCGACGTGCCGGCATCGCCCACGTTCCACATCGCGCGCCCGGTCGCCGACGTGAGCGCGAGCTATCCGGATCCGCCGCTCGAGATGGGCTTCATGGTCGGGCCGATTCCGGTCACGCTCGAGGCGGGGATGTCGGTCGGCGCGGGGATCGATCTCTCCGCGGATGGCGACGTCGAGGACACGTGCTCATTGGCGGGCGGCACGCAGCCGAGCTTCTCGCTCGTCGCGGCGCTGAGCCCGCACGTAGAAGCGGACGCTTTCGGGCAAGCAGGCGTCGACTTGCTCGTCGTCGAGGCGGGCGTTCGGATCAACTTGAACCTCGTCCAGGTCGGCTTGCCCGTCGCGTTCGGGATCAAGGTCAACAGCGGAACGACGACGCTCGACGCGCACGCGGACCTCACGCTCGCGGCGTTGTCGGGGAGCGTCGGGATCTTTGCCGAGGTGCACTACCTCGTCGGCAGCGACGACTACGAGCTCCCGATCTTCTCGTGGAACGGCATCTCGGCGTCGCGTTCGCTGCTCGACGACCAGCTCGCGTTCCCGACCGACGCGCTGTCGTATCTGATGAACCCGCCCGATCCGTGGCGGAAGCCGCTCTAGGCGCCGGAGCACGCGCGCGCCATGCGGCGACTTCCTCTCTCTCTGTGCGTCGTCGGCATGGCGGCGCTCGCGGGCGCGGCGTTGGCGCAGCTTTCGTCGCGCGGGATCGGCGGGACCCACGGGCGACGTCGCGGCGTCCGCGTCGGCGTCGGTCGCGCGCGCGGTGCCGTCGGCGTCGGGCGCGCAGCCGGTCGCGCTCCCGCAGATCGCGTGGAAGCCCGGCGCGCGGAGCGTCTTCGCGCTCGATTGGCGATCGTCGAACGCGGTGAAGCTCGGCGGCGAGCGCGCAATGGCGCTTGATCTCGATCTCGCGGGAGAGCTGTCGATCACGGCCCTCGCGCCGCGCGGCGACGTGCGCGTGCTCTCGGTGCGCTTCGCGAAGATCGATCGCGCGCGGGTGACGCTCGACGGACGCGCGCTCTACGCCGACGATCGCGCCGCGGCGGCCGACCTCCTCGGCAAGCGCGCGGTCGTCGAGCTCGACGAGGACGGAGCGATGCGGCGCATCGCGCTCGACGACGATCCTTCGGGGCTCTTCCGGCACGTGATGCGCGCGGCGCTCGTCGAGATCGAGATCATCGCGCCCGCTACCGCGACGGGCGACGCCGCGTGGTCCGCCGCGCAGCTCGGCCCGAGCGGCGTCGCGCGCGTCGACTACCGCGTCGCCGACGATGGGACGCTCCTCCGACGGCGCGGCGCGTACGACGTCCTCGGGATCGCGCCTCCGCGCGTCGCCAGCGACGAGACCGCGCCGCGCGAGCAGCGCCTCGATTCGCGCGCAGTGATTCGCGCGGACGGCGCGCTGCGATCGCTCGTCGACGAAGAGACGCTCGCGATCGTCGACGACGGCATCACCGTGGCGACGGCGCGCACGCGCTTCGCGCTCGACCGCGTGCGCGTCGAGGCCGCGGAGCTCGAGCCCGAGCCGCCCGCCGCCGCATGGCAGGAAATCGGCGAAGCGCGCGCGTCCCAAGGTCTCGCACGTCGGATGCTCGCGCAGCGCGTCGATGGTCTCACCGCGGCGCGGATGCGCACCGACGTGATGCTCTTCGCGGGCTCGGGCCTCATCGTGGAGCAGTCGCGTTGGGTGTGGCGCGCGACGGGTCTTCTCCTCGAGCACCCGGAGTCCGCGGACGATCTCGCGACGCTCTTCGAAAGTCCGGCGCTCGACACCGCGGCGCGCGGCCTCGTGCTCGATCTCCTCGCGTCGGCTGGTCACACGCGCGCGCAGGCGGCGATGCGACGCACGCTCGCGTCGAAGACGCTCGACGACGAAGCCGCCGTCGATCTCGTGCAGCGCTTCTCGTTTCTGGCGGCGCCCGAGGACGCTACCGTCGATGCCCTCGTCGCGAAGCACGAAGACGCACGCGCGCGGCAAAAGGACCTGCTCGCGAGCGCCACGCTCTACACGCTCGGCGCGCTCCTCGGGAACATGCGCGCGCGCCACGCCGTGACGCCGCACCCGCGTGCCCACGCGCTCCTCCTGTCGTCGCTCGCGAGCTCCAAGGCGGGACCGCCGCGTCGCGCCGCGCTTGCCGCGCTCGGGAACGCCGGTTTCGGGACCGACGCGGCGACCATCCGCGCGCACGCGGCCGACGAAGACGAGCAGGTGCGCAGCCAGGTCGCGTGGTCACTCCGCAAGGTCGACGGAGCCGCGACGCGCGCGACGCTCCTCGCGCTCGCGGAGGACGCGACGTCGGCGGTGCAGACGTCGGCGCTTCGCGTTCTCGAGCAGCTCGCGCTTGGCGACGACGAGCTCGCGCGGCTGGCGATCCTGGCGCAAAGCCGCCGCTTAACGAGCGCGGCGGCCCTCCCGCTCGTCAACCTGCTCGGCGCGTACGCGACGACGGCGAACGGCCGCGCCGCGCTCGAGACGCTGCGCGCACGCGCGGACTTGGATCCGTCGGCGCGGTCGCGAGCGAGCGCGCTCCTCACGACGAACGACGCCGCGACGCGCTGAGTCTCCCGCGCCCGCTCCGCAACGAGTTGACCCATCGCAACGACCGCGAGCGCGCGGACGACGACGCTACTCCCCCGCCCCGCCCTTCGCTTACCATCCCCGCGTGGCCTCCAAGAAAGAGCTCCTCACCATCGCCGGGCGCGAGGTCGCGATCTCGAGCCCCGACAAACCGTACTTCCCGAAGGCCGGGCACTCGAAGCTCGACGTCGTGAAGTACTACGTCGCGATCGCCGAGGGCGCGCTCCGCGGCATTCGGGGTCGGCCGATGGCGATGAAGCGATTCGTCGACGGCGCCGAGGGCGATTTCTTTTTCCAAAAGCGCGCGCCCGAGAATCGTCCCGAGTGGACCGAGACCGTCACGCTCTCCTTCCCTTCCGGACGCACGGCGGAAGAGATCGTCGTGCGCGACGCCGCGCAGCTCGCGTGGATCGTCAACCTCGGGTGCATCGACTTGAATCCACATCCGGTGCGCGCGGACGATCTCGATCATCCCGACGAGCTCCGCATCGATCTCGATCCGGTGCCTGGCGTCGAGTGGTCGCAGATCCGCGACGTCGCGCTCGTCACGCGCGAAGCGCTCGCCGCCGTCGGCCTCGTCGGATGGCCGAAGACGTCGGGCTCGCGCGGCATTCACATCAACATCCGCATCGCGCGAAAATGGTCGTACTCCGAAGTGCGCCGCGCCGCGCTCGCGGTCGCGCGCGACGTCGAGAAGCGCGCGCCGACGCTCGCGACCAGCAAGTGGTGGAAGGAAGAGCGGCACGGCGTCTTCCTCGACTACAACCAGAACGCGAAGGATCGCACCGTCGCGTCGGCGTACTCGGTGCGGCCGACGCCGGACGCGCGCGTGTCGGCACCGCTCACGTGGGAAGAGCTCGCGGTCGCGAACCCCGCGGACTTCACGCTCGCGACGGTGCCCGCGCGCTTCGCCGCGATCGGCGATCCGGGCGCAGGGATCGACGACGCGGTCGGCGATCTCTCCGCGCTCCTCGAGCTCTCGGCACGTCACGAAGCCGAAGGCGAAGGCGACGCGCCGTGGCCGCCGCATTACCAGAAGCAAGAGGGCGAGCCCGCCCGCGTGCAGCCGTCGAAGGCGCGAAAGCCGAGCGGTGGAACCGGGACGGGGCGCCGTCAGTCGTCCGCGCCGCTCATCGAGATCTCGCGCGCCGCGAAGAAGGAAGACGCGCTCGCGGGGCTAGAGCGATGGAAGGCGCGGCATCCGGCGGCGGCGGCGCTGCTCACCGAACCGGACGTCCTCGTCGACGCGATGCGCGGACGCTCGACGACCTGGACGCGCGTGCGCGTGAACTTGCACGCCGTTCCGGAAGCGG
Source organism: Polyangiales bacterium (assembly GCA_038209335.1). Classification (GTDB taxonomy): domain Bacteria; phylum Myxococcota_A; class Polyangia; order Polyangiales; family Polyangiaceae; genus JBBQXV01. The sequence goes on along the minus strand of JBBQXV010000019.1, from coordinate 31,272 downwards.
AGCGACCGCCGCAGGAGCCGCTCGATCCCGACTACGATCCGTGGAACGGCATGAAGCCGCCGAAGCGCACGAAGGCCGAGACGCCCGGCACGACGGAGTAAACGTCGGCGCGTCACTTCCCCGCTTTGAAGATCTCCGACAGCTCGTACGCGGCCGTCTCTTCGAGCTGATCGTAGCGGCAGTCCTTCGGCGTGCGATCGGTGCGCCAGCGCTTGAACGTCGTCGCGTGACGGAAGCGTGTACCTTGCAAGTGATCGTAACCGACTTCGGCGACGCGCTCGATCTTCAGCGGCTCCCACGACAGATCCTTGCCGCGGTTCCATCGGCTGGTCGCGCCCGGCTTTCGCTGCGCTTCGTCCTCGCCGGGACTGGCCCAGTCCTTCCACGGATGATCGTCGAGCGCGTTCTCGCGGAGCGGCGCGAGCTCTTCGACGAGCTCGCCGCGCCGCACGTCGGTGAACGACGACGTCACGCCGACGTGATGAAGCTTCCCGTCCGCGTCGTAGAGACCGAGGAGCAGCGATCCGACTTTGGTCTGCACGCCTTTGTACCAACGGAATCCCGCGACGACGCAGTCCGCCGTGCGCGCATGCTTGATCTTGAGCATCGCGCGCTTGCCCGGCTGGTACGTCGTGCTCGGCCCTTTCGCCATCACGCCGTCGAGGCCGGCGCCTTCGAAGCGCTCGAACCAATCCGCAGCGAGCGCGCGATCGGTCGTCGCGGGGGTGAGGTGAATCGGCGGCGCGACGTTCGCGAGCGCAGCTTCGAGGCGCGCGCGGCGCTCGCGTTGCGGCGTCGCGCGGAGATCCTCGTCGCCGATCGCGAGCAAGTCGAACGCGACGAACGACGCAGGCTTCTCCGCCGCGAGCATCGCCACGCGCGACGCCGCCGGATGGATGCGCAAGAGCAGCGCGTCGAAGTCGAGCCCCTTCGCGCCGGCGATGACGATCTCGCCGTCGAGGACGCATCGCTCGGGCAGATGCTTCGCGAGCGGCGCGAGGAGCTCGGGGAAGTACCGATTGAACGGCTTCTCGTCGCGGCTCTGGAGGATCACGTCGTCGCCGTCGCGAAAGACGATCGTGCGAAAGCCGTCCCACTTGGGCTCGAAGATGAAGTCGCCTTCCGGCAGACCGTTCGAAAGTTTCGCGAGCATCGGTGCGATCGGTGGATCGAACGGGAGCTTCGTGGGCGCGAAGAGGGTCGCCATGGCGCGGGAGTCTATCTCACGGTTCCGAGAACCGCCGCTGCGCGTTGCGGACGCTCACCGCCTCGGCGAGCTTCGGCGGCAGCGTCATGAACGGCGTGCCGCGCATCCAGCGCGTCACTTGCGCGTCGAGCCCCGGCTGCTCGTCGACCTCGTCGGTGTCCCACGAATCGCTGAGCGATTGCTCACCACCGAGCGTCCCCTTCGTCCCGCACGCGAGCGGCCACGTGCGCTGCTTGTACGTGAACGGCGTGTAATCGGGCGTCGACGTGAACAGATCGAACGGCACCGAGGCGTTGGCGATCGACACGTTTCGGTACGGCTTGCCGAGGACGTGCGCGAACAGCTTGTGCAGCGACGCGACGTCGATGTGCGTCTTCGACACGTACCCGCGCTTCACCCACGGTGAGATGACGACGAGCGGCGCGCGGTGGCTGTCGATGTGCTCGCCGCCTTGCGACGGATCGTCCTCGGTGATGAAGATGACCGACGACGCCCACATCGGGCTGTGCGTGATCGCGTCGACGATCATTCCGGTCGCCTCGTCGTTCACCGCGCAGAACGTCTCGGGCAACGGACGCGACGCCGACACGCCGAAGGTGTGATCGTTCGGCAGCGTCATGTAGACGAAGCTCCCGAGGTTGCAGAGCACGCGCGCGCGCCCGGTGGCGTAGCAGGCCTTCTCGAGATCGTTGTAGCCGATGTTTTGAAACGGCCCGCCCGGGTACCTTCCGTCGACCGCGGGTCGCGCGGGATCGTCTTTGATCGGCGAGCCGACGATCTCGCCGAGCAAATCGTACGCGACGCCGTTCGTGTGCAGCCAATCGAAGAGCGATCCTTCCTCGGGGCGCCCGACGTCGATGACGCCCCCACCGGGGATGATGCGCACGCTGCGACCGCTGCCGGAGATCGCCCAGCTGCGCTCGTTGAAATCGTTGGATCGCCCCCACGTCGCCCAGACGTGCCCCTGCGTCGAGTAGATCGCGTCGGTGTAATAGTTGTCGCTGATGGCGAACGAGCGCGCGAGCGTGCGGAGGTTTTGCCAGATGCCGTCCATCTCGCCGGCGCCGGTCTTCATGACGTAGTCGGGCTTGCCTTGGACGCCGGGGAAGTCGCCGAAGAGGCCGTCGAAGCCCTTGTTTTCGCGGACGATGAAGAACACGTGCTGAAGGATCTTCGACGGCCCGCTGGCGTTCGTCGTCGGGATCGGAAAGTCGTCGGCGCCTTGCGGACACGTCACGGCGGGCGCACCGGTGAGCGTCGCGACCGACGTGTTCGTTGCGACCGTCGCGTCGCCGGTCGTGAGATCGCCGGCCTGCGGCTTCGCGATGTGCTGGATGCTGCCGCGCATCCGTGCGTCGATGTCGGCGTCGCCGATCGCCCAGTGCATCGGGCGCGGGCCGGTCCCTTTGCCGCGGAGGTTCGCGACCGCGAGCGATCCGTCGGCGAGCACAGCGACACCGGACGGCCACCACCCCGTCGGCAATCGTCCCGCGGGCGTGATCGTCGGCGGCGTCGGCGCGAGATCGACGTCGTACGCGGCGATCGCATCGATCCCGCCCAACGTCACGTAGAGCCGCTTGCTCGCGACGTCGTACGCGACGGTCGACGGCTCCGCGCCGTGCAGCGCTTGTCGCGTGTCGATCGGGACGTTCGTCACGGTGCCCGTCATGCGATCGACGAGCGAGAGCGTGTCGCCGAGATCGTTCGCGATCGCCATCCAGCGCGCGTCGAGGAAGGCGATCCCTTGCGGATCCTTGTCGGTCGCGAAGCGCCTCACGACCATCGGCGTCGCGCCGTTCGACACGTCGACCTCGACGACCGCGCGATCGGCCCACATCGACACGTACGCAAGCTTCGCGGTCGCGTCGTTCGGATCGAGCCACACGCCGAACGTCTCGCTGCCGCCGAGATCCACGTCGCCGAGCTTTTGCCCGAACGCCGCCGAGCCGGTCGCGACGTCGTAGACGAGCAAATGCTTTTCGGTCACGCCCGTCACGACGAGCCGCTTTCCGTCCGGCGATGCCGCGAGACCCGACGCGTACCAGCCGATGACTTTTCCGTTCCCGTCCTTCGACGGCGGGAGCCTGATCGAGCGCGCGTCGTCCTTCGCGAGCGTGCCGGTCGCGGTGTCGAGCTTGAGCGCTTGCACGATCCCATCGGCGGTCGCGACGTACAGCAAGTCGGGCGCGACGAACGCGACCGCGCTGTTCAACGTCGCCGGGTTCGCGAACTTCACGTAGCTCACGACGCCCGCGGCCGTTCCGACCTTCGACGGATCGATCACACGCACGGCGTGATCGACCGGACCGGTGTCGACGGTCACGACGAACGGCGATCCCGGAATCGTCGCGACGAGCGACGTGAGCCCGCCCGAGAGATCGCTCTCCTGGAACACCCATTGCGATCCCGCCGGACGAATGCGCCGACCGTCGGGGAGGATCGTCACCGCCGGATCGTCGGCGTCCGCCCCGGCATACTTCGCCGCTTCGCCCGACGGCGCCGACGCGGTGCACTTGCCTTGCACCGGCGTCGGGGACTTCGCGTCCCACGCGCCGCACGCGACGTCGTGCGGAATCTTCGCCCAGTCGCCCGTGCTGTTGCATGCGTACGGCGTCGTCGACTCGGGGCACGTCGTCGCCGGGCAGTCGTACGCGCACGATCGATCCTGCTTCGCGAAGTCCGCGGGATCGATCGCCGCGTCGTCGCCGGCGTCGATCGGCGGATCGACCCTGTCGGAACCGCCGCATGCGGGGGTGATCGCGAGGACGAATGCCATCGGGAGGATACGTCGGCGCATCGGCACCGAGCGTATCCCGCCCCCGGCAGTCGTGTCGTCTCGTGTGTGCCCCTACGCACGAGGCGCTCGAATGGATCGCGCGATGGCGTTCTCGTTCGCTCCCTGCTCCAATCGCGCGCATGAAACTAGGCCCGTTCGACGATCTCGCGCTCGACGCCGCGCTCCGCGCCGGCATCGATGCGCTCCGCCGCGTTCCGGACGTTCGCTACGCCGAAGTGCGCTTCGTCGACGAGACGAGCGAGCGGTTGCGCGTTCGCGACGGACGACCGGAGCAAGTCGCGACGAGCGGATCGCGCGGCGTCGGCGTGCGCGTCCTCGGCGCGAAGACGTGGGGCTTCGCGTGCACGCCCGACACGAGCGAGGCGGGCGTCGTCCAAGCCGCGCTCGCGGCGGCTCGCATCGCGCGCGCATCGGCAGCGATCGTCACACGTGCGGTCCCCTTCCCCGAGCTCGGCGCGGCGGTCGGCACGTACGCGACGCGCGTCGCCGTCGATCCGTTCGCGGTGCCGCTCGAGACGAAGCTCGGCGCGCTCGACGCGCCCGTCCGCGCGCTGCGAAGCGGTGGCGCGAAGATTCAGTCGGCGGAAGCGTGGATGGAATGGACGCGCGTCCACAAGCACCTCGTCACGACCGAGGGGACCGACACGAAGCAGTCGTTTACGTACGGTGCATGCGGTATGCACGTATTCGCCGTGAACGACGCCGGCGACGCGCAGCGACGTAGCTACCCCACCTGGCAAGGGGGCGACGGATTCCAAGCCGGCTACGAGCGCATCGGCGCGCTCGATCTCATGGGCAACGCCGAGCGCACGCGCGACGAAGCGATCGCGCTCCTCTCCGCGCCGCCGTGCCCGACCGGTCCGCGCGATCTCCTCCTCGAGTCGAGCCAAGTGGGGTTGCAGATCCACGAGTCGTGCGGACATCCGACCGAGCTCGATCGCGCGATGGGGAGCGAGATCTCGCTCGCCGGCGGATCGTTCATGCAGCCCGAGCTCCTCGGAAAGCTCCGCTACGGATCGGACAAGGTGACGCTCGTCGCCGACGCGACGACCGACGGCGGCAACGGCACGTTCGGTTGGGACGACGAAGGGATCGCCGCGGGCGCGCGTCCGCTCGTCGAGAACGGACGCTTCGTCGATTACTTGTCGAGCCGCGAGACCGCCGCCGCGCTCGGACGCGCGTCGACCGGAACGATGCGCGCCGAGAGCTGGAACCGCACGCCGCTCATTCGCATGGTCAACGTCTCGCTCGAGCCGCGCGAAGGCACGCTCGAAGAGATCGTCGCCGACACCAAAGACGGCGTCCTCATGGCGACCGACAAGAGCTGGAGCATCGACGATCTGCGATTGAACTTTCAGTTCTCGTGCGAGATCGCCTGGGAGATCAAGAACGGCAAGCGCACGCGGATGCTTCGCGATCCGTTCTACACGGGGATCACGCCCGAGTTCTGGCGGAGCTGCGACGCGGTCGCCGGCAAGGACGAGTGGAAGCTCTGGGGGATCACGTCGTGCGGCAAAGGTGACCCGATGCAGATCATGCACGTCGGCCATGGCGCGTCGCCCGCGCGCTTTCGCAACGTGTCGATCGGGACGTCGGGGGCCGCGCGATGAGCATCGACGGCGCGACGTTGCTTGCACTGTGCAAGGATGCCCTCGCGGCGGCGGGCGAAGGCGAAGTGGAGATCTTCGCGCGCGAGGCGGAGCGCGGTTTCGCGCGGTTCGCGTTCGGAGAGCTCGGTCAGCACATGCAGCTCATCGAGCCGCAGGCCACGGTGCGCGTCGCGCACGGCGCGCGTGTGGCCGAGGTCGCGACGACGCGCCTCGATCGCGACGCGCTCGTCGGCGCGATCCGCGACGCGGCGGCGGCGGCGCGGCTCGTTCCGGAGACCGAAGGGTTCGCCGGGTTCGCGGGGAGCGACGAAGCGACCGGCGCGTCGCCTCCGCGCTTCGTCGATGCGACGGCGAACGCGTCGGCGGAAGATCGCGTCGAGCGCCTCGCGCCGGTGCTCGCGTCGGTGCGCGACGCGGGGCTCGTGAGTGCGGGGTTTCTCGAGACGGCGCGCGCCGCATCGTGCGTCGCGACGACGCGCGGCTGCGCACGCAAGCACGACGGAACGACGGCGACGTTCAAGGTGTGGGCGCTCGAGACGCCGGGCGCAGGAGGCGCGGCGGGATACGGAGGCCAAGTGCACCGCGACCTCCGCGCGCTCGATTTACGCGCGGAAACCGATCGCGCGATCGGCGTGTGCAAACGATCGCGCGATCCGATCTCGCTCGACGCGGGCTCGTACGACGTCGTGATGGAGCCCGAAGCGGTCAGCGAGCTCCTCGAGTGGCTCGCGTCGACGACGTTCGCGGCGCCCGAGGTCGAGCAAGGAACGAGCGCCGTCGCGGGGCGCGCCAGCGAGCGCGTCACGGGCGAAGCGATCACGATCTCCGAAGATCCGCTCGTCGACGGCGACTTCGGCCTCGCCGCTCCGTTCGATCGCGAAGGCGTGTGGCGACGGCGCGTGCCGCTCATCGTGCGCGGCGTCGCGCGCGAGGTCCTCTTCGATCGCACGTACGCCGCCCGCATGCGCGCGCGATCGACCGGCAGCAGCGTGCTCCCCGAGTTCGGCGCGTCCGGCGGCATCGGCGCGTGCGCGCTCACCGTCGACGGCGGCTCGGCGAAGAGCGTCGACGAGCTGATCGCCGGCGTCGATCGCGGCCTCTACGTCTGCCGCCTCCACTACGTGAACGGCCTCCTCGATCCGCGCCGCGCGGTCATGACCGGACTCACGCGCGACGGATGCTTCCTGATCGAAAAAGGAAAGATCGCGCGTGCCGTCGGGAACATGCGCTTCACCGACAGCTTCCTCGAAGGGCTCGCGCGATGCGACGCGATGACGAGCGCGCGCGCCGCGGTGCCCACGTGGTGGAGCGGCGGCGGAGCGTGCGTCGCGCCCGCCGTGCGAATGCGCGCGTTTCGGTTCAATGGGAAGAGCCAGGAGCGGGCGAAGCTGTAGGACGACGGGAACAGGTGCTCATCGGCAGGATCCGCTAGCATCGCGTCCGTGAAACCTCTTCCGCAGATCGTCGCCATCGCGCTCCTCGTCGTCGGATGCGATGGCAAGAAGCCCGAGGAGTGCAAAGCACTCACCGACGCCGCGAACGCCGACCTCACGGCGCTCAAGGCCGCCGCGGCGAGCAAGCCGCCCACGACGAAAGAGCGCGCCGACGCCGCGCGGGCGACCGCTGACGCCGCGGACAAGCTCGTCGTGAACCTCGGCAAGAAGGGACCGACGACGGCGGAGCTGCAAAAAGCGTCGGGCGATTACCAAGCCGCCGGGAAGGCGATCGCGATCGCCGCGCGCGATCTCGCGGACAGGCTCGACGGGCTCGCGAAGATGGAGGCGAAGCTCAAACCCGAGGCCGCCGATCCCGATCGAAAGATCCTCACGGCGGACCAAGACAAGTTGAAGAAGCGCTGCACCGACAAGCCTGCGCCCGAGTGCAAGAAGCTCACGCCGCTCCTCGTGACCGTTGCTACCGTGAAAGCGGAGCAGCTCGAAAAGTTGGACGGCGATCTCTCCGCGATCGTGGTGAAGGACACGGCGCTCGCGGCGCTCGTCACGACGCTGCGCGGTTCGGTCGCGAGCCTCACGAAGACGCTGCACGATCAGGTCGACACGGCCGCCGAGATGAAGTCGCTCGACGTGAAAGGAAAGACCGACGCGCTCGACGCGGCGATCGCGAAGGAAGCGCCGATCACCGCGAGCCTCAAGACGTTCTGCGCGAAGTAGCGGGTGGAGGGATCGGGTACGGCGAAACCGCCCCAAATCCGAACCCCTTCTCTCTCCCCCCTTTCCGCGGTAAGAGCGATTCCGCGATTTTCCCCGATATGCCGGAGGCTCCGGCACCGTCCTGCTTGAGACATGACCGACGACCCGAACGACGCGATCGAGCCGGACCCGCCGCCCTCGGCCGCAGTGCCGGCGCCACCCCCGCCGCCGCGCGCAGAAGAGAACGCGCGCGTCCGGTCGCTCATCGCGCTCCGCCGTCGCCTCATCTTCGCGGCCATCGGTCTCGTCGTCGTCAACTTGATCGCGACGACGACCGACGTCGCCGGCGGCGCGATCCTCGGTGTCCTGTGGGCCGCGGTCGCCGCGTGCTTCCTCGGCGCGCTCGCGGTCGGGCTCATCGAGTCCTCCGCGCGACGCGCCCTCGCAAAGCCTGCGGCGCCCGCCGGCGACGCCGCCGAGCAGGCGAACGCGAAGGACAGCGAGAAAGAGAAGCGCGACTCCGACGCGCCTCCGCTGCTCCACAAGGGAAACCCGATGCGCTGGCTGCGCGGCGGCGCGACGACCTTCGTCGGCGCCATCGGCGCGCTCCTCTTGATGTCGCACAACGGGCAGCTCCGCATCGGCGTCCCGCTCGGCGCGATCTTCTGCGCGATCGCCGCCTGGGGAGTCATGGATCTCCTCGGCACGTTCGACGATCCGATCGATCGCGTCGCCGGCAAGACCACGCTCTCGAAGCTCGCGACACCGCTCATCGCGACCATCGTCGCGTTCGTCGTCTTCCTCGGCACGATTGGCCTCGCCGCGAGCGGCGTCGCGCTCCCGCCGATCGTCTGCGGCCTCGTCGTCACCGGCGCGTTCCTCGTCTTCGTCGCCGCGATCTTCAACTTCGGCGTCAAGCTCGGACCGTTCGCGCGCGACGAGCTCGGCGAAGAGCGCCCCCTCTTCCGTCGTCACGGCTTCTGGGTCATCGCCGCCGCCGCCGCTCTCTACTTCCCGTTCATGGGTAGCTTCTCGCTCTGGGATCCCTGGGAGACGCACTACGGCGAGGTCGCCCGCGAGATCCTCGCGCGCGACGATTGGATTTCGCTGTGGTGGGCGCAAGACGGATGGTTCTGGTCGAAGCCGATCTTGGACTTCTGGATCCAGGCGATCGCGATGGCGACGCTCGGCGTGCACTACCAGCCGGATCAGATGCTCGTCGGAACCGGCATGACGCCGAGCCTGCATCCGGAGTGGGTCGTTCGCGCGCCGGTCGTCCTCCTCGTCATCGTCGCGATGTATGTACTCTACAAGGGTGTCGCAAAGGCGTTCGGTCGCCGTGCGGGGCTCCTCGGCGCGCTCGTCCTCGCGACGATGCCCGACTGGTATTTCCTCGCGCACCAGACGATGACCGACATGCCGTTCGTCGCCTCGATGACGGCAGCGATGGGGCTCCTTCTCCTCGGCGTCCGCAGCGACGAAGAGGCGAAGTGCAAGGTCTACGAAATCAGAGTCGGCAGCACCGCGTGGCGCGTCTCGGCGTGGCACATGGTCTTCGGCGCGATCCTCGTCTGCACGATCCCGCAGGTCCTCTATCTCTTCTCGCGCAACATCGAGCTCGTGCTCCACGGCGGCGGCGCCCACGGTCTGCGCCCGCACTGGGACGAGTTCAAGAGCGGCTCCGCGATCAACTGCGGCCTCCCCGGAAACGAAGCGTGCTCCGTCGCGAGCGGCGCGAGCATTCCAAAGTCCGTCGGCCCTCATCCGACCGAGATCGGCGGTCAGCTCCTCCGCACGTTCGGCGCGTTCGAGCCGTTCCTCCAAGCGATCCTCTGGAGCGCGGTCCTCGGCGCCGTCCTCTACATGAACTGGGGCGAGCGCCGCGTTCGCCGCCTCTTCTATCTCGGCGCGTGGTTCTTCGCGGCGCTCGCGACGATGGGCAAAGGGCCCGCCGGCTTCGCCATCCCGATGATTTGCGCGTTCGCCTACGTCTGTACGAAGCGTCGCTGGGTCGAGCTCACGCGCCTCGAGATCGTCAGCGGCCTGCTCATCATCTTGTGTGTGGCGATCCCTTGGTACGCCGCGATGTACGTGCGCCACGGCGCGCCCTTCACCGACCGGCTCATCTTCCACGACATGTTCAACCGCGCGTTCAACCACGTTCACGACACGAACGAGGGAGACGACACGTCGTTCCGCTTCTACATCTGGCAGCTCGGCTACGCGACCTTCCCATGGACGGGACTCGCGCCGCTCGGCCTCATCTGGTGGATGCGGCGCGGCGACTCGGCGGATCAGCGCAAGGGCGACACGTCGATCTTCCTCGCGATGTGGTTCGTCTTCGCGTTCGCGCTCTTCTCGTTCATGGGGACGAAGTTTCACCACTACATCTTCCCGGCCGTCCCGCCGATCGCGATGCTCATCGGTGTCGTGCTCGACGACATGCTCGGCAAGCGCTCGCTCTCCGGCCGCGGCTCGCTCCCCGCGTACCTCGCCGGGATCGTCGGTGGCGTCTCGCTCACGGTGTTCGGCGTCGCGAAGATGTGGCCCGGCTCGGTCTTCGGAACGAAAGGCGACGGCGGAGTGCTGGCCACGCCGTCGTACGCTTTGGGCGGTGCGCTGCTCGCGATCGGCGTCGCGATGATCATCGCGTTCGTGCAGATGTTCCGGCAGAAGGACGCCGCCCCCGCAGAAGAGACGCTGCCGATTCTCCCCGAGACGCCGGACCAGCGCCGGCGCGCGCACGAGTCGATGATGATCGCCGGCGCGGTCGCGGCGGGCGCGGTCGTCCTCGCCCTCGTCGGTCGCGACTTGATCATCAAGCCGGAGAACAACGATCAGCCCGGCGCAATCCGCCTGCTCCAGCTCTTCACCTACAACTACCGGCGACCGTGGCCCGACTCGCTCGACTTCAAGGCCGCGCTCACCGCGTTCGCGATCATCGCGATCGTGCTCTCGCTCGCGATGTCGTGGCGCGCGGTGCGAAGGCACGCCGTCGTCACGTTCGTCGCGTTCGGTTTCGTGTGGGCGCTCTGGGGGCTCGACGTCTACATGGTGAAGACGGCGCCGCACTGGGGACAGCACGAGGTCATCGAGGCGTACTACGCCGCACGCCAGAGCAACGGCGAGAAGCTCGTCGCCTACCAGATGAACTGGAAGGGCGAGAACTTCTACACCGGCAACCACATCCCGGCGTTCGTCTCGACCGGCGCGAACTTCACGACGTGGCTCAAGAAGGAAAAAGAGTCGGGCGCGCAGGTGATGTTCTTCGTGACGGAGCACAGCCGCGTCGGTGGGCTGAAGAGCGAAGTCGGCGGTAAGAACTACCGCGAGCTCACCACGAAAGAGATCTGCAACAAGTTCGTCTTGGTGCGCGCCGAGCTCTAGACGGCGAGGGCGCCGCCCCTCGCGCGGGTGGAGCGATCCTTGACTTAACTGAATGAGCATTCATTCTTGGTGCAGCGCGTCGTACGCCGTCGTATGCACCACGCGGTGAGGGCCGGAATGATGGCCGGACCTGGTAGCCGCGAGAAGGAGCACTCATCGTGTCCAAGCCCATTCAAGCGATCAACCGTTACAAGGCCGATCTCCGCGAGCTCACGTTTCTCCTGTTCGAGCAGTTCAAGCTCGGAGATCTGCTCGGCAAGGCGCCGTTCGAGGCGTGGGGCGAGGAAGAGGTCCGGACGACGCTGAGCGAGTGCTACCGCTGGTGCCGCGAGGTACCTGGCCCGCTCAATGCGCCGGCCGACGCGCAGGGATGCCGCATCGAGAACGGTCGCGTCATTACGCCGGATGGCTTCAAGGCGGCGTGGAAGAGCCTGTACGAGTCGGGTTGGAAATCGATTGCGGTCGATCCGCACTACGGCGGCGCGGGCGCTCCGCACTCGTTGCAAGTGATGGTCGAAGAGCTCCTCAGCGGCGCGAACACCGCGTTCGGCATGTACGCCGGGCTCGCGTATGGAGCGTCCGAGGTCATCGAGCAGTTCGGCACGCCCGAGCAGAAAGGGCTCTACTGCCAGCGAATGTTCGGCGGCGTGTGGGCCGGCACGATGTGCCTCACCGAGCCGCACGCGGGGAGCGACGTCGGCGCGAGCAAGTCGACCGCGACGAAGAACGCCGACGGCACCTACTCGATCCGCGGCACGAAGATCTTCATCTCCGGCGGCGATCACGATCTCGCCGAGAACATCATTCACTTGGTCCTCGCGCGCGTCGACGGCGCGCCGGCGGGAACCAAGGGGCTCACGCTCTTCATCGTGCCGCGCATCCGCAGCGACGCGGACGGCAAGCTCGGCGAAGGCAACGACGTCTCGGTCGGCGCGATCGAGCACAAGATGGGGATCAACGGCTCGGCGACGTGCGTGCTCAACTTCGGCGAGAACGGCAAGTGCATCGGCGTGCCGGTCGGCGGCGACGCGAAGCTCAATCAGGGCATGCCGCAGATGTTCAAGATGATGAACGGCGCGCGCATCGCGGTCGGCGTGCAAGGGCTCAGCGTCGCGTCGTCCGCGTTCTTGAACGCGCTCGACTACACGAAGGAGCGAAAGCAAGGCGCGAGCATCACGCACTGGAAAGACGCGACCGCGCCGCGCGTGCCGATCCTCGAGCACGCCGACATTCGGCGGATGCTCCTCGACATGAAGTCGAAGGTCGAAGGCATCCGCGCGCTCGCGATCAAGCTCACGCATCACCAAGACTCGGTCCGCGCGCTCGGCGGCAAGGACGAGGCGGCCGTCGCGTACCACCAGGGTCAGGTCGATCTGCTCGTGCCGCTCGTGAAGGCGTACGGGAGCGATCAGGGCTTTCGCATTTGCGAGACGGCGATCCAGACGTACGGCGGCGCGGGCTACACGCGCGACTACCCGGTCGAGCAGTACTGCCGCGACGCGAAGATCTTCTCGATCTACGAAGGCACGAACCACATCCAGGCGATGGATCTCGTCGGACGCAAGCTCGGTCAAGCGGGCGGCGCGAACATGCAGGCGTTCATCGGCGACATCCAAAAGTTCGTCGCCGCGCAGGGAACGCACCCGGTGATCGGCGCGTCGGTGAAGAAGCTCGGCGGCGCGGCCGAGGCGCTCGGTGGAAACGCGATGCGTCTGCTCGGCTGGTTCCAGTCGGGCCAGATGGGCCTCGTCCCGCTCTACGCGAACCGCTTCCTCGAGATGATGAGCGAGACCGCGGTCGCGTGGCTCCTCCTCGAAGGCGCGGTCATCGCGCACGAGAAGGCGAAGACCGTCGCGGCGGGTCACCCCGACGAGGCGTTCTACGCCGGGAAGATCGCGGCAGCCTTGTACTATGCACGCAACATCCTCCCGGGCGTCGAAGACAAAGCGCGGGTTCTCGCGGAAGAAGACAAGAGCGCGCTCGACATCCCGGACGCCGCGTTCGCGACCGTCTAGACGGCCCTTCCCGTCTTCCCGTCTTCCTGTTCAAATCTCCGGCGATGAAGCTCGTCGTCGTGGCTCTCGCGTGTTCGTTGGTCGGGTGCGCGCCGAAGGTTGACTCGCTTCGCGACGCGCTCGCCAACGGCGACGTCGCGGGCGCGTCGAGCGTCGTGTCGGTCGCGAAGTGCGACACGCCGTGCTTTAGCGAGCTCGCGCGCGCGTTCGGATCGAAGAGCGATTTCGATCCGATGAATCCGGATCAAGGCGCGGCGGCGGCCGTCGCGGTCGTGCTCGTGCGCGAGCGTCACGGCGAGTGGGCGACGGGCGTCGAAAAGTGGCGCATCGTCGCGCAGACGGCGAAGGGTGCCGGCGCAGACGCGATGAGGCTCGCCGTCGCGATGCGCATGGTGGAGATCGCGCCGAAGCTCGGGAAAGCGATCGATGACGATCGCGAGGCGGCGGCGATCGTTCGCGCGATCGGCACGGCGATCCCGGGCGCGTGCGCGACGTACGCGGCGCTCCCGGAGGATCCGACCGCGATCGACAAGATGCCACCGCCCGAGTCGCCGGATCACGCGCCGTGCGTGCAGCGCGACTTGATGCGCGACGGAGCGCCGGGCGCGGCGTACGGATTCGGCGTGTGGCGCGCGCTCGAAGGGGCGATCGGACTGTGGAGGGACGAGCGTCGCGCGCTCGGCGAAGGCGCGGCGACGATGACGGGGAAAGCGAAGGACGCGATGACCGCGCATCTCGCGACGATCGACGCGGCGACGGCGAAGATCGCGACGAAGAAGGTGACGTTGCCCGCGAACGACTGGGCACGCACGCACCCCTGACGCCGCGTGGTGAGGGGGATAGACTGACACGATGCTCCGTATTCGCATCGCGTGCTTGGTCGTCGCCGGCGTCGTGTTCGCGGCGTGCTCGGGGAGCGACGGCGCAGGCGGAGGCGGAGCAGCCAGCGACGACGCGGGCGTCACGAACGACGGCGGCGCGAGTGGCGACGCGATCGCCAACAGCGACGCGGTCGCAACGGATGCGCCTTCGAGCGATGGCCCATCGTCGGACGGCACACCGCAAGGCTGCGGCGAGTTCGCCGGGCACACCACCTTCGTCTGCTCGAAGGACGGGCTGTCACGCGGCAAGTGCGTCGGCGGCGCGCTGGTTCAAGAGTCGTGCGCGCGCGGATGCCTCCACGAAAAAGGCGCCGCTGACCACGTGTGCCTCGGCGCCGCCGGCACGAGCCCGCTCGACTGCAACGGAAGCTACGGCCTGACGCCTGCGACCGACGGCGACTACTACATCACGTCGTTCGGATGCTGGGTCGATCCGGCGAACACGGTGCACACCGATCCCGCCGACAACTGCATTCCGAGCTGCTTCGCCCAAGCGAAGCAAGCGGGGCTCTGCATGGCCGGCGACACCGGCCCGCAATGCGAAGAGCGGATCAACTGGTTTACGGCCGACGGCGCGCGCTTCGGTTGCCTCGCGCGCCTTCGCGTGACGAACCCGGCGAACGGGAAGACCGTCATCGCCGTCGCCCTCGACTACGGACCGGGATGCCCGGGGGAGCGCGGCGTGAACAAGGCGGTGCTCGACGCGAGCGGCCGCGTCGATTTGTATTTGTTCGGCGGCGATCAAGGTGCGACTGATCGCTCGCTCGTGCACGTCGTCGAGGTCGATCCGTCGACGCCGCTCGGGCCGGTGCCGTAGCCGCGCTCGGAATGGCCACGACGATCGCCGCGCCGAAGCACCATCGCCTGCTGCTCGAGCTCGGGCGCGGCGGAATGGGAGTCGTCTACGTCGCGACCTCGGAGGAGCGCGCGGGGCTCTTCGTCGTCAAGCAGCTCAAGGACGATCTCGCGCGCGATCCGGAGTTTCCGCTCATGCTCGCGGACGAAGCGCGCATCGCGGCGCGCATCGCGCACCCGAACGTCGTGCGCACGCTCGGCGCCGGCTTCGACGGACGTCATCACTACATCGAGATGGAGCTCCTCGAAGGGCAGCCGTTCGACGTCCTCGTTCGCGCGAAAGAGGATTCCATTTCAGCAACGCTGGCGGCGTTCGTGCTCGCGCGGGCGCTCGACGGTCTCCATGCTGCGCACGAGCTCACGGACGACGACGGTAAGGCGCTCGGCGTCGTGCATCGCGACGTGTCGCCGCACAACGTCTTCGTGACGTACGAGGGCGAGGTGAAGGTCCTCGACTTCGGGATCGCGAAGGCCGCGGACTCGCGCGCGCGGACGCGCACCGGGATCGTGAAAGGGACGGCGAGGTACATGGCGCCGGAGCAGGCGGTACGTGGGCGCTTGGATCGTCGCGCGGACATCTTCGCGGTCGGGCTCTTGCTGTGGGAGGCGCTCGCGGGGCGGCGGGTTTGGGGCGACATGCCGGATCAGGAGATCGTCGCGGCGCTGCAGGAGGGATCGACGCCGTCACCGCGAACGCATCGCGCGGACGTGCCGGAGCGCCTCGACGCGATCTGCATGCGCGCGATCGCGACGCGACCGGAGGACAGGTACGCGACGGCCGACGCGATGGCGCGCGCGCTCGATGCGTGGATCGCCGAGGAAGGCGGCGGCGCGGGGAAGTCGGAGCTCGCGAGCTACGTGTCCGTGCGCTTCGCGGACGATCGCGCGTCGCTCGCAAAGGAGATCGCGCAGGCGTCGCAGCGGACGACGTCGGCGGCGGCGTCGGGCGAGACGAGCGCGGACGCGCGACGACCGCGCGCGATCGTCTGGGGCGCGATCGCCGTCGCGGCCGTCGGCGCTGCATCGATCGCGATCGTTCGCACGCGCGACGTCCCTGCGCCCGTCGCTCATTCCGCAGGATCGGCCGCGGTAGCGCCGTCGCGCGAGTGCGCGCGTAACGTCGACTGCGCCGGTCGCGTGTCGCCGTCGATCTGCCGCACGACCGACGGCGCGTGCGTCGCGCTCGCGTCGCCCGACTGCCACGTCGAAGGTTCGCCGGAGATCGTCGCGAACGACGAGACGCTCTGGATCGGCACGATGTTTCCGTTGACCGGCCCCGACGCGACGACGTTCGGGATCGCGAACGCGATGGCCGCCGATCTCGCGCGGCGCGAGCTCATGGACATCGCGCGCGGCGTTCCGTCGCGTCGACCGGACGGCGCGCCGCGTCCGCTCGGAATCGTCTCGTGCGACGACGCCGTCGATCCCACGCGCGCCGCGCGTCACCTCGTCGACGATCTCGGCGTCCCCGCGGTCATCGGCTTTCGCGCGAGCGGCGAGGTCCTCGATCTCGCGTCGACGCTCTTCATCCCGAACGGCGTCCTCACGCTCGCCGCGCTCAACCGCAGCGCGCTCATTCGCGATATCCCGCATCCGTCCGGTTCCCCTCGCCTCGTCTTTCGCACGACGCTGAGCCTCGCCGCCAGCACGCCCGGAACCGCCGCTCTCGTCAGCGACGTCCTCGAGCCGCGGCTCCGCGCCCCGGGCGGGCCTCTCGGTGCCACGCCGATGCGCGTCGCGCTCCTGCGAAACAGCGCGATCGCCAGTCGCTCACTCGCCGACGCGCTCACGAGTCAGCTTCGCTTCAACGGAAAGAGCCTCGTCGAGAACGGGGAAGGCCTGTTCCGCGATTTCACGTTCCCTGACGAAGAGGACGACGCCGGCGCAGCGCGGTACGCCGAGCTCGCCGCGGCGATTGTCGCGTTTCGACCGCACGTGATCCTCCACGTCAACCGTCGCTTCGTCCGCGAGCTGATCGAGCCCATCGAAGCTCACTGGCCACGCGACGCGCGCTCACGACCGTTCTATGTGCTGAGCGGCGCCCCCTGGGAGGGCGAGAGCTTTCTCGAGTTTCTCGGCAAGGACGCCGAGCGACGACGTCGCTTCCTCGGAATGTCCACGCCCATCACGCCCGCGAAGTCGAAGCTCGTGGAGCGCTTCAACGCATCGTCCACGCAGAAGGTCACGTCGGCGGATGCGCCAAGCAACGCATACGACGCGTTCTACCTCGTAGCGTTCGCGACGTTTGCGGCGGGGGACGACGCTCGCCACGGCATCGACATCGCGCGCGGCATTCGTCGGCTCGTCCCGCCCGGCAAGCCAATCGACGTCGGGATGGATGGAATCTTGGCGGTGTTCGAGACGCTGCGCGGGACGGAGAATGTCGATCTCCAAGGCACGTCCGGAACGCTCGATTTCGATCTCGCGACGGGCGAACCGGCGGACGACTTCGTGATCCTCTGCATCGGCGTCGACGCGAGAGGCCGCGCAACGGATCCCGTCGAGTCAGGCGTCGTCTATGACGTAAAAACGAAAACGATGCGCGGCACGATGCGATGCCCTTAGCTCTGCTTCCTCACTCGCAGGCGAAGCAACCGCTGCACTGCGGATCGTATTCGTAGATCGCGGCGTACGTGACGCCGTTGGTCGGGCGAAGCGTCGGCGTCGGCGTCCCCGCCTTGCAGTACCCCTTGACGTGAAGCTTCTCGGGGTTGCCCCCCTTGCTCGCTTCCGAGGTCACCCACGTGTCGAGGTTCGTCCCGGGCGTCCACGGGCAGATGACGTAGTCATAGACCGGAGTGTGCGTGGTGCACGTCTGCCCGCCGTTGACGCTCGGGAAGCACGTCTCGGTGCAGTAGCTGTCGGGAACGACGTGCCCGCCACGCGCCGCCGGGTACGTCGGAACGAGCTCGTACGTGAGCGGGCCACCCGCGCGCCCGACCCACTGATGATGCATCGCGCGCGCGCCGCGGCAGTGCGAGCCCAAGATGGGGACGGTCGGTCCTTGCCAGTTCGCGAAGCCCTCGTCGATCGAACAGAACGACGCGGCCGTCTGGTTCGACACGATCGATCCGGCGCCCGGGCAGGTCCCGGTGGTCCAGCCTCCGGCCGCCGTGCCCGGCGCCTCGGGGAAGTAGTCGTAGAGATCGCACGAGACGTCGGGCGCGGTGAACGCCTCGGCCGGGTAGACGACCGGCGTGTTCGTCGGTGCGGCAGTCGGGCTCGGGCCGACTTGCGCGAGCGGATCCGAGCTCGACTCGCTCGAGCCCTCCGGCGCCGCGCTGCAGCCGACGCCGATCGCCACCAACGCGCCCGCCACCAACAGACACCCGCGAAAGTTGTTCCCCATGGCCGCTCAAGCTAGCGGTCCAGGCGCCGCGCGCAATCACCAGATTGTGATCATTTCATGATGCGGGCGTCACCCCAACGGAGGACACGGCGGCGCGCCGCGGCTGAAATCAGCTGGATGCAGCGGTTGACGATCACGCGCGGGTGACGGTCTACTCTGGCGATGGGCGGCGAACACCCTGCACCGGAGACGCTCTCGAAAGAAATGGTCGCGACGCTCGTCGCGAATCATCGCGAGTTTCTCCGCTACGTCGAGCGCCGCACCGGGGATCGCGCGCTCGCCGAAGAGATCGTGCAGGACGCCTTCGTTCGCAGCCTCGATCGTGGCGACGAGATCACCGACTCCGTCGTCGGATGGTTCTATCGCGTGCTTCGCAACGCGGTCATCGATCGGCATCGACGGCAAGCGGTCGCGAGCCGGCGCCTCGACGAGCTCGCCGCGGAGATGGAGTCGAGCTCCGCCGGAGACGAAGAGCTCACGCGCATCGCATGCCGTTGCGTCGGTGAGCTCGCGGAGACGCTCAAGCCGGAGTACGCGGACGCGCTGCGCCGGATCGAGATCGACGGCATGGCGGTGAAGGACTACGCCGACGCGAGCGGAATCTCGGCCAGTAACGCGGGCGTCCGGATTTTTCGCGCGCGTGAGGCGCTGCGGAAGCAGGTCGCGCGCGCGTGCGGAACGTGCGCAGAGCACGGCTGCCTCGACTGCACGTGCAAGCGAGGCACCGTCGAGGTGCAAGGTCGCGGCGTGCCGCGGGTGTAATGCCGCGGCAGGCGCTGCGTCTTCTGTATAGAGCGCGCAATCGAGCGCGCGACCATCAGGAGATTCGACATGGACAAGCAGACCAAGAACGAATGCCAGTGCAAGAAGACGGCGTGCGGTTGCGCCGATGCGGCGACGAGCGCGTGCAAATGCGGTGAGGGCTGCGGCTGCCAGCGCGCCTGCCGCTGCGATGGCGGTTGCGGCTGCGCGACGAAGAAATAGTCGGCGCGGTGAGGCGGTCGACGCGTCACCACGCGGGCGCGTCGACGCCGAGGGGGGCCGCCGGGTCCGCGCGCTCGATCGAGCTTTCGACATCGAGTGCGTCGAAACCATAGCCTCCTCATCCGGGCTACATCGGGCGTCGGATTCCTCACCGGGCACGTCGCGCTCGATGACGTATGATCGACGACGTTGATGGCGGGCGGACCTCGATCTCTTCACGCCGTCGCGCTCGTGGCGCTCGTCGTGACCGCCGTCGTCGCCGGGGTCGCATGCCGCGCGACAACCGACGTCACGGTCACCGTCATCACCGACGTCCCGTGCGCGACCGGCTTCGGCGGCGCGACGATCACGGTCGGACGCCTCGGCGACATCGAGACGAAGTCGACGACCGCATGGAAATCGAAATGCACCTCCGACGGCAACGTCGGCACCGTCGTCATCGTCCCGAGCGGAACCAAGAGCGATCTCGTCGCGATGAAGATCGTCATGGGCATCGGGCATTCCGCCGAGTCGTGCACCGCGGACAACGGCTACACCGGCGGATGCATCGTCGCGCGCCGCGCGCTCCACTTCGTGCCGCACGAGGATCTCCACGTTTCGGTGCCGCTTCATGCATCTTGCATCGATTTTCCATGCGGCCCGAATGAGACCTGCGTCGATCGCGCGTGCGTCCCTGCGACCATCAGCGATCCGGGGAAATGCGATCGCCCGGAAGGATGCGGCGAGGACGCGCTCGGCGACGGCGGCGCGGGCGATGCGACGATGGGCGACGGCGGCGCGCGCGACGCGGGGGACGGCGGCGACGCGGGATCGCCGATCGCGTCGATGCTCGTCGCCGGCGACGGATACTCGTGCGCGCTCACGTCGACGGGCGGCGTGCGCTGCTGGGGCGAAGACAGCACCGGGCAGCTCGGCGAGAACGGCACGACGTCGACTTCAACGCCGCGCGACGTGTTGACCACGCAGCTGACGCCGCTCACCGGCGTCGTGGCGATCGGAGGCGGAAGCAACACGACGTGCGCGCTCTCGGATTCCGGCACAGCGAAGTGCTGGGGCATCACGCTCGACAAAGCCGATCCCGACGCCGCGCCTGCCGAGAACGACGTCGCGACCGATTGGCCCGAGCTCGCCGGCGCGACCGAGATCTCCGTCGGCTTCCGCTTCATCTGTTGGCGCGTCGGCACGGCGAGCGTCAAGTGCATGGGCCGCAACGACGACGGCGAGCTCGAGAACGGCGGCACCGCGTACGGCTTTCCTCCGGTCACGTCGCTCGTCGCCGCGCCGATCGTCGGGATCGCGAGCGGTCAATATTTCAGCTGCGCGCTCCGCGAGAACGGCGACGTGTCGTGCGCGGGCGACAACGGCCTGAACAACGTCGATCCGTTCGGCGCGCCGTCGAGCGCCCCCTCGCCGCACGTCATCTCCCCCCTCCCCGCGATGACGGAAGTGCGCGCGGGAGAGTTCTTCGCCTGCGGCCGCGTCGCGAGCGATTCGAGCGTGCAGTGCTGGGGCGACGACGGCGAAGGCCAAGCCGGGTATCCGTCAGACGGCGGCAGAATGAACGCGCCGCACACGATCCAACAGTCCGGCGGAGGCGCCCTCGTCGGCGTGAAGAGGATCGCGCTCGGCCAGTACTACGGGTGCGCGATCACGAGCACGAGCGGCGTCGTATGCTGGGGCGCGAACGATTTCGGTCAGCTCGGCCGCGGCGATCCGATGACGGTCGGCGCGCAGAGCCACGTCGCCGGCGCCGTCATCGGAGTGAGCAACGTCATCGCCCTCGCGACCGGCTCTGATCACGCCTGCGCGATGGACACGCAGCGCCGCGTCTTCTGCTGGGGTCACAACCAATTCGGGCAATGCGGACAGCCGCTCACGACGGCGACCGTGAGCACGGCGACGCTCGTCGGCACGTTTTGAACGCGGTCGTCGCAGCGTCGGGAGATCAGCGACGCGCTTCGATCAACTTCCACCCGTTCCCGGACGGATCCCGGAAGCCCGCGTCGACGCTGCCGAAGCGCGCCACCGGCTCCTGCGTGAACTCCACTCCGCGCGCGCGCATCTGGTCGTAGGCCGCGCGGCAGTCGTCGACGACCATCACGAGCGGCGGCATCGCCCCCTTGGCCACGATCTCACGCAACGTCTGCGCGGTCGCCGCGTCGAGCATCGGCGACTCCGGCGTGCACAGGCCGAGCTGGAACGACGGCTGATCCGGGTGCTGCACCGTGAGCCAGCGGTAGTCGCCGTTCCGCGCGTCGGTGTGGACGCGGAAACCGAGCTTCTCGACGTAGAACGCGAGCGCTTCTTCCTGATCTCGAACGTACAGACCGACCACTTCGACTCCCTGGCTCATGGGCCCTCCTTAGGACTTCGCTTTCTTCTTCGGTTTCGATTTGCCCGCGCTGTTGAGGGCGACCGCTTGGCGAACGAGCGCCTTGAAGGCGGACTCGTCGACCTCTTCTCCTTCGTGGATGTCGATCGCGCGGCGCACGTTTCCGTCGAGGCTCGAGTTGAAGAGCCGCGCCGGATCTTTCAGCGACGCGCCCTTGGCGAAGGTCAGCTTCACGACCTGCTTGTAGGACTCGCCCGTGCAGATGATGCCGTCGTGCGACCAAACCGGAGTGCCCATCCACTTCCATTCTTCGATGGCGTCGGGATCGGCTTCCTTCACGAGCTTGCGCATTCTGCTGAGCGTCTTGCCGCGCCAGTCCTTCAGCTCGGCGATTCGTTTCGAGATCAGCTTCGACGCCGACTCGCCTTCGTTCGCGTCCGACTTTTTCATGGTCGCATCCTAGAGAGTGGCCTGCAGGCGGCGCCAGAAGAAGTACGAGAGCCCCCACAGCACCGCGGTGCCTGCCGCCCAGCCCCACGCTGCCGCGCCATCGCCGACCGCGAAGTGCGCGATGAGCGCAGACCCGAGGTCGAACGCGAAGCCGGCGTAGGCCCACTCCTTGAGCCGCGCCGGCACCGGTGCGAGCAGCAGCGCGATGCCGACGAGCTTGGCGCACGAGAGCTCCACGCGGAAGTAGGCGGGGAAGCCGAGGTGAGTGAACGCCTCCGCCACTTGCGGCAGACGCAGTTGCGCGTAGGCCGTGAAGCCGATCTGCACGCAGAAGAGCGCGGTCACGATCCAAAAGGCGATGACCGTTCGTTTGGGGCGCGGCATGTTCACGTCCCCTTCGTACGACCGGCCTCCTGTCGTCGCTTCTCCGAAACTGCGATCGTGAGGTCGGGCCTGTGCGCGGCGCGCACGAAGCAGGCGGGGACGCTCTTTGGATCGGACGGAGCGGCCCTCTCACGTGCGCGTATCGCGCCCGGGCTCTCGCCGGTGACGTCGCGGAACGTGCGCCCGAACGTGCCGAGGCTCTTCCAGCCGGTCTCGAACGCGATCTCCGTGATGGAGAGATCGCCGTCGCGGAGCAGCGTCGTCGCTCGCTCGATCCGGCGCGTGAGAAGGTAGCGGTGCGGAGGGACGCCGAAGGCCTGCTTGAACGATCGCGCGAAGTGGGCGGCCGAGACGCCGCTCACTCGCGCGAGCCGTCGGACCGGCCAATCCTCGTGCGAGGCGGCGTCCATGCGGTCCTTGGCGCGCAGCAGTCGGCGCAGCAGCTCGGGGTCCTGGCTCACGACGTCCTTTCCTTTCCTGTGGCGAAGCTACTCGGAACCGCCGCGGATCCGCATCACAGGATGACACCGCGCTGGATGCGCTGCTCTTTCGGTCGCGGTCCGCATGGTGCAACCTGAATGGACATGCGCTCGACTCGAAGCCTCGCCGCCACGGTCATCGCGAGACGTCCGATGCCGCGCTGCGCGGCGCTCGTCCTGGGCGCGCTCGTCGCCTGCGGTACGGCCACGCCCGCCGCCACGTCCGCCGTGCCGAGCACCACCGCACGCACGCCGCCGACGTCGAGCGCGATCGACACGGCGCCGCCCATCGCGTCGTCCACCGCGACGAACGCGCCGACACCGCCTGCTCCTGCGGTCACGTCCGAGCCCGCGACACCCGCGCGCCCCCTCGCGCCGCTGCCCGCGTCGATGACGTGCGACGTCGCGCTCCGACCGATCGCGCCGGCGCCATCGCGCACGCGCCTGGCGCCGCCGTCGACGGGACAGATGACCGATGCGTGCGCGCGCGCCGTGCGCGTCTACAACGCGGAGAAGTGGAGCGAAGCCGTCGCGGCGCTTCGCGAGGTCGTGTCCGGTCGCACCGGGGACGACGTCGGGAATCGGCAGATCGCCGAGTACCGCCTCGCGACCGCGCTCTATCGGCTCGATCGCTTCGCAGAGAGCTACGCCACGTTTCACGCGATCGCGCAGAAGCGCCAGCACATCAAGCACGCCGAGACACTGCTCTGGCTCGCGAAGTACGCGATGGCGCATCCGGAGAACGTCGATCTCGCGGACCTCGCCTACTACGACATCGAGGACGTGATGCGCTTCCACAACGCCGAGCAACGCGAGGTCTTCGGCGTCGCGCTCTATCTCTTCGGTCGAGAGCGCGTCGCGGCGCGCGGCGGGCTGAAGGAGGGGCAAGACGCGCTCGCGGGCGTCCCCGCGGATCATCCGTACGCGCAGTACGCGGGACGATGCCTCGCGCTCTGGGCCACGCCGACGGCGTGCGCGCCGTACATGACATGCAACCCGCACTGAGCAGCGTCAGAGCGCGTACTTCTCCTTCACGTACACCTCGAGCCCCATGCGATCGTTCGCGCCGAGCGCCCCCTTCACGGCGATGATCTCCGCGATGTCGCCGTTGAGCCGGAGACCTGTCGCGTCGTAGTCCGCGCCGATGAAGACCTTCCCTGCCCCGAGTCCGCCGCCTACGTTCGAGACGTCGACTCCGGACGACGCGCTCGTCGCGACCGACGCGCCGTCGATCCGCAGATCGAGCAGCGCTCCGACTCGCTGCATCGCGAAAGCGTGCGGCGTGCCGTTGTTGTACGGACGGACGATCGTGACGTAGTCGCCTGGCTGCACTTGCGTGTTGAACGCGATCCCTTCCGCGTTGACGCCGCCGTTCAGCTGCTGCGGGACGCCACCGAGGAGCGCGACGGTCTTTCCGTTCTGCGTGCCGCCGAAGCTCTTGCCGAAGAAGAGTCCTGCGCCGTCGGTCGCGGTGACGTTGTCGAAACGCGCGACGACGACGACGTAGAAATCGCCTCTCCCCCACTGGAGCGAAGGCGCGTCGGGAATCGCGAGCACGTCGCCGGTCATGTTCGTGGTGTCGTGGAGCCTGTTGAAGTGGAGCGCCGGGCGGCCGTGGATCGACGACGCCTGCAGCATGGGTTGACGAAACGGAAGGGGCTCGGTCGCGTCGTTCTTGTTCGTGGTCTGATCCGTCCACGCCGAGACGCTCCCTGCGTTCGCCGTGACGCCCCTGCTCGCGTCGAGCCAGAGGACGAGGCCCACGACCGACATCGGATCGAAGCGCGGCCCGTCGGACGTCGGGCTGTCGATCGCGGCGTCGACCGCGGCGTCCGCGCTCACCGCGACGTCCGCACCGGCGTCGCCGGGGCGCGTGCCGAAGCTCAGCGCGTCCGAGCTGCCGCACGCGACGCCGAGCAGCGCGGGCGCGAGAGCGCGGAACAGACGGCTCATCGTCCCGCGATCCGCTTCCGCGCTTCTTGCTCGATGCGCGACCGTTCTGGCGCGAGCTGGCTCGTCGGGAACTCCTTTTGGTGTTGCTGAACGAGCGCGAGCGAGCGCGCAGGATCGCTGTCGAGCGAGCGACGCGCGTCGAGGAGGAGCGCGCCTTCACGAATCGTCGGCGGCGCGGAGACCGGCGCGGACGCCGCGGACGCCGACACGGGCGGAGCGGGAGGCGGCTTGGGTGACGACGGGGGCGGCGCGACCGGACGCGGCGGTGGCGGCGACGACGCCGACGGCGCGGCGGTGTCGATCGTGATCGCGACGTTCTCCGTGCTCGCCACGGGCGGAGGCGGAGGCGCGATGGCTGCTGGAGGCGGCGCCGCAGTCGTCGACGCTGCGGGCGCGGGCGCGCGCACCTCGCCCACGCTGAGCGCGACGAAAACGCCACCGCCGAGGAGGGAGAGCGCGAGCGCCGCGATTCCAATCTTCACGAGCGAGATACCAAAGAGCTTCGCCACCCCCGCGGTCGCGATCGGCTTCGCGCCCACCGCCGCGACGGCCGATATCGTCCCGACGACGATCCCTGCCGCAGCGAGCCCCGCATGCACACGCTCCACGCCTTCTTCGGAGAGCACGTCGTCCTGGGCCACCCGCAGCATGTCCGCGAGCGGGCTCGGTCCGTCTTCCATCAGTCGCTTGGGATCCGCGGTCATGGCTCGCGCCCTCCCATCGACGTGCGCATCTTCGCGCGCGCCGCATGCAATCGTGAGTACGCCGTCTGAAGCGGACAGCCGAGCGCTTCCGCGGTCTCGGCCATCGTGAGCTGCTCGATTTCGAAGAGGACGAACGTGGCGCGCTGATCCGGAGGAAGCTCGTCGAGGAGCGCGAGGAGCCGCTCGCGAAGACGGCGGCGCTCCATGTCGTCGTGCTGCACCGCCGGCGACGCGGCTTCGTGCACGTCGCTCGGATCCTCCAAGCGGCGCCGACGCGATCGTCGATGGTTGTTCGCGACGAGGACGCAGATCTGGCGCACCCACGCGCGAGGGGATCCGCCTTGAAAGTCGTTCAGTCTCCGATGCACCACGACGAAGACCTCCTGCGTCGCGTCCTCGACGTCGGCGTCGTTCACGCCGAGGTAGCGCACGGTGCGGCTTACGTACGCCGCTTCGGCGCGAAAGATGTCGTCGAATCCTGGCGTCTGCAAACGCTCGTCCGTTGCGGCGGCAAGGGAAAGCGCGTCGGTCATCACGGCTCTGGGTCCATGTCCGGGATCGGGCGGCATTATGATCCCGTCCGAAATTCGATCGAGAGCGCGGCCATCGGCACGACCACACCGGCGCGATGCACCTCCCTGTAGGTTCCCGCGTCGACGAATCCCCAGCGCTCGCGCGCGAACGGAACGACGACGCCCGCTTCGGCGCGCAGCCAGAAAGAACCTGCGATCCGCGCCGTCGCGTACGGCAACGCGGCGGCGAAGAAGACGGGCCGGACGAAGCCCTGCGATTCGACGAGGCCGCCCATCGGGCTCCCGCTCAACACACCCGCGCCCGCCCCACCGCACACGCCACCGCGAAGCCACGAGGATCCGAAGCCCGGGCAGAGCGCGACCTCTCCCGTGAACGCGGTGAACGATCCACCGAAGCCTTCGGTCGAGGCCGAAGACGGCGCGTGCACGCGCATCGACAGCGCGATCGGGACGAAGTCGGGAGGGACGATCTCGCCGCGGAGCACGAACATCGCCGCGACCTTCGGGAGGAGCGATGCGCTCGCTCCCCCGCCGAGCCCCAGCGCGAGCGCGAACGGAGGACGCGCTGGAGGGAGCGGCCGCGGCGTCTCCTTCGGAATGGCGAGCGGAGCGGGCGCCTCCTCGAGGCCGTCGACCATCAGCGCGACGACGACCGCGACCGATTCGTCCAGGCGCTGGCAATCTCCTTCCGTGCTGAGCACGCGCTCGGAGAGGAGCGCTCCGTCGCGCCCTCGAAGCGTGATCCGCGCTTCGTAGCGGCCCGGCCCGGACGCGGCGATCTCTCCTGACAACGTCGCCGCGGGCGTCGCTTCGCTGTGAAACACGGCGCGACCGAGCGTGCGCTCGACGGTCGTCGACAGCGCGTCGGCGGCGAGGCACGACGGATCGGTCTGCGACCAGCGAAGATCGACTCTTCGCACCGGTGCGGCGGCGGCGTTGCTTGCCCCGAGCAACACGACGAGCCCTATGAACGCGGCGCTCTTGTGCATCCCTCCCCAGCCTCGGTGGTACCACGGCGCGCCGGACGGCGAGCATCTCCGACGAGTCCATGTCCGATCGCACGCGGGATTATGATCGGTTCATAGAGACGCGCGCGCGCGGACATGGACGCGACATGCAGCCACGCGCCGACCGTTCGAGCGTCTTCGCCGTCTCTCTCGTTTTCGCCGTCGGGTGCGGGGCGGGTGAAGCGCCGCCCATCGATCCAAACGTCTCGAACGTCACGCCGGACGCCGCGACCGCCGACACCGGAGCCGTGGCCGATGCCGGCTCGCCCGACGCGGCGACGGTCGCGGACGCGAGCGGCGCGGACGTGATCCCGGGCGACGCCGGCGATGCGTCCCCTCCTCCGCCCACGTGCGCGTCGGTCGACGGCACGCAGGATCCGCCGATCGTGAAGATGGCCGCGAACATCACGGGCGACGGGCGCTCGATCGCGACGATCATGACGACGTTCCCCACTCCGGGCGTGACCGTCGCCTACCGCGGCGCCGACGGGATCGTGCACACCGCCGTCTTCGGCAACGCGAACAACGCGAGCTTCGACCCGAACGCGCCGCCGCTCAGCCCGACGACGCTCTTTCAGGCCGGCTCGGTGAGCAAGCCGATTTCGGCGCTCGCGTACCTGATGAGCACGTTCGCCGACGCCACGCTCCCCGTCGACATTCGTCCGAGCGTCGCGAACCTCGTCGCGCCGCCGTACGCGATCACCCCGACGATGCTCCTCACGCACACCGCGGGCACGAGCGTGCATGGCTTTGGAGGGTACGCGCCGGGTTTGCCGCTTCCGAACGTCGATCAGATCGTCGAGGGAGCGCCGCCCGCGAATTCAGCGGCCGTGACGTTCGGCAGTCCAGGCGCGTGGGCGTATTCGGGCGGCGGATTCATGCTTTGGAACGCTTGGCTCGATCGGCGCTCCGGCACGAGCCTTCCGACGTTCGTGCACGACGCGCTCTTCGTTCCCGCGGGCGCGACGCGATCGAGCTACCAGCAGCCGCTCGCGGCCGCGGAGCACGACGCGGCGTGCGGCAAGGATCCGAATCGGCTCCCGGGCGTCTGTCGAAACAACTACCCGGAATACGCCGCCGCGGGTCTTTGGACGACGCCGAAAGATCTGACGTGCATGGGAGGCTACGTCGCGACGCAGCGCGCGGACGCGCTCGCGCGGGTGACGTCGCGTGCGATCACGATTCCGAATTATCCGCAGAAGCAGGGGCTCGCGCTGCGGCATCGCCCGGCGAACGGCGTGGACGAGACGCAGGGGCACTTCTTCGAGCACTCTGGAGTGAACTTCGGATTCTGCACGCAGCTCCTCTTCTTCAGTGATGGGCGCGCGATCGCGACGATGGACAACGCTTGCCAGGGAGTCTCGTACCTCGCGGCGCGGGCGATGTGTCGCGAGCTCGGCTGGCCGTGCGCGGGCGGCAATCTCGCCGTACGGTGACCGGCGATGCGCGCGCGCATTTTTCTGATGGCAGTCGTCGTGAGTTGCGGTGACGCGAAAGCGCCGCTCGCCACTTCGACTTCGACTGCGACTTCGACTGCGACCGCGACCCCGACCCCGACTGCGACCCCGACTTCGACTTCGACGTCGATCGCGATCGCGACCTCGACTTCGACCGCGCCCGCGGCTTCACCCCCGGACGCGGGATGCGCATCCATCGCGAGCGTCAACGCGCGTCTCGACGTGAAGAAGAAGACCGGCTCGAAGACCTTCGGCCCCCGCGTCACCGTCGCGGCCGCCACGATCGTCGGTCCGAGCGGCGAGAAGCACGAGCTCTTCGCGGTGCCCGAACCTTTTCACTGCACGTTCGGCGCGCCCCTCCGTGGCGAGGACGGCGGCACCGATCCGTACGCGAAAACGGTGAGCTGCACCGGCGACGACGGATACGGATCCGCGCGCGTCACGAGCACCCCCGGCAACCTTCGCGTCGAGTGGCGCGACTACGGCCGCGGGCCCGGCGAGCCGGTCACGTTCGATCTCGCGCTCGGCACGTGCGAGCGCGCGCGCATCGCCGTCCCGAGCTCACTCCCGTCGAGTCATTGAGAGGAAGTGGCCAATCGCTCAGAGTCCGTACTTCGCTTTCAGGTATCCCTCGAGCGCCGCGCGATCCGTCGCACTGAGAGCCCCCTTCACCGCGAGCACTTCGGCGACGTCGCCATTGAGCCGCAGCGAGCCCGCGTCGTAGTCGGAGCCGATGAGCACTTTGCCGGCGCCGAGGCCGCCGCCGACGTTCGAGACGTCGACCCCCGACGATGCGCCGCTCGTGATCGACGTGGCGTCGACGCGCAAGTCGAGCTGCACGCCGACTCGCTGCATCGCGAACGCGTGCGGCGCACCGTTGTTGTAGGCGTGCGTAGTGGTGATGTAGTCGCCCGCTTGAACGCGCGTGTTGAATACCAGCCCGTCCGAAGCCACCCCGCCGTTGAGCGGCGCGGGGATCCCGCCGAGCAACATCACCGTCTGCCCGTTGGTCGTGCCGCCGAAGCTCTTGTCGAAGAGGACGCCTGGCCCGTCCGTGGCGATCGCGTTGTCGAACCGCGCGACGACGACGACGTAGAAGTCGCCCGTTCCCCACTGCAAGCTCACGGCGTCGGCGATCGCGAGGACATCGCCCTTGTTCCCGCCGTGCGCCCTGTTGAAATGGAGCGCCGGCCGACCGTTGATGGACGAGGCCTGAAACAGCGGCTGCCGAATGCTCAAGGCCTGCGACGCGTCGTTGCCGTGGGAGGTCTGATCGGCCCACGCCGAGACGCTCGCTGCGGTCTGCGTCACGCCTTTGTTCGCGTCGAGCCAGACGACGAGACCCGACACCGACCGCGGATCGAACGTCGTCGGTCCGTCGATGGTCGGCGCGTCCGTCGCGCTCGCGTCGTTCGAGGACGCGTCGGCCGAGGCATCGACCGCGAGGGCATCGACGGACGCATCGGCGGACGAATCACCGCTCGCGCCGCCGTCACCGGCGCCCTGCGCATCTCCAACTCCGCCGGAGTCGGGCGCGTCCACGACAGCGCTGTCTCCGCCGCACGACCAAAGCGCGGCGCACCACGTCACGAGTAGAAATCGTCTCATCGTGCCCATTGATGTCCGCGTGCACGCGCGATTCTGATGGGTACGAAAAGAAATCGAGATCGAGATCGAGATCGAGCGCTGACGGGGCGGTCGGTCGTGCGCGCGTGCCCGTTGTCGCGTCGAACGAGTCATGGGATCATGGCCAGATCCGTTCGCCACTTCGAAGAGGTTCCATGCCGCGCCGCCTGCCCATGCTCACCGCGCTTGCCGTGCTCGCCGCGTCCGCCACTGCGTTCGCCGCGTCGTACCAGTTTGTCATGACGGGCGACCGTCACGGCACCACGGTCACCGGCTACGACGCGCCGACCAAAGATCGCATCTTGAACGGCACCTGCGACGTGTGCCCGAGCGACGACTGGGCGCTCCGCGCGATCACGATCCTGGAGAACGCCGACACGCCCGTGTTCGTGGTCTTCGACTGGACGGATATCAAATCCGGCGGCGCCACACGCGACAAAGGCTATCCACGCGGGAGCCGCTACGGCAAAGCGCACAAGGTCGAGGTTCCGACCGGCTTCTTCGTGAACAAGGTCCAGGTCTGCACGAACGACAAGGGGACGAAGAGCGAGATCAAAGGCGTGCGAGTCTGGGGCTTCAAGTTCGGCGACCAAGGGATCCTCGAGCAGAAAGATCCCGTGAGCTTCGAGCAGCCGAACTGCGCGAAGTGGACCGATCCCTCGACCTGCCCTGTCGGCGAGATGATCTCGGACGTCTACGTCGCGCACGACGATCAGCGGATCCAAGGGCTCAAGGTCGCTTGCCGCGTCGTCACGCGCAGGCGCTGAGCGATCCGCAGCGCGCAGCGGCGTTCGGGTTGGCTACGCCTCGGCCCCGCGCGCGTTCCGCCCTGCACCGGCGCGTCACCGAGCACCGCGATGTCGAGCGTGTTGGAGACCAGGATCCCCCCGGCGCGCCTCGCCCCCGCATACGACGTTCGCCGCTCGTCCTCATTCCCGCTCGATTGCAACAAGGCCTGCGGGCGATTGCGGGCGAGCTCGAAGGGCGTGCTTTGCGGAGCCGTGTCGGGAAACCGTTCCTCGCCGGGCAGGTGCGCCGGATGCGCGCCGCGTGCTTTCCGATACGCCGGGTCAGCGCCGAGTCCAGTTTCGCAGCGTGACGCGGGTCCCGCG
>JBBQXV010000018.1:0-60261 GCA_038209335.1 Polyangiales bacterium | reverse complement strand
GGCAAGGCCGAGCGCGTAACGCGCTTCGATCGGCAAGCGCGCGAGCGCGGCGGCGCCCCCGTAATCGCGACGGACGAGGCTGCCTGTCGACTCGGAGGCGCGACGCTTGTCGAAACGCTCGGCGTAGCGGCGGACCGCGGCGTCGCCTTCGGCGCGCACCGCGGCGATGATCTCGCGGACGACCTGTTCGACGCGTGTGAAGTCTTCTTCGCCGCGGTTCGCGATGCGCGCGAGGGCGGCGTCGAACTCGGCGGTTCCGTCGGTGTGGAGCGCGAGCATGGCGGATCGCTTAGCACGGAAGGGCGCGTGGTAGCGTTCGGGGCCATGCGGGGCGCTCTTCTCGGCAGCGCGGCGTGGGTCCTGGCCGCCGCGGCCACCGCGTGCGTGTCTCGCGACGCCTGCCCACGCTTCGCCGGTGCGGCCGGCGACGGCGTGTGCGCGTGCGGCGACGGCGCCATCCTCCTCGACGGCGCGTGCGTGTCGACGCACACCGCGGACGCGTACTGCGGACGCGGCGCGCACTTCACCGGCGGCGCCTGCGCGTTCCGCGAATGCCCGGACGAGCAGGCGCTCGACATCGCGACCGGCGAATGCGTCCCGACGCGCGCCCTCCGCGAGATCGCGGCCGCGCAACAGATCGTCTTCGCGGTCGGCGAGCGCCTCGTGTGCGAAGGGGGCAAGCCGATCGTCGACGGCGACGATCTCGCGTGCGTCGCCAACGCCGCCCTCTGCCCGCGCGGCGCACGCTTCGCGAACGGCGCGTGCGTCGCCGCGACGCGATGCCGCCCTGGGGAAATCGCGACCCACGACGGCAAGCGCTGCACGTCGCTCCTCACGCGAAAAGGCGACGCGCACGTCGTCGACGTCGCGTCGTGGGCGCGCGCGGTCTTCGGCTCCGACGGCGGCGCCGGCTCCGCCGAGCTGTGCGCCCCCCTCGCCCTCCGCCCGCGCGCGTTCGCCGACGCGACGCGCGCGTCCGCATCCGCGTCCGTCGTCGTCCGCGTCGAGCTCCGATTTCCGAACCGCGACGTCGCCGACGTGCGCGCGACGATCGCGTCCGAAGATCTGCCCGCGCGCGCCGCCGCTGTTCTCGACGAGACGACCCGCCCGCTCGTCCGCGTCCTCCAAGCCTTCGGCGGCGAATCGAGCGCGGCCGCGGTCCACCTCGCCGTGCGCTGCACCGTCGACCCGCCCGAACGCCCGCACCCCAGCGTTTTCCGTAGCGGCCGCCGATGATGCTCCGCGCCCACCCGTGCATGCCGATTCGAATTCCCAACCGATGGTGATAACGTGTAAAAACCACAGCTCGCCGGTGGCGACGGCGGTGGCCTTGTTTCGGGGTTTTCAGACGAGGGCTACGTGGATAGTGATCTCGCGGATGCGATTGAAGGACTGAAAGCGGTTTTCCAGCGGCGAAAGCTCCCTAGCTCCTTCGGTAAAGCGACGCCCGAGCTCGTCGACTCGCTGAAGAAGCAACTCCGGATTCCTCCGCGATTCCGAGCGTTTCTGCTCGCAGCGAACCCCGAGAAGGTCGAGACGGTGACGCCAGTCGAGCGCATTCGGTTCATTCCGGCCGAAGAGCTCGTCAAGGCGCAGTCGAACGTCGTCACGCCGTCCGAGGGGGGCAACGCGACCGCCGAGTGGAAGCCGGCGTGGGTCGTCATCGGCGAGAGCTCGCTCCTCAGCGATCCGTATTTTCTCGACGTGTCCAAGCCGGATCCCGAAGGCGACTGCCCGGTCTACACGGCGATGAGCGGCGAAGAGCGGTGGAACCCGACGCTCGCGGCGTCGAGCTTCGCGCAGTTCCTCCGCATCGTCTCGACGGCCATGGAGATCGCGGCCGGCTTCGGCGACGCGATCATGGACGACGAGGACGAGGACAGCTTCCGCGAGGCGCTCGGTCCCAAGGTGAAGATCATCGATCCGGCGGCGATGCGCGCCGGGCATTGGACGTGAGTCGCGCGCCGTGACCGAGGTCGCGTACATCGAGAGCCGCTTTCGTGCGCCGGAGATCCCGCACAAGTACGGGCCCAACGTTCATCTGCTCGACGATCCGCTCGGGTGGACGCAGCTCGCTCGGCTGTGCGCGCGCGATACATTTCAACCGGAGGTCGGGCGTTTGGTGCGCACGCTGTACGAGCGTCTCGCCGCGGTCGTCGTCGCCGCCGAGCTGCCGCGCGCGCGCGTCGACGTGCCGACGCGCATGGTCGCGTCGTCGCCCGAGGCGGTGTACCGCGGGCTCGCGATCGCGAAGCACACGCGCGTCGTGACCGTCGGCATCGCGCGCGCGGGGACGATGCCGTCGCAGGTCGTCTACGACTTGCTGAACGAGGTGCTCGATCCGACGGCGGTGCGGCAAGATCACCTCTTCATGTCGCGCACGACCGACGCCGCGGGGCACGTCACGGGCGCATCGTGGCACGACGCGAAGATCGGACGCGACGTCGACGGGCGAATCATCCTCTTGCCCGATCCGATGGGCGCGACCGGCTCGTCGCTCATCAGCGCGCTCACGCACTACAAGACGAAGCTCGAAGGCAAGCCGGGGCGCTGCCTCACGATGCATCTCATCGTCACGCCGGAGTACATCAAGAATCTGCTCGCGGCGCATCCGGACACGACGATCTACGCGCTGCGACTCGACCGGGGGCTCAGCTCTCCCGAGGTGCTCGATACCGTGCCGGGGACGCGATGGAGCGAAGAGCGCGGGCTCGACGAGCATCAGTACATCGTGCCGGGCGCGGGCGGTGTTGGGGAGCTGCTCAATAACGCTTGGGTGTGATTTCGAGAGGGCCGCCAAGGGCGCCGAGGGGCCAAGGGCGCCGAGGGTTTTTGGTTAGAGAACGGTGCACGTGAGGACGGTGCCGTCGCCGGAGCAGCTCGATGTGCATGCGCGGCCTGCGGGGCAGGTTGGGCATGCGTTGCGATTGCAGGGGGCGGTCAGGCACGCGAAGCTGTTGGGGGCCGCGCCTTTCGTGAAGTCTTGGATGTGCTCGCAGACTTCGGATCCGTTTCGGCAGAAGAGCGGGCCGCACGCGAAGGTGCCGCCGGGGATGGTGCAGCTTCCGCTGTTCGAGAGATCGACGCCGACGGACGCGGCGGCGCACGTGCTCGTGTAGAGCTGGCCGTCGCATCCGCAGGCTTGCGCGCCAGGAGCGCAGCCGCTCGGGATCGGCGCGCATGATCCGGCGACGCTGCCCGTGCCGCACGAGAAGTCGGGCGTCTTGCAGTATTGACCGGGGCCGCACGGAAGGAGCGGCGCGCACACGGCGGGGGGCGTGCATCCGGGCGAGCCGAAGATGTTCGATCCGGGTGGGCAGACCCAGTTGCCGTTGACGCACGACGCTTGCGCAAGGGTGCCGTCGCCCTTGCAGCAGCCGTGAGGGATCGGCGTGCACGAGGTGCACGCATCAGTGGACACGGTGCCGGATGGGCAGACCCAGTCGCGCCCGACGCACACGGGCGAGCGAAGGTCGGTCGAGCCGCAGAACGGGACGCAATCGAATTGGACGATGCCGGTGCAGAAGCCGCCGCCGTCGCCCCCTTCGAAGACGCCTCCGTCCGGTGCGCCGAGACCGCAGCCTGCGGTGACGTTCACCGACGACGCGCTCGCCGCGTGCACCGTCGAGCACGTGCTCGGGCAGAGTGCGACGAGCGTCGGCCTCGCGGGATCGTCGACGTAGAAGCCGCCGTTCGCGCCGCACGCGGGCTGGCCGGCGACGAGCGGCACGTCGATCGGTTTCTCGTCGGGCGTCGGCTTGTACGTGATCGTGAGATCGAGCTGCGTCATCGTCGCGTCGCCCGGCGACGGGACGGCGTAGCGACAGAGGCGCTGCGTGTCGCGGAGCTCCTTCATCGTCTTGACGAGCTGCTGCGCGGTCATCGGATCTTCGTTGATGAGGATCGCTTTGCCGGTGCCGCCCGCCGCGGCGATCGAGTTCATCGCGTCGACGTAGCCGTTCGCCAGACCGATGACGAACGTGAGCACGCGAGGATCGCTCGTCGCGCCTTGCGACGCAGTCGCCGCGACGTTCTGCGTCGTCGACTCGCAGTCGTCGGGCCTGCCGTCGGTCAAGAGCGCGAGCACGACCGCTCGCGTCGGGTCCGCGAGCTGCTGCGCGCGCGCATACTCGAGGCCACCACGAATCGCGGGCAACGTCGGCGTGTCTCCTCCCGGCGTCTGCCGCGCGAGCGACGCCTTCACGCGCGCGGCGTTCGTTGGCAACGGCGCGATCGGCACTTCGGGGATCGCGAACTTGTCCGCGTCGCACGAGGCCCCGAGCGGAAAATATTGAAGGCCGAAGCCAAGGCCGGCCGCGCTCGGATCGTCGACGAGCGCGCTCAGCGCGGCGGTCGCGGAGCTCCATTTGTTTCCGTCGAGCATCGATCCCGACTTGTCGAGGATCATGTGGATGCTGACGTCGCTGAATCCGGCGCGGTAGTCGGCGTGCACGCAGAAGCCGCTGCTCTTCGGCGGGCCGACGACCTCGGTGCTCCCTTCGCCGACCGGCAGACCGGTCCGCGCTCCGCACGCGATGAAGATCGCGGCGCATACAGCGCTGGCGACGCACGTTCGAACGGCCTTTCGCATGGGAAGCAGCATGGCAAGTCAAGGCGTGAGGACGCCTCGAGTATAGCCATGGCCGCGGGCACCAGCGACCGTCACGCCCGTAGGCCTAGTGAATCACGAGGCACGCGCAGGCCGCGAGAGACGCCGACGCCGTAGCCCATCGAGTAACGCGCGTTGACCTCGCTCCGCGCGTTGAATCGGAGGACGCCGCTCGCATCGCGCCAACGGTACGCATCGACGCCGAACGGGCCGAAATAGCCGGCGATGGTGAGCGCGGCGGCGACGCCGCGGGTCTCGCGTTCGAGCGCGGCGATCTCGTCGTCCGCGAGATCGCCGGGCATGGCGAGGTCGGTCGCGATCCATGCGCCGTAAGCGTCGCATCGCTGGACGGTCGGAGCGCCGAGCAAGAGCGCGCCGTCGGCGTCGAGCGCAGCGTGGAGCGCGAATTCGCGATCGATGGCGACGAGCGGTTCGATCTGCACGCCTCCGAGATCGATCGACGCATCGATCCATCGCAGGTCGTCGTCGCCGAGGGCACCGCTCGTCACCTTGCGCCGCCCTCGCCCCGCGAAGCCGAACGCGCGCTTCAAGAGCCACGACTCGTCGCTGGGACGCGCCGCGAGCACGCGCGCGCAGTCGTCGGCGCTCGTCGCGAACGACGCGCCGGCGAGAACCTGACCGAGCTCGGCGCAGAAGCGGCGATGGTTGACGCGCGCGAGCACGTCGACCGACGGCGCGCGCGGTACGTTCACGCCCGCGTCGCGCATTCGCTTCAGCGCGGACGGGGTCGGACACCACGCGCGTCCGACGTACGACGATGCGTCGGCGAGCGCGCGGCCGTGCGCGATCACGACATCGCCCGGCGCGAGGAGCGACGCGGCGCGCGGGACGAGCGCGTCGAGTCGCACGCGCATCGCGTTCGTGACGCTTCCATAGCTCGACGGCGACGCGAGCTCGTCGTCCGCGTCGAAGTTGAGCACCCACGCGAGGCGCGTCGTCACCGCGTGACCTGCGCGACCTTCGTGAGCGCGTGCCTCGTGATTCACGTGGCCTTCCACGACGTCAACCGATCGAGAAACGTCTCGGTGAACCCCGCGCGCAGCCGCGCGTCGCGATCGATCGGAGCGCCCTGCATCACCATCGGCGAGAGCGGCGCCGGCAAGGACGCGCGCCACTCGTCGAAGTCGAGCGCGCCCGTGAGCTCGCGAAACCAGTGCGTGCCGAGACGCACGTGCGGCACTTCTTCTTCGGCGACCATCGCGTGGAGCCGCGCCCCCTCGTCGTCTCCTACCGCGCGGAAGCGCTCCTCGAAGCGCCGCGTGTGATCGAGGTTCCCCGCCTCGAAGCCCATCCCCATCGACGCGAGGAAATGCGTGACCATCGTCGCCTGCGGGACGCGATCCCAGAACCAATCGTTCACCGCGAAGTCGCCGATCGCGTGGCCGAGCCGCTCGATGTGTGCACCATACATGTTCATGTGGCGGACCTCGTCGAGCGCGACGCCGACGAGACCGCGTCGCAGCGCGGGCGGCGCATCCGGAAACGCGAGCACCGCCCAACACATCAGCTCGGCCGCCTGGAGCTCGTGATGAAGGAACGTGTGCAGGAGCTGCGCGCGCCGTTTCGGATCGCGGAGCGCTTCGGCGCTCGGTGTCTTCATGCGGCGCGACGCGGGGACGAGCGTGCTCGGACGCCCCGGTGCGGCGATTCGGCGTGCGTCGGGAGCGCGCTCCCACTCGCGAGGCGGCGGCGGTGGCGCGAGCTTCGCGGCGAGATCGGTCGCGTGAACGTAGTCCCACGCCCACCGATCCACCGTCCCGTTCGCAGGCGCGATCATGTCACTTTTCTGACGGAGGCGGCGGCGGGGCGTTGCGTCGGCGCTCGCACGGTCCGCGGGGGTGCAATCTTACGCTCACTGCGGCCACCACGTCCCACGAAGCACCGGCATCGTTCTCGCACGGTTGGCACCGTCCCACATGATGCTCCCGATCGCGACGCGCCTGTTGCCACGGGACGTCGCGCGGCGTCATGCTTGGCTTCAGGGAACGCACCGATCGGAGCCGTCATGCGCCGCAGGTTCGTGAACGTCGTCGTCGCTGGGATCACCGCCGCGCTAGTCGCTTGCGCGGAAGAGGGCGATCGCAACGTGACGTCGCCCGCGAAGACGGCTGCTCCGGCGAATCGCGCACTTCACAACGACGTGAGCTCGGACGGCGCGCTCGTCGTTCACACGCGTCTCGGGAGCCCCGTCGACGATCCGATGGGACCTGTCGGGCCGGGTCTCGTCCTGATGGGCGGCGGGCCCGATGTCGACGCAGCGTTCCATTGGATGCACGCGACGATCGCTTCGACCCGCGGATCCGCCGGCGACGTCGTGGTCTTGCGCGCGAACGACGACGACTCCTTCGCGCAGCACGTCGCGAGCCTCGGGGTCTTCAACTCGGTGCAGACGCTCACCCTGACGCCGGGCGCGAGCGCCGACGATCTCGAGGTCGCGGCGTACCTCATCTCGCGCGCCGAGGGGGTCATCATCGCGTCGGACGACGCGACGGAGTTCCTGCGCTGGCGCACGTCGGTGCTCGTCGCGGCAGTGCAGGCGGTGTTCGATCGCGGCGGCGTCGTCGCGGGCGTCGGCGGAGGCGCGTCGATCCTCGGACAGTTCACGCACGACACCGCGCTCGCGAGCGGGCCCGTGCAAACGTCCGACGCGCTCCAAAACCCGTTCGGAAAATCGGTGATCTTCGCGAACGACACGTTTCGCTTTCCTCAGCTCGAGGGGCTCATCGTCGACGCGCACTTCCGCGAGAACGATCGCTTCGGACGGCTCAGCGCGTTCATGGCGCGCCAGATCTCCGACGGAACGCTCGTGACGCATCCGCCACGCGCGCTCGGCATCGGCATCGACGCGGGGAACGCTCTCGTCATCGATCGCTTTTCGCGCGCGTCCCTCTTCCAAGCCGAGGGGGCCAAAGGCGGCGCGTACATTCTCAACGGCGGCACGCCCGATCAGATCAAGCCGGGCCAGCCGCTCGTCTACCGCGACATCGTCGTCGCGCGGATGGACTCGCCCGGCGAGGCGTACGACTTGAGTCGGAGCTGCGGGACGGCGTTCGTCTACAGCGTGTCGGTGCGCGGCGACACCGTGAAACAGTACGAGCCGTTCGATCCGTACAAAGCCGCCGGCATATCGAACGACTGCAAGCAGTAGGCGTCACTTCGATTCGCGGATGCGTTCGACGACGCCGCGATCGCCGTCGACGCGCAAGGCGTCGCCGGTGCGGATGACGCGCGTCGCGGCTGTGACGTTGACGACGCTGGGGACGCCGAACTCGCGTGCGACGACGGCGGCGTGCGAGAGCGGACCGCCGAGCTCGGTGACGACGCCCGCGGCTTGGAGGAACAGCGGCGTCCACCCGATGTCGGTCGTGTGCACGACGAGGATCTCGCCGGGTTGGAGGAGCTGCATCTCGTCCGCGCTGTGAAGGACGCGCGCCCGACCTTCGACGACGCCGGCGCTCGCGGGGAGGCCGCGGAGGATGTCGCCGCCCGCGGGGGCGAGGACGATCGGAGGCGGTGCGCCGACGAAGGTCGCGGGCGGGTCGGGGCGCGCTTGATCGCGCGCGAGCTCGGCGCGGCGTGCGCGAACCAGCGGCGCGAGATCGGCGCGGTGCGTGCGAAGCGCTTGCGCGACCTCGTCGACGGTCAGAAAAAAAACGCTCTGGATGGAGGCGAGCGGAGAACCCGAGACGACGAGCGCGCGGTGATCGCGCTCTAGCTCTGGATCGCGCCTGAGGAGGCGTCGGTCCGCGTCGATCGCCGCGTCGCGGAGCATGCCGATGACGCGGGTCACCCACGCGCGCATGCGCTCGCGCAGCCGCGCCGCTTTCTGCGCGCGCGCGACGAGGTGACGCGCCGCCGTCTGCTCGAGGAGCGAGAGACGCGGCATCAGCTTGGCCATCTCGTTGTCGGCCTGCGTGCGCGCGCGCCCGAGCGTCGCTTCGATGTCTTGCCCTTCGCCGCGCATCGCGACGCGGAGCATCTTGAGGACCGCGCGCGGATCCTCGCGCCATCGCGGAGTCGAGAGCTCCGCCTCGCGGATGGCGCGATCGCCGTAGAGCTCGAGGAAGCTCACGAGCGCGCGACGCGTGGGGCCGTCCGGGATCGCGTCGAGGCCGATCGTCGTCTCGCGATCGATCGCGGCGCGCGCTTCCGGCTCACGTCGCGCGAGGGTCGCGACGTGAAGGATGCCGATGCCGGGGCGCGCGCTCTCGAGATCGCGAATGCCGCTCGTGAGCGACTGCGCGAGGCGATCGGCGCCGAGCGGCGCGACGCGCTCGAGGAGCATCTTGAGCGCGAGGTGCGTTCCGAGCGTGCTCGACGCGCACGTGAGCATGACGGTGCCGGTCTGCTCGAGGAGATCTTGCACGTCGCGCATCGTGCGCGCGACCGCTTCGTCCGGGAGGATTGCGAGGTCGAGCGCGTTGTTTGCGCGCCACGCTTTGTCGGCGATCGCTTCGTAGCGCGCGACGTCTTCGTCGAGGCGGAGCTGCTCTTTGACGAGGCGCGACAACGTCAGAGGGAGACGCGCGAAGAATCCGCGACGCGACACGCCGGCGACTTGCCCTTCGAGCTCGTCGCCGCCCCAACCGCCGCCGAGCTCGACGAGTGTTCGCGGATCGAGGAACGGCACCTGCGCGGCGATGCGCATGAACTGCGTGAGGTTCAAATAGAAGCGGCCGTACACGTTGCCGACGAGCACCGCGCTCTTCGGTACGCGGCAGCCAAGCGCGGCGAACGCGCGACGGAAACCCGCGTCGCTGAACTCGCCGGCGACGGACCAAGTGAACGGCGTCGCGACGCCGGGGAGCGCTTCGCCGACGTTGACGTTGCTCCATACGGTCGTCTCGTCGCCGCCGGTCGGGAAGCCGCGGCCGGTGACGGGGCGCGCTTGGACGACCCATGTCTTCTCGCGGTCGCACGCGAACTCGACGTCCCACGCGACGCGGTCGAGCTTCTCGAGGCGCGCGGCGATCTGGGCGAGCTGGAGAATGCGTGCGGAGTCGAGCGCGGCGCGATCGGGCTCGTCGACGGGGACCTCGTGAACGCCGCGATCGCCGACGACGAGCGCGTGTGCTTTGTGCGCGATGGCGCTCTCGACGAGGCGGCCGCGCGCGTCGAAGCGAATGACGTCGGGGGTCGTGCGTCCGTCGACGACCGGTGCGCCGAGACCACGGCCCGCGTTGACGATGCGATCCGCGGACGCCGCGGCGCCGCGCACGTCGGGCGCGCGCGTGAACATCACGCCGGCGGCGTCGGCTTCGACGACACGCTGGAGCACGACCGCCATGCCGACGTCCTTCACGCCGTGCGCCGCGAGGTACGCGAGCGCGCGACCCGACGCGATCGACGCCCAGACCGTCCGCACGGCATCGGCGAGCGCGTCGCCGCCGCGGACGCCGAGCACGGTCTCCGCGAGGCCGGCCATCGAGACGAGCGCGCCGTCCTCGCACGTCGCGCTCGATCGCACCGCGAGGCCCCACGGCGCGCGATCGCGCACGATCTTCCACAGCTCGTCGAGCTCGATCGCGAGGCCGCGCGGGAGCGGCGCGTGGAGGATCTCGTGGCGCGCTTCGGCGGCGCGCGTGTAGCCGGCGCGACCGCTCGCGGCGCGGAGGAGAGCGCGCGGCTCGCAACCCGGCGTGAGCTCGGCTTGGGCGAGCGCGTCTTGCGGGAGGACCCACGCTTCGGGGACGTCGAAGCCGTGACGCACGAGCCACGCGAGGCGTGCGGCTTTTCCGCCGACGACGCGGGGATCGTCCCCGCCGCGACGCTCGGCGAGCGCGGAGAGCGGGACGAGCCACGGCGAGGGCATCGCGGGGATAGTAGTCGAGGTCGGGGTCGGGGTCGCGGTCGGGGGGCGCCCGCGTACGAGCCAGCTTCACCCCCCGTGCGAATCTCTCGCATACGACACGCGGAACGACGCGACCCACGCCGCGTAACGGCACCAAGTCACCATCACTTGGAGGTCCATCATGATTCGACATATCTGCCTCGCTTCGTCGCTGCTTCTCACCGCGTGCTCGGGAACGGAGAGCCAACACGACGGCGTCACCGCCGACACGACGAGCGCGCTCGGCTCGAACGATTCGCGTGCGCACCGCGCGGAGCGCGTGTTCATCCTCGGCAACCAAGCCGCCAACGAGGTCATCGTCTT
The DNA here is from genome assembly GCA_038209335.1 of Polyangiales bacterium. Taxonomy (GTDB): domain Bacteria; phylum Myxococcota_A; class Polyangia; order Polyangiales; family Polyangiaceae; genus JBBQXV01. Next base: position 49,477 of record JBBQXV010000018.1, on the reverse strand, counting down.
CGACGCCCCCGATAGCGGCGCGCTCCGCGAGAGCGCGCGCATCGCCACCGGCGGTCGCGGAAGCGGCGACGGCCTCGGCTCGCAAGGCGCCCTCGCTCGAAGCGGCGACGGTCGGTGGTTGCTCGCCGTCAACGCCGGCAGCAACGAGGTCTCGCTCTTTCGCGTGGACGGCGGAAGGCTCGCGCTCGCCGACGTCGTGGCGTCGGGCGGCGATCGGCCGATCAGCGTCACCGAATCGCGAGGGCTCGTGTACGTGCTCAACGCCGGCGCGAACCAGAACGTCAGCGGCTTCGCGATCGACGAGCATCGCGGTGAGCTGCGGCCGGTCGCTGGCTCGGCGCGCGCGCTCAGCCGCACGACCGGCGTCGGCGCGGCCCAGGTGCTCTTCAGCCCCGACGGCGACGCGCTCGTCGTGACCGAGAAAGCGACGAACATGATCGACACGTTCGTCGTTCGGCGGGACGGTACGTTGAGCGACGCGCGCACGCTTCGCTCGGTCGGCGACACGCCGTTCGGTTTCGCGTTCGATCCGGCGGGGACGCTCATCGTGTCCGACGCGTTCGGCGGCGCGGCGGGCAAAGGCGCGCTGACCTCGTATCGCGTCGATCGCAACGCGGCGCCGTCGCTCGTGACTGGCCCGGTCGCCGATCAGCAAGCCGCGCCGTGCTGGGTCGTCGTCACGCGCGACGGTCGGTTCGCGTACACGTCGAACACCGCGAGCGCCACCGTGTCGGGTTACGCGGTGCTCCCGAGCGGCGCGATCACGCTCTTCGCAGACGGCGGGGTCACCGCGAGCACCGGCGGCGGCAGCGCGCCTACCGACATGGCGCTCGATGACGAGGGGCACCTCCTCTACGTCCTCGACAGCGGGACGCTCGCAGTGGCGGCGTTCCGCATCGCGCACGACGGCTCGCTCACCCCAGCAGGAAGCGCGAATGGCTTGCCGCCGCACGCGGCGGGTCTCGTGTCGAACTAGCCATCGTCGCGAGGAGCGCGCGCGTCTCGTCGACGAGCGCGCGCGTTCCTGCATGCGGGCGCGACGCATCGAGCGGACGCCTGGTGAGCGCGTGAACGGCGATGCGCACGTCCACCGCTGCGATCCGCGCGAACGACGGCGGCGCGAGGCCGTCCGGCAAGAGCGCGCAAAGCGATGCCTCGCCAGCGACGTGTGCGATCGCATCCATCGTCGGCACGAAAGCGACCACGCGCGCCGGATCGACACCGAGCCCGTCGAGCGCGACGACGGGCGCGTCGTGCGGAGCGCCGGGCGGCGCGTAGAGCGCGAACCGCACGTCGCCGAGCGCTTCGCAGACGATCTCTGGCGAAGGGTTCGCGCCTTCGACCAGCGCGAGATCGGCGTTGCCGCGAAGGAGCTCGCCAACCGCGTCGCGTTCGTCGACCGCGATCACGCGATAGCGCGAGCCGTGCGCGTGCGCGGCGCGACCGAGCGCATGCGTCAGCATGAAACAGAGCGCGGCGCCGCTCGCCGCTGCGACGATCGGCTTGTCGTTCGGTTCGGACGACGGAGCTTCGAGCACATCGTCGATGCGGCGCATCGCATCCCGCGTCGACCTGAGGACGTCCGCGCCGGCGCGCGTTAGACCGAGCCCCGTCGCCGAACGGACGAACAGCGCGTGGCCGAGCGCGTCCTCGAGGAGGCGCACCGTGCGCGAGAGTGCCGACGCGCTCACGCCGAGAACGAGCGCGGCCTTGTGGATGCTCTCGTACTCGGCGACGACGCGAAACGCCGGAAGCCAGTTCCACACGGCGCCGACGCGCCGCGAGCGCGCCATGTCCGAGGCGCGATCGATCGCGGTCGGCGCGGCAGGGACGGGCGTTCGGGCCATTCGGCCTATACGCGGCGGCGCCGGGGAAGTTTCGCCTTGAACGGCGGCACGTTCCTGCACGTCTCTCGTCGAGGTCGAGGTCGGCGTCGTGCTACGCCGTTCGTCTCCCATGTGGCCCCTCACCTTCTCCGACGTGCTCGCCGCGCGCGCTCGCCTCGCGCCGCACCTCACGCCGACACCGCTCCGCGCGTACGCCACGCTCGACGCCGAGATCGGCAGCGGCATCCGAGTCTTCGTGAAGCACGAGAACCACCAACCGACGAACGCGTTCAAAGTCCGCAACGCCCTCTCCGTCCTCACGTCGCTCACCGAGCCGGAGCGGCGACGCGGTCTCGTCGCGGCGACGCGCGGCAACCACGGCCTCGGCGTCGCGTGGGCGGCGCAGCGTCTCGGCGCGCCCGCGGCGATCTGCGTTCCCATCGGCAACAACCCCGAGAAGAACGCCGGCATTCGCGGACTCGGCGCAGAGCTCATCGAATCGGGCAAGGACTACGACGAGTCGGTCGAGGTCGCGAAGCGGCTCGTCGTCGAACGCGGGATGCGGCTCGTCCACTCGACGAACGATCGCGAGGTCATCGCCGGCGCTGCGACGCTCTCGCTCGAGATCGCCGAATCCGCGCGCGATCTCGACGCGCTCGTGATCGCCGTCGGCGGTGGATCGCAAGCCGTCGGCGCGCTCACCGTCGCGCGCGCGCTTCGTCCGAGCCTCCGCGTGTACGGCGTCCAAGCCGCACGCGCGTCCGCGATTCACGACTCGTGGCACAGCGGCGTCGCGTCACCGACCGCGAGCGCCGACACGTTCGCGGACGGCCTCGCGACACGCAACGTCTACGAGAAGACGTTCGGCGCGCTCCGCGAAGGGCTCGCCGGATTCGTCACGGTCACCGAAGACGAGATCGCATCGGCGATCCGCATGCTGCTGCGCACGACGCACAACCTCGCGGAGGGCGCGGGTGCCGCGGGGCTCGCGGGGCTCGTGAAGCTACGCGGCGAGCTCGCCGGGAAGCGTGTCGGCGTCGTGCTCTCCGGCGCGAACATCGACGACGCGGGGCTGCGGTTCGTGTTGCGGGTGTGAGAGGGTGCAACAGACCGGAAGCGAACCAGCAACCGCGGCGCGCGCGGTTGCCGTTTCCGTCCGCGCGGTTGCCGTTTCCATCCGCGCGGTTGCCGTTTCCATCCGCGCGGCGGCGGATTGCACGCGCGGTTGTACTTTGCGCCCGCGCGGTTGCGATCGCACGAGCTGGGGACGCGTCCGCAGAGCGCAGACTCCAGCCGGGCGCGTGCGGTTAGAGTTGCATGATGCGCTACGGCGTTCGCCGAGCTGGCGACGCAGTCGCAGCGTCTAGAGCGCGGTCGGCGCGGCGCCCTGCCCCGCGAGTGTCACGTCGGCCCACAAGATCGCGAGGTCGAGCTCGATCGCATCGAACGGCTCCGCGCGCACTCGCGCGTCGTCGCGCCACGCGCCGACGATGAGCCATCTTCCGGACTCGAGACGCAGCGCCTCGAGCGTTCGCGCGAGCGGATCGACGACCCACGCGTAGCGCACGCCCTCGCGCGCATAGATCGGGAGCTTCTCGGTGCGATCGACTTTCGCCGAGGACGGCGAGAGGACTTCGCAGATCCAGTCGGGCGCGAGCGTGAGAAACGGCGCGTCATCCGTGAGCGTCGGAAGACGCTCGCGACGCCAGCCGCCGAGATCCGGCACGAGGATGTCGGCGCCTAGGTGGAGCTCGGGTTCGTCGAGTAAAATCCATCCTCCAGGGCCACCGCGCGCTCGCTTGAACGGCGGGCCGAGCTCTTCGCCGAGCGCCGTCGTCGCCGCGGCGTGCGGCATCGCCGGTCGCGGGTTCATATGAAGAACGCCGTCGATCACCTCTGCGACGAGATGCCGAGGCGCAGCGAGGACGTCTTCGTACGTCGCGCGCCTGCGAGTCATGGCGGTAGTATGCAGCATCGAGCCGCGGAGTGCAGCGCGCGTGCCGTCCGCGAGGGCTCTGATTTCGCGTGGATCAGCGCGACGACGTACATCCCGAGCTTCAGCATCAGGCTCGCCGCTTCCTCAGCAGCACCAGAAACACCGGACCGCCGATGAGCGCCGTGACCGCGCCGACGGGTGGCTCCGTGTGGAGCCACCGGAACGCGAGGCGGCTGACGAGATCGCACACCACGAGCAATCCGCCGCCGACGAAGAGCGACGCCGGCATGAGCACGCGAACGTCGGGACCGACGACGCGACGAAGCGCGTGGGGAACGACGAGGCCGACGAAGCCGATGAGGCCGGTCAGGCTGACGACCGCGCCGACGACCGCGGAGCACGCGAAGAAGGTGCGTCGCTCGAGCGCGCGCACGTCGACGCCGAGACCGCCCGCGGTTTCGTCGCCGAGCGCGAGCAAGTTGAGGCGACCGGCGTCGCGAAGGAGGACGAGCGTCCCGAGCGCGGCGTAGAAGCCGACGAACCCGATCTCACGCCACGACTGCACGTCGAGAAATCCGACGAGCCAAAAGAGGAGCTCCTGCGCCTTGCTCGCGCTCACGAGCGTCTTCAAGAAGGTGATCACCGCCGACGCGAACGCGTTCACGACGACGCCCGCGAGGAGCACCGACGTCGCGCTCCCCGGCGTCCCCGCGCGCGCGAGCGAGTGCACGAGCAGCGTCGATCCCATTCCTCCGGCGAGCGCCGCGAGCGGAACCACCGACGCGCCGATCCACGACGCGCCCGCGAGGCCGCCGAGGATCGCGATCGTCGCGCCGAGCGCCGAACCTCCCGATACGCCGAGCACGTACGGCTCCGCGAGCGGGTTGCGCAGCACCGCTTGAAACGCGACGCCGACGACCGCGAGCGCGCCGCCGGTGATCGCACCGAGGATCACCCGCGGCAATCGCGCTTCGACGAGCGCCGCGCGCTCGAGCGAGTCTGCCGAATCGAAGAGGTGCGAGAGCGCGATCGGCTCCGTCCCGAACGAGACACCGACCGCGAGCGCCGCGACGAGGAACAGCGCGCAAGCGACGAGGACGGCGAATGCGGACAGAGAGCGCGGCGACAGCGGGACCTCGCGCCTAGACGCGGTTGCGCTCGTAGAGAATGCGAAGCCCGACGAGCGTGAGCATCTCGTCGACCTCGCCGATCGACTTCGACAGCGGCGCGATCAGCGGCGCGAGACCACCGGTCGCGATGACCGCGCACGGATAGCCGAGCTCGCCGAGCAAACGCTCGACGAGGCCGTCCACGAGCCCGACGTAGCCGTAGACGATCCCCGATTGCATCGACGCGAGCGTGTTGCGACCGACGACCTTGGGTGGCTTTGCGATCTCGACGCGCGGGAGCTTGGCCGCGCGCGAGAAGAGCGCGTCGGCGCTGATCTGAATTCCGGGAGCGATGACGCCGCCCAAGTATTCGCCCTTCGGCGTGACGCAATCGAACGTCGTCGCGGTGCCGAAGTCGACGACGATGACGCCGCCTTTGCTCTTCTCGAACGCGGCGACGGCGTTGACGATCCGATCCGCGCCGACCTCGCGCGGGTTCTCGTAGAGGATCGCCATGCCGGTGCGAATCCCCGGACCGACGACCATCGCTTCGAGACCGAACGCGCGTTTGACGAGCTCGATCATCGGCTCGGTCAACGCGGGGACGACGCTCGCGAGGATGGCCGCGTGCACGTCCTTCACCGCGACGCCGTGCATCTGGAGCAGTTGCCACAAGACGACGGCGTACTCGTCGGCCGTGCGTCCGCGACCGCTCTCGACGCGCCACTGTTGCGTGAGCTTCTCGCCGTCGAAGAGCCCGTAGACGATGTTCGTGTTACCGACGTCGATGACCAACAGCATGCGCGGCGAGCGTACTACTCCTCTACCTTCACGTCGCGAACGACGTCCCCTTCGGCGACCGCTGCCCAGTCGCCTTCGGCGTGACCGACGCGCGTGTACTCGCCTTCGAGGTGCGGGTAGCGCGCGAGCGTGACGAAGAGCTGGCTCGATCCGGTGTCGCGTCCGGCAAGCGCGATCCCGACGTCGAGGTAGTCGAACGGCGCGGGCGCGGTCTCGCAACGAAGGAGCTTTCCGGATCCGCCGTAGCCGTCGCCGCCGGGATCGCCGAGCTGCACGACGAAGCCGGGGACGACGCGATGCACGACGACGTTGGTGTAGAAGCCGCTCCGCGCGAGCGCGACCATGCGCGTCGCGGCGATCGGCGCGAGCGCGGGATCGAATTTCATCGCGAGCGCGCCTGCGTCGGTCGTGAAGCGAACGGTGGTCGCGTGCGTGAGGAGCGCGGCGATCTCCGGCGCGGCGTCGGGCGGCGGATCGGGCGGCGCGCACGTCGCGTCGGCGTCGGCGAACGCGGCGAGCGCCTTCTTCGCGCGCGCGCGCATCGTCGTGTTCGGATCGCGGCACGCCGCCGTCGCCGCGTCGCGCCCCTCTTTCAATCCGACCGCGATCGCCGCGTCGAGGAGCGCGAGGCGCGTCTCGATCAGATCCTCGGTCCACGCGTGCGCGAGCGCCGCCTTCAGCGCGCGCGCGATCCCCGCGTCGAGATCGCGCGCCGGATTCGCCGACGGCTCGGCGTGGTTGTTCGGATCGAGCGCCGCGCGGATCTCGCTTTGCGCGAGGACGTAGACGCGCTCGGGATGCGCGTGGATCTGCTCGGCCGCCGTCGCGACGAGGCCCGGCTTGTTCGACGCGAGTGCCTCCGCGATCGCCGCGCGCGCCGCTTCCTTGAGCTCGGGGTGCGCGCCGATCGCTTCGACCGCCGCCTCTTGGATGCGCACGTTCTTGCTTCGTGCGAGCGCGAGCCACGCTGCACGACGATCCTTGTCCATCGGATGCCGATGCACGATCGCCGTGAGACGCGCGCGCTCGAACGCTTCGCTCCCGGGTGCGTCGCACTGCTTGAGCACGTCGGCGTCGAACGATCCGCGCGCAAGGAGACCTGCCGCCGTGCAACGAAGCGTCGCCACGCGGCGCGCGAGCGAAGGCGACACGGGCGAGCCGGGCGGCGGGACGAGGTTCGCGAGCGCGCCGAGCGTCTTGTCGGCCTTCTTCGGCGGCTCGGTCCCGAGCGAGCCGAGGAGCGTCGTCATCACGCCGAAGTCGTCGCCGGCGAGCGCGGCAATCGCGACGGGATCCCGCTCCGGCACGAGGTAGATGAGCGCATCGGCCGCGCCCGAACGTCCGTCGCGCCCGAGCCGCCCGAGACCGCGCGCCGCCTCTGCGCGCTCCGAAGGGAGGTAGCTTCGATCTTGAATGACGTGCATCAAGTCGGAGACGACGAGATCGCCGGCGCGCGTGAGGGCGCGGATCGCGAACAGGCGACGTGGGCTTGCGTCGGCAGGAGACGGCGCGCTCGTCGTCAGCGTCGCGCGTCCGACCGCGAGGAGTCGCTCGACGAACGCGGCGCCGACCGCGTCGACGCGACCGAACGGATAGAGCGCGGCGTCGAGCGGAGGATCGCCGCTCGCGCCGCCTCCTTTTGCGGCGTCGAGGAGCGCCGTCGTCGTCTCGTCGCCGAGCGCGTTTCGTTTCGACGCAACGTCGCCGAGCGCGTACGCCGCCGCCTCGCGAAGCGCGCCGCCTTCCTTCGCGCCGAGCTTGAGCCACGCGGCGAGCGTGCGCTCCGCGATTTCGCCGCCGCACTTTCCGAGCGCGCGGGCGATGACGGAGCGCGCGTCACCGAGCGGTCCCGCGGCGGGCACGGCGGGCGGAACGTCGAGCGACGCCGCGCGCGCCGCGAGCGCACGCACATGACCATCCTCGTGCCCGCGGCACGTCGCGCCGAGCCCGTACGCGCCCCACGCCACGGTCTCGCGATCCTCGTCCGCGAGCGCGCGCATCGATCCGGCGATGCTCGCGTCGTCGGCGATCCGTGCGAGCGCACGAGCGGCCCGCCGCCGCACGACGACGTCGTGATGGCCGCGCATCGCCTCCGGCACGTCCTTCGCGCGTCGCTGATCTTCCGCGCGCGCGAGCGTTGCGAGCATCGCCGCGATCGTCTCGCTCACGACTTCGCCACCATCGACCGACGCGTCGCCACCGCCGACCGCGCGCGACTTGCTCGGGCACCCGCTCGCGAGCACCGCGAGCAACGTCCCCGCGATCGCGATCGTCGCCGCGCCTTCGCGCTTCACGCCACACCGTCCAATCGCATCGAGACCCGCTCGCGCCCCCATCGCCACACGCGTCGCGCGACTCCGACCGTCGGCTCGCCGTCCGCCGCGATCCCCTCGACGCGGATCCCTTCGCGACGAAAGAGCGCGACCGCACGCGGCAGATGCCAGGCGCACGTCACGATCAGCGAGTCGTCGATGCCATGCCGGGACAAGACGCGCGCAGCATAGCGGGCGTTGTCGCGCGTGGTGAGCGCGCATCGTTCCCGGACGATTCGCGCCGCCGGCACCCCCGCGCGCTCGAGCCCTTCGGCCATTGCGTCCGCTTCGACCCGCCCGTCCCACACGCATCCACCGGTGGCGACGACGATCGCGACGTCGCGCGCGATCGCGACCTTCGCCGCCGTCGCGACGCGACGCCCGACCGCCCCCACGAGCGCGCCGCCGTGATCGCGGCGAATGCGGCCACCCAATACGACCAGCGCTCCTTCCCCCGAAATACCCATGTCGTCTCGCCATTGACGTTGTACGCTCGGGACCCGTAATACAAGCGTTCGCGCGCGGCATGGCGCGGGCTTAGACTGCCGATCGAACATCGCTCACACCGCGAGAGGACGGAGCCACCGAGGATGCGGATCACGTTCTGGGGTGTACGCGGCAGCATTCCGTCGCCGGGCCCTCACACGGTCGAGATCGGCGGCAACACGAGCTGCGTCGAGGTCCGCGCCGGCAAGACGATCCTCATCTTCGACGGAGGCACGGGCCTCCGCATGCTCGGCAAGACCCTCCTCAAAGAGATGCCGCTCACGGCGCACCTCTTCTTCAGTCACGTGCACTGGGATCACATCCAGGGTTTTCCGTTCTTCGATCCCGCGTTCGTCGCCGGCAACACGATTCACCTGTATGGCGGCAACAACGTCTCGCGCACGCTCGAAGAGACGCTCGCCGGGCAGATGGATCACCCGAGCTTCCCGGTGCACCTCACGGCGATGGCCGCGTCGATGACGTTCCACGATCTCGTCGAGGGTCAGGCGTTGATACTCGACGACGGCGCGGGGAAGAAGGTGACCGTCTCGTCCGCGCCGGGCAACCACCCGAACGGCGTGCGCGCGTACCGCGTCGACTACGACGGGCACGCCGTGATGTACGCGACGGACACCGAGCACTACGCGGAGATCGACAAGAACCTCCTCGCGCTCGCCAAGGGCGTCGACGTCCTGATCTACGACTCGCAGTACACGCCAGAAGAATACGCGGGCACTGCGGGGACGGGCGTGCCCAAGGTCGGATGGGGGCACAGCACGTTCGAAGAAGCGGTGAAGCTCACGAAGGCCGCGGGTGCCAAACAGCTCGTCCTCTATCACCACGATCCGATGCAAGCCGATGCCGCCGTCCGCGAAAAAGAGCGGCGCGCGCGCGCGCTGTTTCCGAACGCGATCGCGGCGCACGAAGGCCTGACGATCGAGCTCTAGAGCGCGAGCCTCCGTTTCAAATCGCGAAATTCTTTCGCGTCCTTTCGTTCGCGCCGGTGCGCCTTTCGCGGATGCACGCTCCGAGGGGGTGAATTCTCGGGAAATTCGGGGTGACGCAATTGGCGCGCTCTCTGCAGAACGTGCACGCGGAGGGCACAGACCATGGGCTCCGCGTTCGAAGGTGCAGCGCTCCGCGCATACCGCGCGAACATGACGACAGTCGAGTCGCTCGACCGCAAAGCGGAGCACGATCTCGCGCTCCTCTGGCGCGACGGCGACAAGCGCGCAGGAGAAAAGATCGTCCGCGCGTGCTTGCCGTTCGTGATCTCGATCGCGCTCGAGTACCGCCGCTGGGGCGTCCCGCTCGAGGACATCATCCAGCAAGGCAACCTCGGTCTCTTGCGCGCGGCGGCCAAGTTCGATCCGTCGCGCGAGTGCCGACTCGCGACATACGCCGCGTATTGGATTCGCGCGGAGATCCGCGAGTACGTCGTGCGCGCCTACCGCGTCGTGCGACTCGGCACGACGAAGGGCGAGCGACGCGCGCTGCGTGCCTACCGCACGACGCGCGAGACCGATCCCGATGCGCTCGCGAAGGTGTCGGGCCTCACGCCGGATCGCGTACGCCTCTTGTTGCCGCTGCTCGCCGCGCGCGAGACGAGCCTCGACTGCGCCGCGAACGACACGGGTCCGATGGTCGATCGCATCTCGTCGTCGACGCCGACGCCCGAGGACGACGCGGGCGCGAGCGAGCTGCGCGATCGCGCGCGCCACGCCGTGACCGAAGCGATGCTCACGCTGAGCGACCGCGAGCGGATGATCGTCAAAGAGCGAATGATGAACGACGATCCGGTCACGTTGCAGGAGCTCGGCAACCGCCTCGGCGTCAGCAAGGAGCGCGTCCGCCAGCTCGAAGAGCGCGCGCGCGGGAAGCTGCGGACGTGCCTCGAAGAGCTGCGCGAAGAAGCGATGGCGATGTGAGTCTTCCCGTCTTCCTGTAAAATCTCTCCATGAGTGACGTGGTTTTGATCACGGGAGCAGCGGGTGCGCTTGGATCCGCTGTCGCAACGCACCTCGCGGGCAAGGGTTACAAGGTCGCGCTCGTCGATGTGCCGCAGGCCGAGAAGCGGCTCGCAGAGATCGCGAAAGAGCTCGGCGCTGCGACGGCGACTGCCGACATCACGAACGCTGCGGCGTGGGCCGAGCTTCTGCCGCGCGTCGAGAAGGAGCTCGGCGGGCCGGTTTCGCACGCGGCGCTCATCGCAGGCGGATGGCAGGGGGGCGCGCCGCTGCACGAGCAGACGGACGACGCGCGTTGGGACGCGATGATGACGATGAACCTCGCGACGGTGCATCGATCGCTGCGCGCGCTCTTGCCGGGGATGGTCCAACGCAAACGCGGGAGCGTGGTCATCGTCGGCGCGCGTGGGATCGAGCGGCCTTGGTCGAACGCGGGATCGTCGGCGTACGGCGCGGCGAAGGCGGGCGCCGTCGCGCTCGCGCAAGCCGCGGCCGCCGAGGTTCTCGATCACGGCGTGCGCGTGAACGCGATCCTTCCGAGCACGATGGACACGCACGCGAATCGTCGCTCGATGCCCGACGCGGATTTTGCGAAGTGGGTGACGCCTGCATCGGCGGCCTCCGTCGTCGCGTTCCTTCTTTCGGACGACGCGCGCGACGTCTCGGGCGCGACGGTTCCGGTCTACGGACGCGCGTGATGGAGCTCGCGCCGTTCCTCGCGCGTACCGACTTCATCGACGCCGATCACCCGAGCATCGTCGCGCGCGTCGCCGAGCTCGGGATCGGCGCCGACGACGGACCGAGCGCGGAAGAACGCGCGCGTCGAATCTCGGAGCACGTGCGCGCGGACGTCGCCTACCAATTCAGCGCGAAGATGGTTCGCGAAGAGTACGTCGCGTCGAACATCCTCGCCGAGGGGCGCGGCTTCTGCGTGCAGAAGGCGATCCTTGCGTGCGCGCTCGGACGCGCCGCCGGTCTCCCCAGCGCGCTCGTCCTCTGCGATCTGCGCGACCACACGCTCTCGCCGCGCATCCTCGCCGCGCTCGGCACCGACGTGATGTTCCACCATGGCATCCACGCGTTTTGGATCGGCGATCACTTCTGGCGCGTCGATGCCAGTCTCTCGCCGAATTTTCTCGCGAAGAAAGGGGTCGCGCTGGTTCCGTTCGACGTGTCGACGGATGCGCTCTTGCCCGCGACGACGATCGCCGGAACCCCCCACGCCGACTACGTCGCGTTCCACGGCACCTACGCGGATCTCCCCTTCGAGCAGATGCTCGGCGCGTTCGCGCGCGGCTACGCGGGCGCAAATCCCGAGCTACTGGCCGATCTCGCGCGACGCCAGAGGTCGCGCGCGGACTGAACATCGGTTGTGTGCGCGCGGCTTATCGAAGCGCGCGCGCGACGAGAAAGTGTCGGCGGCTCGAATCGCCCTGCTACGATTCTCGACGTGAAGCGACGCCGTCTCTGGATGTCCCTCGGCGTCGCCGTTCTCGGTGCGGGCGCGTGGTACGCGGCGCGGTCGATCGTCCCGGAAGCGCGGGTGATGGCGTCGCCGAAGCGCGTCATTCCGACCGAGCGCCCGAGCGACGGACAGGCTGTCGTCGAGGACGAGCGACCGCACACGTTCCGCGTTCCGTCGGGCGAGCCACCGGCGCTCGCGTGCGACGCCGCGCGGATGATCGTCGCGCAGGTCCGGCGTAACCTCGCCTACTCGCCCGATCCGATCGCGCCGCGCGCGTTCGCGTCGGCGACGGGCGACTGGCTCGATCCGTACGGTCTCTGGACCGTCGCACCCGACACGCCGCTCGGCGCTGCGCTCGACAAGCGCGCGGCCGATCTCCTCGCGGACGTCGAAGGTCGCGGCACGCCCGACTGCACAGCGGCACGCGACGTGGGGCGTGTGCTCGCGGCGTGGGTCGACGATCTGCGCGCGCTCTACGATCGCGAGCGGCTGACGGCGACGGTCGAGGACGTCTCGTTCGCCGCCGCGGATCCGGTGTTCGAAGGCGCGACGGTGACGCGCCCGGCGCGCGCGCTCGCGTCGATCCTCGCGCAGCGCGTGCGATCGGTGGAGCGCGGGCTCGGCGCGTCCGGCGATCCGTACGTCGCGGCGGCGCGCTCGCGCTATTTTCCGACGCTCGACGAGGACGCTTGGTCGCGCGTCGTGCTCGCGGCGACGGTGCGCGCGTACGTGCCGATGGTCGATCCGCACGGCGCGTGGGCGCCGCTCGACGAAGAGGCGAGCGTGTACGAGGTCGATCTCGAAGCGCGACCGCCGGGGCGACTCTGGGACAAGTCGACGCGTACGGCGATCGGGCTTCGCATCGACACGGGCGCGGTCGCGCCGCTGCGCACGGGCGACGTCGTGCTCTCGCTCGCTGGCGTGACGACGACCGGTATGCCGCTCGAGCAGCTCGAGCAGCTCGGGTTCGCGACGACCGAGGCGCGGATCGCGCAGCAGGCGGTGGTGTTTCGGAGCGGCGATCGCACGCCACGCACGTTGACGATCTCGCCCGTGCACGACGATCCGCTCGCGACCGCCGCCGCGTCTGATGCGCCCGCCGCAGCCGGGGCCGTCATCGAAGAGCTCACCGCGGAGCGCATCGCGTTCGGAAACGGCGACGCGCTCGTCGTTCCGATCCGCGACGTCCGCGACGACATCGGCGACGATCTGACGCGCCTCTTGCTCCGCGAGCGCGAGCGCGACGCGCGTCCGATCGCAGGCGTCATTCTCGATCTCCGCGGCAACGGCGGTGGCTCGACCGACGGCGCGGTCGCAGCGCTCGGCATCTTTCTCCCGGGCGCGCCGCTCTTTCCGATGAAGCGTCGCGACGGATCGCTCGAGACCGATCGCGCGCCCGAGCCGCCGAACGTCGATCGCTGGACGGGCCCCGTCGCGACGCTCGTCGACAGCGAGACCGCGAGCGCCGCCGAGATGATCGCCGGCGCGCTCACCGCGTATCATCGAGGGCCGAGCATCGGAACGATCACGTTCGGCAAAGGCTGCGCGCAAGAGTACCTCGACGACGCGGCGCGCGCGGGCGTGCTCCGGTTGACGACGCTGCTGTACGCGCTCCCCGACGGCGCGGCGGTCCAGCGCATCGGCCTCACGCCGACGATTCGCTTTCCGTTCGCGCCGCAGCCCGGCGCCTCGTCGCGCGATCGCGAAGCGCTCCTCCCGCACGCGCCGCCGAGCTGGCGCGGTCCCGACGTGCGCGATCGCGCGATCCTCGCGAAGAGCGACGACGGCACGTGGACGACCACGTGGCCCGCGCACGGCGGCGGTGTCGGTCCGTGCAAAGATCCCGACGTGTGTCGCGCGTTGCGCGCTCTCGGCGCATCGATGCCGCCGAAGCGCGTCGCGAAAGTCCCCAACTGACGGTAGCCCCGCGCCCGATGTCGACAGCGACTGACGAATCCCCCGAGCATCGCGTCGGCAAGCTCCTCGCTGGAAAATGGCGGGTCGAGCGGCTGCTCGGCGTCGGCAGCGTCGCGAGCGCGTATGCCGCGATCGACGAGGCGACGGGCGCGCGCGTCGCGCTCAAGGTGATTCACCCCGAGCTCCTCGAGGACGCCGCCGTGCGCGCGCGCTTTCTTCGCGAAGCGCGGCTCGCTGGATCGGTGGAGCATCCCGGAATCGTGCGCGTGCACGACGATGGCGTCGCCGAAGACGGCGCGCCGTTTCTCGCGATGGAGTTCCTCGACGGCGAGACCATCGACGCGCGCATGCGACGCAAAGGGGGCAAGCTCCCGGTGCGCGAGGCGCTCTGGGTCGCTGACGCGGTGCTCGACACGCTCGGCGCCGCGCACGCGATGGGGCTCGTCCACCGCGACATACGCGTCGAGAACGTGTTCCTCACCAGCGATCACGCGATCAAGGTGCTCGACTTCGCCGTCGCGCGCGTGCGACGCGCGGCCGAACGAAGAGCGACGTCGGCGACCGCGATGGCGTCGCGCGCGGACGCAACGGCGACGAGCGACGACGCGGATCGCGTCGAGGACGATCTGTGGGCCGTCGGCGCGGCGATGTTCACGATGATCACGGGCGAGCCCGTGCTCGAAGGACAGCTCCGCGAAGATCTCGTGCACTCGACGGAGACGGTCGAGATGCCGCTGCTCGCCGCGACCGCGCCGCACGCGCCGGCCGACGTCGCGTCGCTCGTCGATCGCTCGCTCAGTCTGAAAGCGGGCAGAGCATGGACCGACGCCGCGAGCATGCAGCGCTCCGTGCGCGACGTGATCGAGATCGTGAAGACCCGCGCGTCGCACAACCCGCACGTCGCGTCGCCGTTCAGCGCGCCCATGCGCGCGACGCCGCGCCGCGCGATCTCCGCGGAAGCGCCTTCGCAGGGCGGTCTGCCGATCGACGTCAAGATTCCGCGAGCGACCGCCGTTCCGGGCGACGTGCGTTTGCCGGGAATGGAAGGCTCGACGTCGTCGCTCGCAGGCACCGTGTCGCTGCGGCTCGCGGCGACCGTCATCGCTGCGGCGGTCGTCGTCGGCGGCGCGCTCGCGTGGTTTCTCGGACGCTGACGTCGCTTCAGAACGACCAGCCGAGACCGGCCGCGATGCTGCGCTCTCCGAGCGGCGCGCCTTCGACGTAGAGATCGAACCGGCGCGCGACGACGAGCGCGAGGCCCGCGCCGACTTGGTAGTGGTAAACGTCCGTCCCTGTGACCGCCTCGCCGGCGACGCGCCAGAAGATCGGACCGCCGAACGCGCGCGCGAGCGCGTACGCGGAGAGCGTGCGCGCGATGACGTAGCCGGCGGCTGCGCCGACACGAACATCGAGCGCTTCGTAGCCGACGGCGGGCGCCGACGCGACGTTGCGCTCGTGCGTGGTCGACGCCGAGAACGCGATTTGCGTTCCGAGGAGGACGAACGGACGCGCGCCCGCAGCGTCCACGACACGCCACGACGCGCCGGCGACAACGGCGAATCCCGGGTCGAAATCGTGACGCGCCGGACCGAGATCGATCCCACCGCCGATGAGCGCGCCGACGCCGAGCTGCAACGTCACGCGCGACGTCGGGCGCACGTCGAGCGTGGCGACGGCGGCGTGACGCGCTTCATCCGCGCGGCGATCTCCGCTCAGTCGAATCGACGTCGACGTGAACCCGTAGCCTGCGCCCACGCGCCACCATGGTCGCGTCTCTTCCGCGTGCTCTTCGAGGCTGCATCCCGCGACGCCGACGCCGCCAGGTCCCGACGCGCCGCACGCGAGCACGCGCGACACCGCGAACGACGACGACGCGACGAGCGCGAACGACAGGACAAAAGCCACTGGACGCATCACAGAGTACGATGCTGCCGGTGACGCCGCCGTTGTACGCCAAGGTCGACACCTCGATCTCGCCGCCGCGCGTCCACGTGCCGCGCGAGTACAACGCCGCCATCGATTTCCTCGATCGCCACATCGCCGAAGGACGCGGCGAGCGCGTCGCCGTGAAGGACGATCGCGGAGCGCACACGTACGCCGCGATCGCTGCGCGCGCGAACCGCGTCGGCAACGCCCTCCGCGCGCTCGGCATCGGCCTCGAGCAACGCGTCGCCATGTGCATGCTCGACACCGCCGATTTTCCCGCGGTCTTCTTCGGAGCGATCAAAGCGGGCGCCGTGCCGGTCCCGCTCAACACGCTCCTCACGACGAGCGACTACGCGTTCATGCTGAGAGACAGCCGCGCGCGCGCGCTCGTCGTCAGCGACGCGCTCTACGAGAAGATGGCGCCGGCGATCGCACAGTCGCCGTTTCTCGAATCGGTGATCGTCGCGACCTCGCCGATCGGCGGTCCGGACGGAGGTCACGCGCGCCTCGACGCGCTCCTCGAAGCGGCGGACGCGTCGCTCGCGCCGGCCGCGACGACCTGCGACGACGTCGCGTTCTGGCTCTATTCGTCGGGCTCGACGGGGACGCCAAAGGGGGCGATTCACCTTCAGTCGTCGCTCGTGCACAGGGCCGCGCTCTATGGCTGCGGCGTCCTCGGGATCACCGAGCGCGACGTGATCTTCTCCGCGGCGAAGCTCTTCTTCGCGTACGGCCTCGGCAACGCGATGACGTTTCCGTTCTACGTCGGCGCCACCGCCGTGCTCATGGCCGAGCGACCGACGCCGGCTGCGGTGATGCGCGTGCTCCACGATCGCGCGCCGACGATCTTTGCGGGAGTACCGACGCTCTTCGCGGCGATCCTCGCCGACGCCGCGAACGATCGCGCCGCCGCGTCACCCGCGTTGCGATGCGCGATCTCCGCCGGCGAAGCGTTGCCACGTCACATCGGCGAGAAATGGCGCGAACGCTTCGGCACCGACGTCCTCGACGGCATCGGCTCGACCGAGATGCTCCACATCTTCCTCTCGAACCGCCACGGCGACGTCCGCTACGGCACCACCGGCAAGCCCGTCCCCGGCTACGACGTGAAGCTCGTCGACGAGAGCGGCGAGCCGGTCGCCGACGGCGACGAAGGATCGCTGTGGGTGCGTGGGCCGTCGAGCTGCGTCGCGTATTGGAACCAACGCGAGCGAAGCGTCGCGACGTTCGAGGGCGCATGGACGCGCACCGGCGATCGCTACGTGCGCGACGCCGACGGCTACTTCGCGTACTCGGGACGCGCCGACGACATGCTCAAGGTCGGCGGGATCTGGGTGTCGCCGTTCGAGGTCGAGTCGGCGCTCGGCGCGCACGACGCCGTCCTCGAAGCGGGCGTCGTCGGTCACGCCGACGTCGACGGTCTCGTGAAGCCGAAGGCGTTCGTGGTCCTCAAGCGACCGAGCGACGCGAGCGACGCGCTCGCGGACGAGCTCAAGGCGTTCGTGAAGTCGCGACTTGCACTCTACAAGTATCCGCGATGGATCGAATTTCTCGCCGAGCTGCCTAAGACGGCGACCGGCAAAATCCAGCGTTTCAAGCTGCGGGCGTGATCGACGCGCCGCGACTATTTGGGGGCGACCATCTCGCAGAGGTGCGAGCCGCTGTTGCACTTAGGCAGTCGCGTCTCGAGGATCATCGACATCGGACAGACGGGCTTCGGCGGCGGGCAGGTGAACGACGCTTTGTATTTGTCGACCTGCGACGAGGCGATCGCTTCCATGCGACCGGTCTGGCAGCAGCCGACTTTGGGAACCGCGACGCAGTTGGAGTCGGTGGTGCAGGATTGGAACGCGACGGGCGACGCGGGGGCGCCGCTGTCGTCGGACGCCGAGGTCGAGGTCGAGGTCGAGGTCGAGGTCGAGGTCGAGGTCGGGGTCGGGGTCGAGGTCGAGGTCGGGGTCGAGGTCGACGTCGAGGTCGAGGTCGGGATCGAGGTCGACGTCGCGGTCGACGTCGCGGTCGCGTCGGGAACGCTATTCGACGGATCTGCCGACGCGATCGTCGGCGGCGTGGCCGGTACTTGGTTGACGACGCACGCGACGAACGCACCACCCGCAAGGGCAGCGCCGAAGAAGGCAATCGATCTCATGGCGCGCACTCTACTCTCGCTATAGCCGCGCCTCGCTGACGATCCGCCCGCTGACGACGCGCTGCGGAGGAATCCCCGCGTTCTCCGGCGAGCATCCGCCGATGATCGAGACGCCGTCGAGTCCGACATGAACGCCAGCCGCGCACGTCTTGCCGACAACGCCCGCCGTCACGCTCGGAAGTTGAAGCGTGATCTGCGTCTTCGTCTCGGTGATCTTGAGGCCGCGCGCGTCGACCCTCGGTCCGTCCGCGCGCGGATCGCGACCGTCGGCGTATTGGATGCGCGATTCGATCCGCACAACGATGCGATGCCCTTTGGATCCGGGGGCGATGCGCACGTGTCGCTTCGACACCGCGTCGCGCATCGACGCGACGAGCCCTGCCCACCCGTCGTGATCGTCGCTCGCATTTTGCAGCGACACCGACGCCTGCCCCTTCGCGTCGACGATGATCTCGAACGTCGCGTTCCCGCGGAGCGGACCATTTCCCGCGCGCGCCGCCCCCTCCATCGCCGACAGCACCTCGCCGCCGCGCGAGATCCCGAGCTTCACGTCGTGCTCGTCGAGCGCCTCGGTGACTCCGCCCGTCTTCGACACACCCGGCGGCTTCGGTGGCGCATCGTTCGGCCCCACCGCGGCGCGCGCTCCACCCGGCGCGAGGAGATGGCGCGACGTCGCGTCGAACGCGCGCGTCGTCGGCCGGTACGTCCACGTCGAGCCGTCGTCGGTCGTGGGCGCGTCGATCGGCGAGCCCGTGCCTGCGGTCGGAGGCGTTACCATCGCGAGCGGATCCTTCGCCGCCGTCGCAGCTCCCGCGCGGACACCGGCCGGAGCGGGCAAGCGCGCGCCCGGATTCTCCACGATCTCCGCGGGCGGCGACGGAGGCGCCTGCGACGGGACCGGCGCGCTCTCCTCGTCGTCTTCGAGCGCGATCTCGACCGGCGCGATCACAGCCTCGATGCGAGCGACCTTCGCCCGAGGCGGCGCGAACGCGAGCAGCGCGGACGCCCCCGCGTGCACGATGACCGCCGCCACAGTCGCCGATCTCAGCCGCATCCTGCCGGTACGGTGCCACGGCATTCGGCCGCGTTCAAACCCCGACCTGCTATGTTCGCGGCCTTCGGAGACGTCGCATGCCCTGGAAGATCGTGAACCTCGACTACGCAGGCGACCGGCCGCATCTCCACATCAAGGATCCGAACGCGCCGATTCACCTTCGCTCGTACTTCGACGATCGCCACGTCGAGATCGGCCTCGGCGACGACGAGCCGGAGGGGTGCTTCGTCCGCGCCGTCGTCTCGCCCGACAACGTCGTCGTCAACGCGACGAAGTTCGAGCCGGTGCACGTGCAGATCCTCGCGTCGATCTTCGCCTCGCTCGACGTCGAGCCCGAGGAGCGCGACGAGGCGCTCGCGTGGATGAAAGGGGTGATGGCGGCGGAGCGAAGCCGAAAGGGTTTCCTCAGCGGCAACGTCGAGTCGTTTCCACCACCGACGGGCTGGCCGTACGATCTCACCGACGCTGCGCTCCTCGATTCGATCCGCGACAACGAAGCGATCCCGAGCACGCGGTCGCGCGCGCTCGAACGCGAGGCGAAGCGGCGCGGGCTGCGCGGCGAGACGAAGAACGCGCGCGGGCCCGAGGTCTTTCGCCGGCGATAACGACGCCCGAATCGAACTGCGCACAGCCGGAGCTGTAGGCGCACATTGCTGGGTCGACGAAGAGCCCACTATCCTTGTTCAAACATGGGCAATCTTCGTCGTTCGATCACGATCTCGGTTCTCTCTCTCTTCGTGGCCACGATGGGAGGCGCGTGCGGGAGCAGCGACGGCGCGTCCGAGTTCGACGCATCGCCCGGCGACGACGCATCGACCGGCGACGTGAGCACCGGCGACGACGGCGGCCCTGTCTTCCCGGACGGCGGCTTTGGAGGCGACGCGAGCACGAGCGATGCGCCGCATGTCTTCGACGTGACGCCGAGCGCGCTGCAAACGATCACCGTGACGGTGGGGCAGAGCACGCCCACCGTCGTCTTCAGCGCGACGCTCGACGGAAAACCGACCGCGGCAGCGTGGGGGATCGATCGCGGGGAGGTCGGAAAGGTCAACGCAGGTCCGTCGCAACAAGGCACATTCACACCGACCGGCACGACTGGCGGTCTCGTGACAGTGGTCGCGGGCCTCAACGGACAGACGATCAAACGCCAAGTCTTCGTGCAGCTCACGTCGACGCAGAGCGGACCGACGGCGGGCGAATCAGGGCAAGTCGCGACGACGGTCGGTCAGCTCACCGCGGGCGGTGGGATCGGCGGCGTCGGCGGCGAAGGCCTCGGCCCCGTGGTGACCGACGTACCTACGCTCGGCGCGCTCACGACTCCGACGAACAACGGAACCGCGCAAGCGCTCACGCTCCTCTATCCGTACGACAAGACCGTCTTCCCGCGCGGCCTCCTCGCGCCGCTGCTCCAATGGTCGTGGACGATCGGTGACGCCGACGCGATTCAGATTCAACTGAAGACGACGAGTAACTCGTTCTCGTGGACGGGAACGTTCGCGCGTCCCGCGATCCTGACGACGACCGGCGGCAAGTTCATTCGCCATCCGATCCCTCAAGACGTGTGGGCGATGGCGACCAACACCGCGGGCGGCCCGACACCGAACATGATGACTGACCGGCTCGTCGTGAGCCTCGTCATCGCGAAGGCCGGGCAAGGGTACGGGCCAATCACCGAGACGTGGACGATCGCTCCCGCGCGACTCGCCGGCACGGTCTATTACAATTCCTACGGTACACAGCTCGTCAAGAACTCGACCGACAACGACTTCAACGGACAGCAATACGGCGCAGCCGTCCTCGGCATCAATGAAGGAGCGACCGGGCCGAGCGTCGTCGCCGGCACCGCGAGCAACTTGTCGGGCACCGGATGCCGCGTTTGCCACGTCGTCTCGGCCGGCGGCAACAAGCTCATCGCGCAGCACGGCGACACGTACGCGCGAACGTCGTCGTACGATCTTCGGAACAACAACGCAGAGACCACCCTCGCCGGCTACGACAACCTCTTCGGTTGGGCGGGCCTTTCGGCGGACGGGACGCTCGCGCTCACCAACGCGGCCGATCTCGCGGCGGCAGGACCGACAAGCCAGCTCTACACGTTCCCGCCGACCAGCAACGTCCCGATCGCGGTGACCGGCATTCCGGCCAACTTGAAGGCGGGGACGCCGACGTTCTCCGGCGACACGAAGCACGTCGCGTTCGATTTTCTCGGCGGAACGATCGGCACGACGGTTGGCGACGGCACGCAGCTCGTGTCGCTCGACTTCGACAACGCGACCAAGACGTTCTCGAACCTGCGCGTCCTCGCGACGATGCCGTCGGGAAAGCGCGCCGGGTTCCCGTCGTTCTTGCCGACGAATGACGGCGTCGTCTTTCACTACCAAATCAATCCGTCGAATCATCGCTACAACACCTGGCACAGCGCCACCGCGCAAATCTGGTGGGCGGATCTCGCGACGGGAAACGCGATGCCGCTCTATCAGCTGAATGGGCTGAATCCGGGCGGAGCGACGTCGTACATTCCGACCGGCCCGAACAACCACGCGACCGACACGAATCTCAACTACGAGCCGACCGTGAATCCCGTCGCGTCGGGCGGGTACGTGTGGGTCATCTTCACGAGCCGACGTCTCTACGGAAACTCGGCGACGAACGATCCGTGGCTGAGCGATCCGCGCAACTACGACGCGCGGACGCTCGCGAACACGACGTCGAAGAAGCTGTGGGTCGCGGCGATCGATCTCAACGCGCCCGCAGGCACCGACGCGAGCCATCCCGCGTTCTACTTGCCCGCGCAGGAGCTCCTCGCCGGAAACGCGCGCGGGTTCTGGGTGCTCGATCCGTGCAGGCCCGACGGGCAGTCGTGCATGAGCGGCGATCAATGCTGCGGCGGATATTGCCAACCAGGAATGGGCGACGCGGGGCTCGTCTGTACGAACGTCCCGCCGAACACGAGCTGCTCCCAGCCGCAAGAGAAGTGCACGACCGCCGCCGACTGCTGTGACAGGAACAACACGTGCGTCGGCGGATTCTGCGCGGTGCCCCCCCCGCACTGACAGCCTAGTACGCGATCGAGCCGAGGGTCGTCTTCCCGTCCGTCTCGACTTGAAACCAGTATTTCGATCCAGGCGGGATCGGGCTCGGCGCGACCACGTCGTCGTCGAAGTCCCCATCGTTCGCGTCGTACGTCGAGAGCTTTTTCACCGAGCCCTCGCCCTCCATGGTGCCGATCCAGCCTGTGATCGACGTCGGCTTCGTACCGGCGGTCGCCTTGATGACGAAACGCGACCCGGCGCCCGCCGCGACTCCCGATCCCTCGAGCGCGATGTGGAGGGTATTCGTGCCGACGGTGACGTCGCCCAAATCGCGCTCCTCCTTGGGCGTCGACGAGCAACCGATGGACGACGTAGCAAAGACGAGCGATGCGCAGACGAGAGTGACGAGGTTCTTCAAGATGGACTCCTTCGAATTTCAGTTGGATACGTGATGCTTCAAGGGTGGCTGGCGCGCGCTGCGGTGACTTCGTCTTGGTAGGTTCTCAACACGGCGACCGACAACGTGACGATGATCGGTCCGACGACCAAGCCAATGAGCCCGAACGCCTCGACGCCGCCGAAGATGGATACGAACGTGAGAATCGTCGGAATGCTTTCGTCGCCACCGACGAGCCTCGGCCGAATCACGTAGTCGGAAACGATGCCGACCATGACGATCGCGTAGACCATCTCGACGATGCCGGCGCCCACGTGCCCAGTCAGAATTTGGTAAACGCCGACAGGAATCCAGACGAGCGCGGTACCCAATCCGGGCACGAGCGACGCGACGGCTGTGAGCGCGCCGAAGAACACCGGATCGGGCGCGCCCGTAATCCAATATCCGATCCCCGCGAAGACGCCTTGAACGCAGCCGGTGATCAGGCTTCCGCGCAGCACCTGACGCCCCGCCGTGCGAAATTGATTCAAGAGCGCGTGCGTATGCCGCGGCTCGAAGGGGAGGAGCACCTCGGCGCGGTGAACGAGCTCCCGCCAATGACGAAGCGCGAAGTACGTTGCGAGTGTCATGAAGAAGATCGTCAGGAGAGCGCCGAACAGCATGCTTGCGCCGTCCGCCGCCATGCCTGCCATGCGCGACCCGAGCGACAGCGCCTCGGCTTCGAGCCGCGCCGACAGCGCCGCGGGATTCATGTGAAGCGGTACGAGCGACGCCGTCACACGCGCGAGTAGCTCGCGAAGCGCGCCGCCCGGGGCCAGCTGCGCAGGCAGCATGCCGACGAGCGCTACGCCGCGCGTGATCGAGAGCACGACGAATCCGCCCGCCAACGCAGTGACGACCCCGGTCGCGCCGAGCGAGCACACCAGGGCGGCAACGTCGGCGCGCCAATGCCGCGCGCGCAAACGTCCGTACGTGGGCTCGAGCGTGAACGCGATTAGGACTCCGAGAAACAGCCCGACGCCGACCGGGAGCGCCACCCGGACGAGGGCCGCGACGGCCACGAGCGCGAGAAATCCGAGCGCACGCGTCTGTCCCAGCTTCTTGCGAATCGCGGCTTCACGAAACGCATCGTCCTCGTCCCCGTTTGACATGTTGGATGTGCCTGAAGAAACGCTCGTCAATCCTTCTTCGTGGAGTCGCCGATGTGATCGATCTTCTCGCCGATCTTCTTCACCCACTCGTCGATGTCTTTGTGCGCTTGCTCCTTCGCGGTGCCGTAGCGCTCGTGGAGCTTGCCGACCAAGAGGTCGCGCTTGCCGCCGACGACCTTGAGGTCGTCGTCCGTGAGCTTGCCCCACGTGCTCTTGATGTCGCCTTTGAGCTGCTCCCACTTACCTTCGACCTGGCTCCAGTTCATGACTCTGCCTCCGTTTGAACGGTGTGGTGTTTCGGTTTCCGTCGGGCTCGAGTTGCAAACGGCGGCCCACTACCTTTGTCGCGCCTCCACGGCCGGATTGCGGCGGATTGGTCGCGGCAACTTGCGACATATGAGGCAGAAGGGCGTCGAGCGAGGCAAAGGTTCCGGTCTCGGCTTCCCGGTCAAGCAATTGCGTTGGCGATGGTCATGACCAAACTCATCGCTAGCAGCGCTTTCGTTCTCGTCTCTCTCTTAGCCGCTTGCGGAGGCAGCGATAGCGTCGGCACCGCCGGAGGAAACACGGACGGGGGCGACACGACGGACGGTGGCCACGCGGGCGACGGAGGGGTTCGGGCTGACGGCGCTGTCGCGGTGTCGCCCGGTGGCGTCGATCTCGGAATGGCAGGTTCCTATGTGATCCTCGCCAAGAGCGGAATCTCCACGGTGCCGACCTCCATGGTCACCGGCAATCTCGGAGTCAGCCCAGCCGCGGCCAGCTACATCACCGGCTTCTCGTTGACTGCGGATTCTTCGAAGGTGTTCTCGACCTCGTCGCAAGTGACCGGAAAGGTGTTCGCTTCGGACTACACGGCGCCGACGCCTTCGAACCTCACATCAGCGGTCAGCGACATGGAGCTCGCATTCACCGACGCCGCCGGGCGCGCCCCCAAAGTCACCGAGCTCGGAGCCGGCAATATCGGCGGCATGACGCTCACCGCGGGCGTCTACAAATGGAGCAGCGGACTTCTCATTCCGACGGACATCACGCTGACGGGCACGGCAAACGAGGTTTGGATTTTCCAGATTGCCCAGAATGTCACCATGAGCAGCGCGACCCGCATCAATCTGACGGGCGGCGCCGTCTCCAAGAATGTCTTTTGGCAGGTGGCCGGGGCTGTGGATATCGGGACCACGGCTCATTTCGAGGGAGTCATTCTCTCCCAGACTTCGATCGCCTTGCACACGGGCGCGTCGATCAAGGGCCGACTCTTCGCGCAAACCGCGGTGAGCATCGACGGCAGTGCTGTCGTCGAGTGACTTTTCGCACCTGGCGCTCGCCAAACGAGGCGCCACCTAGCCTCGAGTGGAGCCAGAACGCCACACACTGGCGACGTGCGGCTCGAGATACCGCGGCGTTTTCGACGGACACCGTATTGCAGAGATCGATGGGCCGAACGTCAGCTCGGTGTGAAACGAGATTGCAGTTACCTTCATGGTTCGATCCCTTGGTATTCTGCGACTCGCAGGTGGACTCGCAGTCATTCCCTTTTCCGCGGTCCTCGCGTCGGCTTGCGGGGGCTCGGACATCGTCGACCCCGCCGACGCCTCCGCCTTCGACAGTTCCTCGAGCGACGCGCTCGGGGCGGACGTACGGATCGGAGACGGCGGATCTCCGGACGGCGACGCTTCGACCGGCGACGGGGGAAATCCCGACGCCGGCGACGCTTCCACTCGTGACACGTCGACCGACACCGCGTCGAGCGACACCGGGTCGACCGATTCCACGTCGAGCGACACCGGGTCGACCGATTCCACATCGAGCGACACCGGGCAACCCGACGTAGACGCCGCGCCACGCGACGCCGCGGCCGATGCGCGCCCCGACGCAGACGCCGCGTCGATCGACTCCGGCACGACCTTCCTCATGCAATCGCTCGGTTCCGCGCAACCGTTCGTCGTGCTCGGCGCCGCGACCATCACCAACAGCGGCTTGTCCACCGTTCTCATTGGCGACATCGGCACGACCGGTCCCATGGTCTCGGGACTGACGGGCCCTCCCTTTCAGCCGTCCGGCAATACCGAGGTCAACAACGCGCGCGCGTCGCAAGCTCTCCTCGACGTCGGCACCGCGTACACGACCCTCGCCGGACGCGCGTGTCCGCCCGCGAACGATCTCACCGGCACCGACTTGGGCGGAAAGACGCTCGCCCCCGGCGTCTACTGTTTCTCGTCCGGCGCGGGCCAACTCTCCGCGACGACGCTCACGTTCGATGCCCAGGGAGATCCGAACGCGGTTTGGATCATTCAGGTCGGGACGCAGCTCACGATCATGGACAACGCCACTGCCGTCGTCATTGGTGGCCTTCCGTCGCTGGCGTGCAGGATCTTTTGGACCACGGGTACCGCCGCCGTCATCAATGGCGGTGCGCACTTCCTGGGTAACGTCATCGCGAGCTCGCAGACGAGCATGCTGACGAACGCGACGCTGGCCCCGGGCAGGGCGTTTGGATTGACCTCGGGAGTGACGCTACTGAGCAACACGATCTCCGCGGCGGCTTGCCCGTGATCGCGCTCGACATCTTTCTTCAGGAGACACCATGACTCGTCGACTTTCGTGCAAACGCCGCGTTCACGCCTTGACCCTTTGCACGTTGGCGGGCGCAGCCGTCGGCGCTTGGTCGAGCTCTGCATCCGCGCAAACGGCTCCGGGTTTTGCGCTCAATCGATTCGAGCCTTCGGAGCGCGGGAGCGAATGGTTCGCGAACGACTCGCTCGACCTGCGCGGTGACTTCCGTCCCGCGCTCGGGCTCGTGCTCGACTATGCATACAAACCGTACGTTCTAAACAACCCCGACGGCTCCGAGAACACGGTCATCAGCAGCGACCAGCTCTTCTTGCACGTCGGAGGATCGCTCGTCCTCTTCTCGCGCTTGCGGCTCGGCGTGAGCTTGCCCCTCCTCATGACGCAAGACGGGTCCGAACGCGGCGCAGTCGTCAACGGACAACGCATCGTCGGCGGGACGAGCGGCGGTGTCGGCGATCTCCGATTCGGCGCCGACCTGCGACTCTTCGGCGCGTACGGAGATCCGTTCACGATCGCGGTCGGCGGTCGTCTATGGCTTCCGACCGGCGACGCCGCGCAATACCTCGGCGACGGCGACGTGCGCATCGGTCCGCAGCTCACGGCCGCGGGCGACGTCGACATCTTCGTTTACTCCGCGACGCTCGGCGTGGTGTACCGCGCGAACAACACGCCATTCGCCGGTCACCCCACGGGCACCCAAGCCTCCTTCGGCGCGGCCGCCGGTGTGCGCGTGCTCGATAAGAAGATGGTCATCGGTCCCGAGATCTGGGGCAACACCGTCATCGCCGACGGCGACGCCGTCTTCGCCGCGCGCACGACGCCGCTCGCGCTGATCGGTGGGATGCACTACACGGCCGGCGACTTCCGCTTCGGTCTCGGCGCGGGGCCTGGTCTCTCGCACGCGGCGGGCACACCGCAGTTTCGCGGTCTCGCATCGCTCGAGTACGTCCCTGCGTTCGTCGAGCCGGTGAAGCGAACCGACCGCGACGGCGACGGCGTGTTCGACGACGAGGACGCGTGCCCCGACGTCGCCGGCGTGCGCACCAGCGATGCGAAGACCAACGGCTGTCCGCCCGTCGTCGCTGCGCTGCCGCCTCCGCCGCCTCCGCCGGATCGCGACGGCGACGGAATCCCCGACGACATCGACGCTTGCCCCGACGTTCCCGGCATCAAGACGGACGATCCCAAGACGAACGGCTGTCCGAGCGATCGCGATCACGACACGATCTACGACAAAGACGACGCCTGCCCGGATGTGGCCGGCCCGAGGACGAACGATCCGAAGACGAACGGATGTCCGCCCGATCCCGATCGCGACAAGGACGGCATCTTGAACGACGTCGACGCTTGCCCCGACGTTCCCGGCCCGAAGAGCGACGATCCGAAGACGACCGGTTGCCCGCGCGTCTTCATCGCCAACGCGCAGATCCGAATTCTCGAGCAGCCGAAGTTCGACTTCAATCGCGCGGTCATCAAGAAGGAGAGCGACTCGCTCCTTACCGAAGTGGCCAAGATCATGATCGACCATCCGGAGATCGGCCGCGTGCGTGTCGAAGGCCACACCGACAGCGTCGGCAGCGCGCAGGTCAATCAAGTCCTTTCGGGACAACGCGCACAGGCGGTCGTCACCTGGCTCATCGCGCACGGCGTCGACAAGAATCGTCTCATCGCGAAGGGCATGGGCAAAGAGCATCCGCTCGTGTCGAACGACACCGACGCGGGTCGCACGCTGAATCGTCGCGTCGAGTTCCACATCGAGGCGCAAGGCACGACGAGCCACGAAGAAGTGAAGACGCCTGGCGGCGGATCGGTGCCCGCACCGCCCGTGACCAAGCCGATTCCCGCCGGCGCGAAGCCGACACCGAAGAAGGACATCCCGGCGAACGCGCCGCCTCCGCCGAAGCCGTAGTTCTCCCCTAGCTCGGACGACCCGCACGAGGTTCTTTACGAACCTCTGCGGGCCTCCGCGCGTTTGCGCCCACACGGCGCTCTCACTCGGCGCGAGGCTTCCACGTACGGCGCGCGGGCGGTCCGTTCTTCAGCGACTCGACGGTCTTCGCGATCCTGCGCGCGCGCGTCTCGGGCTTCTTCGCTTCGATGACGTGCTTCACGTGCTCGCGTTTGTGCGCCGGCGCGAGCTTCTTCCATGCCGCGTTCGCATCGGCGCTCTTCGCGAGCGCGTTCGCGAGATCGGCCGGCACGGTGTCGGTCGGCAGAGGCTCGTCGTCGATTTCGATTGTGACGTCGACGCGCTCGCCGGCGCGCGCGTCCGCCTGCGCGAGCGTCGCCTTGTGCACGCCCATGTGGAACACGCCGCCGTACTTCATCAGTGAGCTGCGGTACGGCGCGCCGTTCAGCGAGCCGCGCACGCGCACTCCGTACTTCAGCCCGGCGGCGACCGCGGTCTTCTCCGGAACGACGACGAACATCCCGCCGTGAGGGACCGGCTCGAGCTTGGCTTTGAAGCGTTGCATGGTCGGCGGCCATGGTAGGACGAAACCGCGCGTGCAACGACGCGCTTCCGGGGGGACCTCGATGAGCGAAAGCCAACCGCCGCCGTCCGATCGCCGCACGGCCGAACGCCACCTCGCCTGCTTTCCCGCGTCGCTGCGGCGCGCCGATGGCGAAGAGCGGACCGCGCTGATTCGCGATCTGAGCGTGACGGGCGCGCTCCTCCTCGTACGCACCGAGGTCCATATCGGCGACAAGCTCCGGCTCGCGCTGCACATCTCGGAGAACATCGACGAGGTGCGCGAAGCGACGGCCGAGGTCCTGCGCGTGGTGCCGCTCGCCGACGACGAGCTCGGACTGTGGCTCAAGAAGGTCGCCGTGCACTTCGATCATGCGATGACGATCTACGAGAAGGAGATCGACGAGCTGCACGAGCGACAGGCTCGCCTCGGGCTGACGAAGTAGTCGCGCGCGTCGTTCAGAACGATCCGCGCACGCCCGCCGAGCCGAGGCCGATCCACGGCGTGATCGTCGTTCGCGAGGAGCCGACAGCGGGAGCGGGCGCGGCGGGCTTGTCGCCGATGACGAGCGCGACGACGCCGACGCCCGCGCCGAGCCCCGCGATGACGAAGCTCACCGTCGAGATCGTCGCCATGCTGCTCGCCTTGTCGAGATCGCTGAACGTCGACGGCGGGCAGCGATTGTCGCGGCAGCCGTTGAGCGCCGAGCTCTTCGCCGACATCGTGAGAAGTCCGGTGATCGTTCCGGCGACGAGCCCTGCGCCGCCGACGCCGAATCCGATCCACGCGACCGTGCGCATCGTGTGCTTCTGCTCCGGCGGAGGCGCGGGCGGAGTCTCGGGCGGCGTCTCCGTCGACGGCGTCACCGCGGTGGTGCTACCGGGGATCGGCGTCAGCGTGATCGTGACGTCCTTCTTTTCTCTCTCGAGGACGTCGATCTCCTGCGTGCCGGTCGCCGTCTCGGTCTTCGCGATGATGACGTGATGCCCCGGGTTCACCTTGATCGGCGCGGCGAGCGCGGCGCCGGGGATCTTGCTCTCGTTGACGGTCACCGTGATCGTCGCGCCGTCCGCCGCGCCTTTCACCGTGATCGCGAGCGTCGGGATCTTCGCGTCGAGCGCTTCGACGAGCGCCATCGCCTTGGTGCGCGCCTCTTGAAACGCCGGCGGCTCTCGCGGCGTCTCCGGAACACGTCCGACGCGCAGCGCGGTGTCACGCGCTTCGACCCACAGTCCCAGCAGCTCCTGCGTGCGCGCGACCTCCCAGCCCGTCGACGGCACGTTCATGATCGCGTCCGCCGCTTCGAAGTTCTTGAGCGCGCCTTTCAGATCGTTCGCGTCGCGCTTCTTGCGACCGTCGGCCATCAAGTTGCGCGCGGTGTCCTTCTCCGTCGCCGTCGGCTCGGCGAGCGCGGACGCGGAGAGCATCGTCATGATCGCGGCGAGCGCGACGCCGAGCGGCCGAGCGAATCGCGAGCGTTTAGAAGCCATCGGGATCGACCTTCTTCTTCGGTGGAGGCGCCGTCGCGGACGGTTTCGCGGTCGGGACGACCACGGGCATGCCGAAAGGCGCGGGCTTCGGTTTCGTCGGCGCGGCGATCGCGACGCCCGCGTCGGGCGCCGGCGGATCGTTCGGCGCGCTCGTCGTCGCCGCGGCGGGCACGATCGGCGCTGCGCTCGTCATCGCCGGCGGCGCGGAGGCGCTCACGCTCCCCTTTTGCGTCGCGTCGTTCGACCCACGAAGCGTCACGACGGCGAGCGCCGCCACTGCTCCGAGCACGACGACGCCTCCGACGATCGCGATCGCGATCCCCCGCCCCTTGCCGCTCGCGACCGGCATTGGCGACGCGAGCGCTCCCGCCGATCCGAGCGTCGCGGACGATGACTCCGAGATCGGCGCGCTGCGCATGGCCGCTTCGCGCTGCCCCGGCGACGATCGCGCGCGCCCCTCCGGCACCGTCAGCAACACCTCGTTCTCGCTCACGCGCGCGATGCCCGGGTTCGAGCCGAGCCCGGTCGACGATATCGATCCGAGCGAGCCCAGCCCCGCCGCGCGCGTCCGCTCTTTCGCCGCCTTCAGCGCGCCGTCGACCGCTTGCTTGCGGGCGATCGCGCGATCCGCGAGATGCTCCGCGCAGAACGCCGCGACGTCGGCCGTCGTCGTCGCGAGCTTCGCTTGAACCATCGCCGCCTCGATCGCCGTCTGCATCTCGAGCGTCGTCGCGTACCGCTTCGCCGGATCGTGGGTGAGCGCGCGACGCACGACCGCAGCCACCGCCGGCGGCACGCGCGGCGAGAGCGGCACCGGCGGCCGCCCCGACGTGAGCCGATGCAGCGCCGCGAGCTGATTCTCGCCGTCGAACGGCGGCTTACCCGAGAGCAGATGATAGAGGATGGCGCCGATCGCCCAGACGTCGGCGCGCCGATCGATCTGCGTACCGGTCGCCTGCTCCGGCGCCATGTATTGGATCTTCCCCTTGAGGAAGCCGGTGTTCGTGTCGCCGCCCGCGCGGTCGCGCGCCTTCGCGATCCCGAAGTCGATGAGCTTCGCGACGCCGCGCGCGCTCACGAGGACGTTCTGCGGCGACACGTCGCGATGCACGACGCCGAGGAGCGAGCCGTCGTTGCCGCGGAGCTCGTGCGCGATGTGAAGCCCACCGCACGTGTCGGCGAGAATGCGCAGCACGACGCCGATCGGCATCATCTCGCCCTTCTCTTCGGCCGCGCGATGAAGCTTGGAGAGCGCGTCGCCGTCGACCCACTCCATCACGAGATAGAGGACGCTGTTCTCTTCGCCGAGGTCGAGGATCTGCGCGACGTTCGTGTGCTCGATGCGCGACGCGATCCGCGCCTCGTCGAGGAACATGTGTTGAAAGCGAAGATCCGATGCGTACTTCGGGAGGATCGTCTTGACCGCGAGGAGCTTCTCGAAGCCGTGCTTGCCTTGCAGACGCGCGACCCAAACCGACGCCATCCCCCCCTCTGCGATCGGGCAGAGCAGCTCGTACCGATCGAGCTTGTAGCCCGCAACGAGCGGCGATGCGTTGGGGGCGTAACTGCTCATCGATTCAATTCCACGTCGTCAGCTTGGAGAAGGGGCACGTGCACGGCTCGACCCATCCCGGATCCTTGCCCGCGGTGTACCCCCAGCAGAAGTTGGTGCAGGTGGCGCCACCGGCCCCGCCGTAGCAAACCGTCGTCGGGCTTCCGGCCTGTGGGCACGTCCAGCCGTCGGAGCACGTGCTGGCCGGCTGTCCTTGCGATGCCGCGTACGCCGCGCACGCCTCCATCGCCTGAGCGGGAGTGAACGTGCTCACGGCCGTGCAGTCGTAGAAGCTCTGCCCCTCACCATTCGAGTGCGTCGTCGTGGGGCAAATCGTCGAGTTCGCGCAGCCGTTTCCGCCGCACGACGGGTGCGCGCACTCGCAGCCGTCGGTGTCCGGCGCGGTGCCGGCGTTGCAGTCGGCTCGCCCTGCGCTGCACGTGTACGAGCACGTCGTGCCGTTGCACGAGCGCGCCGTGTTCGTCGTCGTGTTGCACGCGAGCCCGCATCCGCTGCAGTTGGCGATCGTCGTCGTCGACACCTCGCAACCGTCCGTTTGCAAGTTCGAGTCGCAGTCGCCAAAGCCGCCCGAGCACATCCCGTTGCACACGCCGCCGCCGCACGTGCGCGTCGCCATGTTGTTGTTCGAGCAGCTCGTCCCGCACCCGCCGCAGTTGTTCGCGTCGTTCGACGTGTTGACGTTGCAGCCGTTCATCTGCTTCGTGCCGTCGCAGTTCGCGGTGCCGCCGACGCAGCTGCCGTTGCATGCGCCACCGCCGCACGTGCGCGTCGCCATGTTGTTGGCGGAGCAGACCGTGCCGCACCCGCCGCAGTTGTTCGCATCCGTTGCGGTCGCGATCTCGCAACCGTTGGACTGCTTGTTCGAGTCGCAGTCAGTGAAGCCCGCCGTGCACGCGCCGCTGCACGCGCTGCCGACGCACGTGCGCGTCGCCATGTTGTTGTTCGAACAGACGGTGCCGCACCCGCCACAGTTGTTCGCGTCGGTCGTCGTGCTGATCTCGCAGCCGTCGGTCTGCTTGTTGTTGTTGCAGTCCGAGAAGCCCGCCGTGCACGTCCCGTTGCAGACGCCCCCAGCGCACGTGCGCGTCCCCATGTGGTTGGCCGAGCAGACGATCCCGCAGCCGCCGCAGTTGTTCGGATCGTTCGCCGTGTCGACGTTGCAGCCGTTCAACTGCTTCGTGTTGTCGCAGTTGGTCGTTCCGGCCGCGCACGTCCCGTTGCAGAGGCCGCTCGCGCACGTGCGCGACGGGATGTTGTTCCCCGAGCACACCGTTCCGCACGCGCCGCAGTTGTTCGGATCGCTCGACGTGCTGACGTTGCACCCGTTCATCTGCTTGGTGTTGTCGCAGTTGGCGGTCCCGCCGACGCAAGTGCCGTTGCACGCGCCGAGCGCGCACGTTCGCGTCGCCATGTTCGTGTTCGAGCAGACCGTGCCGCACCCGCCGCAGTTGTTCGGATCCGTCGCTGAGCCGATCTCGCAGCCGTCGGTCTGCTTGTTCGTGTTGCAGTCGGAGAAGCCGACGCTGCACGTGCCGTTGCACGATCCGGCGCCGCACGTCCGCGTCGCCATGTGGCTGTTCGAGCAGACGACGCCGCACCCGCCGCAGTTGTTCGGATCGGTCTGCTTGTCGTGGCAGGACGAGCTGCAGCACGTCGTCGCCGTGCCGCCGTCGCCGCCGCACGCGTTGCCGCAGCTGCCGCAGTTGCCGCCGTTGATCGCCGTGTCGATGCAGGTGTTGTTGCAGCACGCGATCGCTCCCGCGCCGCCGTCGCCACCGCCGTCGCCCGCGCCCGCGTCGACGAAGCAGTCGGCGATCGTGCGGCACCCGAGCGCGCACGTGAACATCCCGACGCCGTTCTTCACGCAGCGCGTGCCGACGGCGCAGTTGTCGTTCGTCAGCAAGCACGGGACACACTGGAACGTTTCGAGATCGCAGCGCGGCTTGGTTCCGCCGCAGTCGCTGTCGCGAAGGCACTGGCGGCAGATACCCGCGTCGACGTCGCAGTCACCGCCGTCGGCTCCGCACGTCGCGTGATCGGCGGCGCATCCGGGCACGCACGCCTTGTTCACGCAGACCGTCCCCGCCGCGCAATCGGGATTCGACACGCACGCGACGCACGTGTTCGTCGACGTGTCGCACACCGGCGTGGTTCCGCTGCATGTCGGGCAACCGGCCTCGACGTGACCGTCGCCGCCGCCGTGGCCATCGGCGTTCGTCATCCCGTCGTCGCCAGCGCTTCCGTCGCCCCCGTCGCAGTCGTCGAGGCAATCGACGCGCTCGAGATCCCCGAGACCAGCCACCTGCGCACACGACGACGCCAACAAAAGCGAGGCCACGAGCAAGCACGCGAAACACGCCAAACCCGCGATTCGATGCGCCTGCATCCACTCGCTCCCGCGCGCTCACGCACGCTCAACCGCTGAGATTAGCACAATGTGCTCGGAAGACGCTCGCAACAGGGAGACTTCCGCGCGATATTTGGAGGATCGTGGACTTCGATTACGGCTCGCACAACTCGTCTCCGCAGCTCGTTCCGGGCTACCGGCTGGATCGGTACGAGCTTCTCTGCCCCATCGCAGAAGGTGGGATGGCGGAGGTGTGGATCGCGCGCATGCGCGGCAAGCACGGGTTCGAGCGCATGGTTGCGGTCAAGACGATCCTCCCGAAGTACGCGTCCGATCCGCAGTTCCAGAAAATGTTTCTCGACGAGGCGCGCATCGCGTCGGGCATCGCGCACACGAACGTCGCGCAGACGCTCGATCTCGGCGAGCAGCACGGCGTCCTCTTCATCGTCATGGAGCTCGTCGAAGGCGACGCGCTCACGAAGCTCCTCGCCGCGGTGTCGAAGCGCGAGAGCAAGGTGCCGCACGGGATCATCCTGCGGATCCTCGCCGACACATGCGGCGGTCTTCACGCCGCGCACGAGCTCAAGAGCGCCGACGGCGCGCTCCTCGGCGTCATCCATCGCGACGTGTCGCCGCAGAACATTCTGGTGACCACGCGCGGCGTCGCAAAGCTGATCGACTTTGGGATCGCGAAGGCGAAAGATCGGTTGTCGGGCGAGACGAGCTCGGGGCTCGTGAAGGGGAAGGTCAAGTACATGGCGCCGGAGCAAGCGCTCGGGCGGCCGACGGATCGGCGCGTCGACATCTGGGCGATCGGCGCGATCCTCTATCGTGTGCTCGCGGGGCGGCCGCCGTACGCGGGCGCGAACGAGCTCGAGATGCTCCACGCGCTCACGTCGGGCCGACCGCCGCTTCCGTTTTCGCCGAGTGTGCCGCCTGCGATCGGCAACGTCGCGCTGCGCGCGCTGGCGCACGATCAGGAACGGCGCTTCGCGAGCGCGGCCGAGATGCAGACGGCGATGGAACAGGCGATGGCCGAGATTGGCGCGGCGACGTCGACGTACGACGTTCAGGAGTTCATCGCGGACCATCTCCTCGATCGATCCGCGGGGCGAAAGCAGACCATCGAGCTCGCGCTCAGCGCAGCGCGCGAACGCGATCGCATGGCGCAGCTCCTCAAACCGGCGGAGACCGAATCGTCGAGCGGGATCGTCGACGTCGGGTCGCGCGTGCTCGCGGCTTCGAAGAAACCGATCGTACCGACGCCGCCCGTGACGGAGCGGATGATGGACGTCCGACCGAGCGCGACGCCTCCGAGCCGACCCGGCGCCCCGGCGTTCGACGACGACGATGGCGACGTGACGGTGGCGCTCGATCCGCTCGCGACGAAGCCGCTTTCGATGCCGCCGCCGCTCTTCCCGCCGCCGCCGAAGCCGCTCGTGTTGCCGCGCGATTCGACGGTCGACGCGCTGACGTCCCTGTCGCAGACGCGTCGACGTACGACGTTCCTCGCGGTGGTGACCGGCGCCGTCGCGGGGCTCGCGGTCGTGATGCTGATCGCGGTCGCGATGACGCGCGGGGAGAGCGAAGGGCACGCGGTCGCGACGGCGACGTTCGGGTCATGGGCGAAGACGTTGCGTTTGCCCGCGGCGACCGCGGCCGCACCGTCGCCCGACGCGACCACGGCGCAAGCGCCGACGCCGGCATCGGCGTTCGCGCTCGCCGCGGTGACCGCGCCGCAGGTGCAGACGACCGCACCGAAGGCACCAACGACGACGACCGCGACGCCGACCGTTGCGTCGACGCCGCCACCTCGTCCGACGGCGACGGCCACCACGACGACGCCTCCGAAGAAGCCGCGGGTCGACGTCGACGGATTCTAGACGGCCCTCGCCGTCACCGCGTCGGTGTCACGATCACCAGAGAGATCGTCGCTGCGCGCGCGAAGAAGGACAGGCGCCCGAGATCGCGCGGCCTCGCCGTCACCGAGAGCGACGTCGGCGGCGCCATCGTCGATCGCGCGCTCGCGTTCGCGAAGACGGATCGCTCGGACCGTGTGCACGTGCGCGTGGCGGCGACGCCGGGCGTTGGCGGCGTTGTCATTCGCGGAGAATCGTGACGCGCAGCGATCACGCGCTCTTCGGAATCCCGAGCCCCGGCCACATCACGCGACCCTCTTCGATCTCGCGCACGAACCAAGCGTGGTACCCACGCGCGAGGATCCACTCGATGCGATCGCCGCGCCAAAAGATCTTCACGAGCTCGACGTCGAGTCCCGCGGGGCCCTGACTCAAGTACGATTTCGCGCGATCGAGATCCGCTCGGCACACGTCGAGTACGCGCATGCGTTTGTACCAGGCGAACAGCTTTGGATGGCGCGCGCCGTCGAACGAGACGTCGAGCATCTTGGCCCCGGTGAGCTGCGCGAAGAGCGCGAAGTCCGCGATCGAAATCTCGCCGCAGACGAAGTCGGCGTGAGCGAGCTCGCGCTCGAGCGACGCGTACACCTGCTCGAGATCGGCGCGCGCCGCCTCTTTGAGACCCGCGGGCATCGCGTCTCTGCGCTCGGCCCAAACCCAATACGAGATGTCGACCAAGATCGCGTCGACCACGGTGTCCGAGCAGCGCTCCCACGCACGCGCGCGCGCGAACCCGGCGGGCGACGCGGGATAGACCGAGCGCTCGGGAAAAACGCGCTCGACGTACGCGACGATGTCCGACGAGTTCACGACGACGACGCCGTCGTGGACCAATGCGGGCACCTCGACGCGCCCGTTCACGGCTTCGAGCACGTCGCGGTTCTTTCGACTCAAGCCGTCGACGACCTCGTACGCGATGCGCTTGTGATCGAGGACGAGGCGCACCTTGCGCGCGAAGGGGCTGAACGCGTTGTCGTAGAGCGTGATCATGCGCGGGAGTATGGGGACGACGCGGCGTCCCGCCAAGCTCACCGCTCGCGTCGTCGACGCATCGGTTACGCACCTATGGTAAGAGCGTTTCCGCCATGGCCGCCACATCCGTCCCGCTCGCGCGCAGACTCGGTGCACTGCCGCTCTGCCTCGTCGTTCTCGCAGCCTGCGGTGCCGCGACCGGCAGTGAGCTCGGCCCCGAGCCGGACGCCGGATTCGACGGCGGCGTCGTCGACACCGGCCTCCTCGACGGCATGCCCATCGACGGCAACGTCTCCGACGCGGGACGCGTCTGCATCGCGCACTGCACGTCCGATCTCGAGTGCCAGAGCACCTGCCCCAACGCGCCCGGCCACGGCGTCAACTGCTGCGACTTCCCGTCGGGCGTCTGCTTCCTCGCGTCGCCGGGGATGTGTCCGATGTTCGTGAACGACGCCAGCCTCGACTGAGTACAGCGGTTCGTCACGGTTCGTCACGTTTCGCAAGGGATGCGGACTCCGTGCGCGTCGAAGATGTCGTCGCGCACCGCTTTCGTCATCGATCGCTCGAGTCCCGCGCGATCGGCGAGGAGACTCCAAGCGTCGTCACCGTCGTCCGCGGCGACGGGCGCGCCCTCCGCCGCGATCTTGCGCACCCACGCGATGCGATCGCGCGGCGCGGGGTGGCTGTCGTACGGCGAAGGCTCGGCTTCGATCTCCTTCGCGATGTTCTTGCGCACGTCCTCCGCGTCGGGCGCCTTTGCGGGGGCGTAGGCGTACAGGTTTGTCAGCGCGCGCTTCTCGTTCACGACCTCTTCGAGCGTCGCGTCCGCGTGCGCCGAAAACGCGACGCTCGCCGCGATCACGTGACGGAGCCCGCCTTCGAACGAATCCGATCCATACGCGAACGCCGCCCAGCGATCCGCGAGCACCTCTTGAAGGCGCGAAGCGCCGTGGGAGATCCGCAAGAACACGTTGTAGAACCCGCGAACGAACCACCACGCCGGGTTGAACCAACCTGCGGCGCCGCCGCGCGCGAGGCTGATCGCCATCACCATGAGCGAGCGTCTCACCGCGAACGAGAAGCCGCCGCCTGCCGTGTCCTCGTTGTGAAAGTGACCGTACTCGTGCGCGAGGATCGCCTTGAGCTGTCGGACCGTCATCCCGGAGAGCACGCCCGCGCCGAGGATGAGCGCGCGCTCGCTCTTGCGTCGAAGCTGTCGAAACATGCCACCGCGTTCGGTGACCGCGATCTCGGTGCCCGGCGTCAGGTAGACGTTGTCGACGCGCCGCGTGCCGATGCGCCCGGCGACCTCGACGAGCGCGGCGTCGAGCTTCGGGTGCTCGTGGAGATCGAGGCGCACTCCCGGATCGACGTCCTTGCCGCGCACGACGACGCTCCGGACAATCGCTCCGATCGTGGCGAACGCGACGACGATGATGATCGCGAAGAGCTTGATCGGGACATGACCAATCGCGAGCAGCGCGACGATCGCGCCGCCGCCGAAGAGGAGCGTCGCGACGGCGACGATCGGCAGCGACGCGTAGTAGTACGCGCAGCAGATCCAGAGGACGACGCGGTACGTCTTGCGGAGCTTCGCGTCCGTCCCGCGAACGTGACCGCCGGGCTCGCTCGGGACGCGCTCCGCCGACCGCAACGCGGCGCGACTCAGGAACCAACCGGCGACGAGCAGCACCGCGAAGCCGCCGAGCCATCCGCCGAGCGCCTTCAGCCCCGTGTACGCCATCGAGACCAGCGGCGGCGTCCACGCGTCCTCCATGCGATCGAGCAGGCGGTCGTGCTCCGCCTGCGGCATGCCGGCGAGGCGCGCACGGCCGAGGGCGGCCCGCGCGTCGTCTTTGCGTCCGTCGGACGCGGCGACGATGGCGACGAAGATGTGGGTCGAGGATTCGTTCGGCGCGAGCTGCACGAGCCTGGCCGAACAGCTGCGCAGCGTCGCGACGTCGCCGGTCGCGATGGCGACCTCGCAGAGAATGCCCTGCGTGTGCATGTCGTCCGGCTTCGCGGCGACCGCGAGCTTCGCGTGGTCCATCGCTTCGAGGCGCACGTTGCTCGGCAGGTCGTCCTTCGACGTCACGAGCGCGAGCGCGAGCGCGCCGTGATTCTCCGGTGAGTCCTTCGCGGCAAGCGCCTCGCGGCAGAGCGTGATCGCGCGCCCTCGGTTTCCGCGCCGCGACTCGACGCTGCAGAGGCGGCGCTTGGCGTGGACGAATTCGGGCACGAGCGCGAGGACGCGCGTGTAGCCCGCAGCCGCCGCGGAGAGGTCACCGCGCTCCCGCGCCGCATTGGCCGCAGCGAACACGGTGGCGGCCTCGGGGTTCTTCGCCACGAGCTCGGCGGTGATCGTTCGATCGAACGCGTCGAGGCTCGGCGGATCCTCGGCGCGGGCGCGTGACGACCACGCGAGCGCGAGGGAGAGGACGAGGAGGGTGAGAACGATCGGGCGCATCGCCATTCGGCTGCTCATGAGAGAGATATCGGTGCCGACGTCCCCGGGGTTGCGACAAAACGTTGGCGAGGACGTGAAATTGAGCTTTTGGACCGTCCGGGGTGGTTCGTGCGACGATCGGTTCATGGCTCGACGAATCGATCCGCGCGCCGAACCCGAGTCGCTGAGGCCGGACGCGCCCGCGCCGATCGCGCCGGCCCCGACCGACGTCGTCAACGTCCCGTCAGGAGCGATCGAAGCGTCTCCCGACACATCACCCGAAGTCGTCGGTGCGCCCGCGCCTCACGAAGAAGCGCCGCCATCGAGTCGAGTCACGAACGTCGATCCGCGCATCGAAGGCGTCGAGGAAGCGCTCGTTCGGGGAGACTGGTCGCGCGTCGCGAAGGATCTCGGAAAGGTCGAAGACGCCGGCAGCCTGCCGCCGAACCTCGGGCTCGTTTGCGCACTCGCGCATGCCGAGTCGTCGACGGATGCGGTCGGTGCGAACGAGCTGGCGATCAGGTGCATGGCCGCGATCTTCGGCGTCGCGCCGGAGAGCCGTCTCGCGCTCTTGCTCGCGAAGCGATTGCTCAGGAAAAATCCCGTCGCGTGGCGTCAGCGCGCTGCTCCGCCAGCGCGCGTGTCGTTGCTAATCGTCTTGGTGACGCTCGTCGTTGGTGGAGCCGTCGGATGGCTCCTCACGTCGGGGATCGTGAAGATCCGTTTTTGAGCTACGCGCATTGCGCAAGCTCGCCAGCGCCCGTTCGCGCACCTCGCGCACGCCATTGCGCGAATCGCGCAGCGCCGGCCTCGGCGCGCGACGAAACCGCCTATTTCCGCAACGCCCACGCGCGGCACGCATCGTGGATTAGGGGCGCGCGGAGGTTCCATCATGAAGAAGATCTCGTGCGTGCTCGTCATCGTCGGTTCGGTCCTTGGTCTCCTTCACTGCAGCGCCGCGCCCGACGGCGAGCCCGACGGAAAGGGCGAGACATCGTCCGAGATGCGCAAGGCACCGCGCGCGACGGGCGACGACTGCAGTTACGACATGGACAACGGACTGAAGGAGCCGGGCAAGATCAACAAGGACGGCAAGTGCTGCGGGATCTGGTCGGGCAAATGCAATTGAGCACCGCGGCTACTCGGCGCCGCTCATCTTTGCGGACGCCTCGGCGGACGTGACCACCGGGACGATCTCGAAGTCGACGAGGTCGCGCCATCGATCGATCCACACGTCGAGCAGACGGGCGTCTGCGGTCTCCATGAGCTGAAAGCATCGATCGAAATTCGTCTCGACCCAGCTCGACACATACGTGACGCCGTCGGGCAGCATGCGCCCTTTGTCGCGCGCGCGTGCGTAGACGGCGCGGGCGTCGCGGTTCTTGAAGCGCTCGATGATCATGAAGAGCATGGCGAGAGACTACGCGCGAGGAATGCGCGGCGGGCGTCTCGTGTTCGCCTGCGCTCGCGCCGACGAACGAGGGGATGACGCGCCGCCGCGCGCTCGGACGTGTGGCGCGTGATCCGCGCACACGGGCTCGATGCTCCCGCGCGCGCGTCAGTCGAGAGAGCTCGTGCTCTTCGCAAGGACGCTCTTGCCGTCGTGCTCGACGTTGCAGAAATGCCGCGCGAACACGAAGCCTTCCCAGGCCATCAAGCGGCCGTCTTTTGGCGGCGTGGCGGCGGGATCCGGCGGCACGTCGATCACTTGCAGTCCGCGCGCGAGAGCCTTCGCCTCTAGCCCGACGATCGGCGCGCCGATCGCGACGTCTTCGTCGCAGTACGCGTGCGCGGTGGTCTTCGCCCAACGGATCTTGAGGACGCCGTACACGCCGCAGCCTCCGCACGCCACGAACGGCAACGCCACGACGGCGGCGATCGCGATCCACGGACCGCGCTTGGGCGTCGCCGTTGGCTTTGTCATCGCAAGCTAACGTACGCGATGCGCGGAGGAACCCACTCGCCATGATTCGCGCGAAGCGTGCGGATCGCCGCGACGACGCACGACGTGAGCGACGCGGGCAGGTCGGAGCTGTCGAGGAGCTCCGCT
Source organism: Polyangiales bacterium (assembly GCA_038209335.1). Taxonomy (GTDB): domain Bacteria; phylum Myxococcota_A; class Polyangia; order Polyangiales; family Polyangiaceae; genus JBBQXV01. The sequence continues at coordinate 8,110 of JBBQXV010000018.1, read as the reverse complement.
TCGAACGACGCGGGGCCTTGCGTGCCGGCGACGCGGACGCGAATCCATCCGACGAGCGACGGGTCTTCTCGGAGCGCGCGCGCGTAGCAAGGGCGCACGGTGTCGGTGGGATCGGGCGTCGCGCTCGATCCCGAGTACCCGCCCGTCTCGGAGAGGAAGCTCACGGACAGCTCGCCGCGCGCGCGCGCTCCGCTCGGCGCGGTGATCGGCGGGGCGCCCGCGTCGACGGCGAGCGCGACGCTCACGGCGATGGGGGGCGCCATCGGGCGACGCGCGTCATCGCGTCCGCACGCGAGCGCCGCACATGCGACGACGACGAACGAGACATCGCGCGCGATCGGTCCCACGCACGCACCTTATCCTGGCTACGATCGCGTGATGCGTCGTCGTCCTCCGATCGCGCTCGCGCTCGCGCTCGTCGTGATCTCGATCGCGACGCTCGCCGCCCCGCGCGCCGACGCGATCTGCGGCGGCTCCGCCGAAGTCGACGTCGTCCCGTTCGGCGACGGCATCGCGCCGATCAACACGCATGTTTGGGTCACCCTCGGAGCGGCATGGGAAACGATCGACATCGCGTGCGCGCGACCTTCGTCGCGTGATTGCGCGAAGGGTCAGTTCGATCTGGTGTTGCGCACGGCGCCGACGAAGGGCGCGCCGCCGGAGGACATCGCGACGACGCGACGCGAGCTTCGTTCGCTCGCGATCGCGACGGTGGAGCTCGTTCCGTCGGCGCCGCTGCGCGCGCGAACGCGCTACGACGTTTGGTACGTGGAGGAGCACGGTGCGACGCGACCGCGCGTCGTCGGCACGTTCACGACGGGCAGCGCGACCGACATCACCGCGCCGACGTGGAACGGCATCGTGCGCGCGACGAGCAACGTTCCAACGCAGGTGCCGGGGAAGAAGATCGTTACGATGCACGTGGAGTGCGAGGCCGACGGCGTCGACGTCGACGTGCGCGCGCCCACGGACGACATGACGCCGCCCGCGCAGATGCGGTACGTGCTGTGGATCGAGGACGTGAAAGCGAAGATCGATTACGTGCGCACGCCGCTGCTGTACGAGGCGGCGTATCCGATCGACACGACGGCGCCACCCAGGTTCGAGATCAACTTGGGCACCGCCGAGACGCGCGCGAATTGGGAGATTCCGAAGGGAGTGCGCGCGGTGAAGATTGGCGTGAGGGCGATCGATCTCGCGGGGAATGTGAGCGTGGTGAGTGAGGTGGTCGTGAAGCTGTGAAGGCGGGCGTCTGCCGCGACGTCCAATCGTTCGGGAGCGAACCGGGGGCGGCGACGTCACACCGACTCTGCGAACATCACGCGCACTCCGACCCATCGCCGCGCCAGATCGGGCGAACCGGTCACGGCAACCCCGCGATGCGCCCCGGCGTCGGATTGCACCATGTGAACGCCGGACACGATTGGTCCCCCGCCGGAACCCCCGGTGCGTGCGCGAGCTGGCCGTACTGGTTCGCGCCCCATGCCCAGACGCTCCCATCGTGGAGGAGGACGAGCGTCGCGGCGTTCTTGCGCGCCACCATCACGACCGCGTCGGGGAGGGGAACTCTGCGTGGCGTGGTGGTCACCATGGCGTTCCCTTCGCACGGTGTGCCAAGAAAATCCCCTTTGCCGATCTCGCCGTAGCTGTTGTCGCCCCACGCCCAAAGCTGACCAGTCGTATCGATGGCGAACCGCGCGTCGTAGGCGGACACGAACGACGCGACGTTAGAGAGCGCGACGCGCGACGGTTTGAAGTGCACGTTCGTGTCGCACGTACCGTCGCCGGACAAAGCGTAGCCGTGCGTTCCCCAGCACCAGAGCGCGTTCGCGCGGAGCCCGCACGCGGCGCGGCCGACGTCGATCGCGCTCACGTTCGCGAAGCCCGCGTCCTGATCGTCGTACGCGACTTGCGTCGGCGTGGAATTCATCCCCGCGTCGGGATCGGTCGCAGGATCATGCCCGAGCTGGCCGCGGTAGTTCGATCCCCAGCACCACGCCGAGCCATCCTGAAGCGCCGCACATGTGCTCGTGTCGCCGTACTGGTTACTGAAGCCGATGGCGGCGGCGCGCACGCTGGAGGGGAGCTGAACGTGCGTCGGCATGAAGCTGCCGCCCACCACCCCAAGCTGGCCGGAACCGTTGTTCCCCCAGCAATAGAGCGCCCCCGAGCTCCACGCGCACGTGCTGTTTCCACCCGCAGCGACGCCGTCTGCCGACGACATCCCGGCGACCGCGCGAGGCGCGATCGAGCACTTGTGGCCGGCCAAGGGGCACGCCGCGTCGGTCGCGCGATCGTGCCCGAGCTGACCGTCGTCGTTGCTGCCCCAACACCAGAGCGACTTGTCGCTCTTGATCGCGCAGCCGTGTGCGTATCCGAGGGAGACGTGGACGACATTGGTGAGCCCATCGACCTCGATCGGCGCGACGTTGCACGGCTGTCCGCCGCACACGGCGTTGGTCGTCGCGACGCCGAGCTCGCCGACGTCGTTCACTCCCCAGCAGCGCACCTTGCCCGATCGAAGGACTACGCAGCTCAATCGCGCCGCCCGCCGCGACTTCGACGACGGCGTCGACGCAACCCCCGTCGGGGCACGCAGCGTCGGCGCTCGAGTCGGCGTCGCCCACCATCGCGTCCGTCGTCGCATCGCCGCCCTCGACGGCGCCGCCCGCGTCACTCCCGGTCTCGACGCCCGCGTCAAGGCCGCCACCGACCTGCGGCTCACTGCCGACGCAGCCGACGCCGACGGATGCGACGACATCCGCGAGTAGCAACGCCGTGAGTGCCAATCGTTTCGATGCGATCCGCATTGGCCTCACCACACACCTCCCAACTGTAACCCGCCCCCCTGCGCCCCCACCATCGGCCTCACCCAAACCCGCGTCGTCACCGCCGGCTTCGCCGGCTCCGCGCTCCCGGTCCCCGACGTCGCAATGAGAACAATCCCCGTTCCGATCGCGGCGAGCCCGATGCCTCCGAAGATGAGCCCGAACGTCTGCGCTTGCGTCGCCTGATCATGCAGCGTGCTCACGGTCGCTTGCACGGCGGCATCCTTGGACGCCGCCGCGTCCTTGCTCTTCTGATCGCGCGAGCTTGCCGTCAGAAACTCGAGCACGGCGATGACGCCGCTGCCTACGCCGAGCCCGCCGATGACGAAGCCGACGATCCGTCGCGTCGAGTGATCTTCCGGCGGAGCCACTGTCGCCGCGCCCGAGTCTCCGCCCGGTGGCGGCACTTGCGGCGTGACGCCCGTGCCTGCGGGGGGAGTCGTGGTCGTGCTCGGCGCAGGGCCGATGACGATCCGTTCGCGCCGATCCTTCTCGCTCTCTCGAAGCACGAGCACCTTCGTGACCGGAGCTTGCCCCGCGACCTCGAAGACGAACTTGTGCTCGCCCGGATCGAGCGAGATCGCCGTCCCCTCGAGCCGCTCGACGAGCGGCCGCCCGTCCATCGTCACCTTCACTGCGACGAGATCGTTCCCAGCGCCGTCCTTCGCCTCGAAGACGATCGTCGGTATCGCGGCGTTCACGAGCTCCACGCGACGCGAGCACTCCGCGCGAATATCGGCCGGGCAGCTCGCGGCCGCGCACGTCAACAGCTGCGCGCGCGCGTCGCGGAGCTTGTGCTCCGTGCGGAGCTTCACCGACGCTTCGCTCGCGCCGAGGCAGTCGGCGGTCGTGGGATCGGCGGCATGCGCGGGCGATGGGTGCCAGGCGGCGAGGGCCGTGAAGGCGGCGATCGGAACTGCAAGAACGAAGTCACGTCGCATTTCGTACTCTCTCTTCGTAGAACCCGAAGGTGTCCGAGGACACCTGAAGACTGTCCCGGACACCCCCACGATCACGAATTGATCGAGAGAAACGAGGGCGCCCGCCTCGGCACTTCCTTTGCGATGGCGCGCCGCGATGCCGTCCTCCGATCGGGCGTTCCGCGCCACCGCCCGCGCCTCCCCGAGAACCATCGGATCGCTCGTTCGATTCGCCGAGCCGCGTCTCCTCCCGCCGACGGCGCGCCTCGACGACGTCGAGAGCCTCGACGCGCATCTTCCCTCCCTCGCCCCCGCGATCGAAGCGGATTGGGTCGCGCGCGTGGGCGGTGAGAACGGGCCGATCCTTCACGTCGAGTCGCAAGCCTACCGCGACGAGAGGTTCCTCGATCGCGTCGTGCGCTACCACCTGCACCTGGCCTTGCGTCACTGGGATGCGCACGTCGACACGGTCGCGCTCTGGCTGCGGCCGCCAGGCGCGCAGCGGCGCGCGACCGTACGGCACGGCAACGTCGTCGTGCGCATCACGCACATTGTATTGGCAGAGCTCCCGGCCGTGGGGCTCTTGGCGGACCCAGCGATCGTCTGCTTCGCGGCCGGAGCAGACCGCGGCGAGCTTACGAGCGACGAGCTCTGCGCGCGCGTCGCCGCTTCGCTTCGAGAAACCAACGCATCCTGGCTGCACAGGCACATGGCCGCCGTTGCCGCCATGGTCAGCGGCCGTTACAATGAGATGGTGAGCGCGATGAACCGAGAACAGCTGGGCCCGATCGTCATCGAGGAGCTCGTCGAGTACGGCTTCGATCAGGGCATCGAGAGGGGCATCGAGCGCGGGATCGTGACCGGTGTCGCCCGCGGACGCGCCGAAGCGAAGCTCGACGCGCTCCGAACGATTCTCGATGCGCGCGGGCTGGTCATGACTGCGGAGCAAGCGGAGCGCGCGCGAAGCTGCGCGGATCTGGACGTTCTCGATCGATGGATCGCGCGTGCGGCGACGGCGCGCGCCGCCGACGAAGTCTTCGCGCAAGCGTAAGAAGTCTCCGTGCGCATCGTCGTCGGACCGTACCGCGACCTTGCCGACGCGATTGGCGCGCGCTCGACGGACGAGATCTTCGAGCAAGCGTAGGAATCTCATCGCTGGTGACTCGCAACACGAGTACCACCCGGCCCACTGAAGTAGAGACGACACCCATCCGCCGAGACCCAGGACGGCGATTCGTCCGACGCCGAATTCAGCTCGGCGACGTTACGCAGATTCGAGAACGCATCGGTCGCACGCGCTCGCGAAGCCATGAAGATGTCGTACCCACCGTGCGCCATCAGATCGGTGCGCTGCGAAGCCCAGTAGACGGTCAGCGCGTCGGACGTGATGACGCTCGCCGTCTCCTGCGCCGCCGTGTTGAGCTCGGCGACTGCCGTCGGCGTCTGGAATGCACCGCCCGAGAAGGCGGACTGGAAGATCTCGCCCCCCAGGCCGGACACGCCGCGCGTGAAAAAGAGCAGCTTGCCGTCCGGCTGCAGGTACGGGGACCCGTTGTAGTCCAAGGGTCCTGTCGTGTTGACGGGACCGGCGAGGAGCGAACCGGATCCGAACTGCGCGGCGGTGGACGTCCGCGTCGCGATGAAGATGCTGTTGTAGCCTGGGCCGCTCCGCGCGGAGATCAGCGTGAGAGCGTCTGCAGAGACGGTCGGCGCGAAGTTGTCGTCGGTCGACGAGTTGGCCGCGCCGACGCTGAGGGCCGATCCGAACGCACCCGCGGGTGTCGCGCGCACGGCGACGAACAACTGCGCGTTCATTCCGGAGTCGGGCAGAGCGGCTTGCGTGACGTAGACCGTGAGCTCGTCGGCAGAGAGACGGGTACCGCTTGCAGTCGCCGAGAGCCCCGCGACGATTTGCGAGGGGGCGAACGGCTTGGTCACGTCGCACGCCGGACCCGCGTCGGAGTCCGCTGCGGTGTCCACGCTGGCGTCGGCGCTCGTGTCGACGACGGCATCGGCGCTCGTGTCGGCGCTCGTGTCCGAGGCGCCCGCGTCTGCCGCGCCTCCGACTTGCGGCTCGTTGCCGACGCACGCGCCGCCCCCAGCGAGCAGCAGCACGCCGAGCGAGGACACAGTGACACCCCATCGCGAGCGACGCCTCACGGAGTCTCCTTGCGTTGCTAGAAGCACTGCGGCTTGAAGTGCTTCTCGCCGTTCGAATCGAGGTAGTAGTTCGGATTGCAGTCCGGCTTTGCCGTCGGCTTCGGCGGCGTCGGTGGCGCCGCGGACGGAACCGCGCTCGCGATCGGCGGCGGTCGCCACGCGCCGGGCGCGCCGAGAGGTCTCTGCGGCGCAGACGCCGCGCTCGCGATAGGCAACGATCCGACGGCGACCGTCGTGCCCGCGTCGGTGGCAATCGGCGTCGCGCTCGCCGTCGTCGCCGGTGCAACGCTCGCCGACGGAATCGCAGCGACCGACGCCGACGCCGCGGCCGCCGCGCGCGCCGCGTCCTTCGAATCGATCGACGACTTCACGACGAAGCCTCCCACCGCGAGCATCACGACGAGCCCGACCGCGCCTCCGACGATCGCGATCGTGCGCCCGCTGTTTCGCGGCGGAAGCGGAGCGACGTCGTCACCACGATCGCTCGACACCGGCGACGCGGTCGTGCCACCCGCCAGATTCCGCGGCGGCATGTGAACCATCGGCGGCGCGTGCGCCGGGAGCGGCGTCGGCTGGAGCGGCATCGTCTGAGAGATCACCCTGGGCAACGGCGCGACCGACGCCGCCGGCGCTGCCGACACGTACGGCGCCGCGGACACAAACGCCGGCGCAGCCGACACCGCCGACACACGCGCCGGCGCAGCCGAAGCCGCCGCCGCCGACTGCGCGAGCATTTGCGGATCCGGATACGCCGTCGGCGACATCGCCGCATCCAGCGACGCGACGTGCCGCGCGATCACCGAGCGCGACGGCGGCTCGCCGAAGCACGCCATGCTCGTCTCGACGATGGCATCGCGAAGCTCGGCCGCGCTACCGGAGCGCTCGTTCTTGTGAAACGCGAGCGACCGATCCACGAGCGCCGCGATCTGCGGCGGCACCTGCGCGACGGTCGCGAGCGATCGCGCCGCCTGCGTCGCGGCCTTCACCATGATCTGCGGAGCGTTCTCGCCCTCGTGCACGATCGTCCCCGTGATGAGCGAGAAGATCGTCGCCCCGACCGCCCACACGTCCGTCTGTCCGTCGATCTCGCTCGACTTCGCGAGCGCCTGCTCGGGCGCCATGAACGCCGGCGTGCCGAGGAGCATCCCTGTCCCCGTCGCTTGCCCGTGGCTCGCCATCGCGTCGCGCGCGCGCGCGATCCCGAAGTCGAGGACCTTGACCGTGCCGTCGCGCGTGATGAAGAGGTTCGCGGGCTTGATGTCGCGATGGACGATCCCTTTCGCGTGCGCCGACGCGAGCACGTCGAGGAGTTGATGGGCGATCGCGAGCGCGACGTTCGCCGGCAAGCGACGCCCCGACTGCATCCAGAGCTCTTCGCAACCGATGCCGGCGAGGAGCTCCATCACGATGAACGCCGAGCCGTCTTCGGCTACGTCGTCGTCGACGACGAGCACCGCGCCCGGATGCTTCACCGAGTTGGCGGCGTAGCCTTCGCGAAGGAAGCGCGTGCGAATGTCTTCGCGGATCGAGAGCTCCGGATGGAGCATCTTGACCGCGAACTCCGCCTGGTTGCGGTGCATCGCGCGGTAGACGACGGCCATGCCGCCGATGCCGATGACGCCGTCGAGGCGGTACTTGCCCCGAAGAACGCTGCCGACGCGGGCCTGGGCGCGAAGCTCTAGCTCGGTGTCTGCCATCTCCGTTTCGGCGGCGTCCGCCCCCTCCTCCCGTAAGAGGCGAAGCCTAGCAGAGGGGGGTTGGCCGAGAAAGTCGCGGGGCATCGGGGGAGCGGCGACGGCGCGGATCCCAGAATCGTGCTCTGCGCGCAGCGGAGAGCGAGCGAATGCGGGGAGCGCCATGGCCGAACGGAGGATCGTTCAGCAAGGATCCAGCCAGCGATGCGGCGACGAATGCTGAAGTCTTTCGTCGCCGACGCGACTGCCGCACCGAGCGCACACCGAGCGCACTGCGAGCGCTCGCATCTCCTACATCCCTCGCGTAAACGAGTGGATATCCCAGCCGCCTCCATCCGTGAGCACCGTGACCTCCGACGCGAACCACTGCTGGCGCCGCTCGGAAACTGACCCATTCGCCGGTCAGAAGTTGACCCACCCAGCGAGTTGATTCCTACGCCTTACGACCGCTCTTCGGCAAGGACGGCGAGTCGGTCGCGTCGCTCTTCTCGTCGTTCGTGACTCTCTT